>DBPQ01000107.1:44483-44800 GCA_002304945.1 Actinomycetales bacterium UBA1416 | reverse complement strand
GGCTCGCGGACGCCGAGCCCGACAACGCGGCCCGCGTGGCCGCCGTCGCGCTGCCGCACGACTGGCTGACGTGGCGGCTGCTCGGCACGGGCCGGCTCGAGGACCTCGCCACGGACCGCTCCGACGCGTCGGGCACCGGGTACTTCGACACCGCGGGCGGCGTGTACGACCGCGCCCTCCTCGACCTCGCGCTGCGGCGGGACGCCTCCGCGGTGGTGCTGCCCCGGGTGCTGGGGCCGGACGAGCGTGCCGGCACCACCCCCGACGGCATCGTCCTCGGGCCCGGCTGCGGCGACAACGCCGGCGCGGCGCTGGGC
>DBPQ01000107.1:24599-44454 GCA_002304945.1 Actinomycetales bacterium UBA1416 | reverse complement strand
GCCGTCACCGACACCCCGGTGGCCGACCCGACGGGCACGCTCACCGGGTTCGCGGACGCCACGGGCAGGTTCCTGCCGCTGGCCGTCACGCTCAACGGCTCGCAGACCATGGACGTGATGCGCGGACTGCTCGCCGTCGACTTCGCCGAGTACGACTCGCTCGCGCTCGCCGCCGAACCCGGCGCCGGCGGCCTCACCCTCGTGCCGTACTACCAGGGCGAGCGCACGCCGAACCTGCCGCACGCCACCGGGTCCGTCCTCGGCATGACGATGAGCAACCTGACACGCGAGAACCTCGCCCGCGCCAGCGTGGAGGGCCTGCTGTGCGGCCTCGCCGACGGGCTGGAGGCGTTCGTCGCCCAGGGCGTCCCCGTGGAGCGGGTGCGCCTCATCGGCGGCGGCGCGCGCGCCCGGGCCGTCCAGGAGATCGCGCCGGCGGTCCTCGGCCGGGACGTGCTCCTGCCCGAACCCGGTGAGTACGTGGCCGACGGCGCCGCCCGCCAGGCCGCGTGGGTGCTCACCGGCACCCTCCCCACCTGGGAGACCAGCGCCACCGCGGTGCGCTCCGCACCCGCGACCCCGCAGGTGCGCGAGGCCTACGCCGACCGCCGCGACCTCTGGGTGGAACGATGATCACCCCGAACGGCCGGCTCCTCCACCTGGAGGCCGGCGACTACCGCGCGACCGTGACCACCGTGGGCGCCACCCTGGCCTCCCTCACCTGGCGGGGCCGCGACCTGGTCCACCCCCTCGAGGTCGGTGCCCTGCCCCGCGCCTACGAGGGCAAGGTCCTCGCGCCCTGGCCCAACCGGATCCGCGACGGCCGCTGGACCCGGGAGGGCGTGGCGCTGCAGGTACCGATCACCGAGGTCGCCACCGGCAACGCCCTCCACGGGCTGGTGTCCTGGCTGGAGTGGGACGCCGGCACCCTGGCGCCCGGCCTGGTGAGCCTGCACGCCACGCTGGCCGCCCAGCCGGGCTACCCCTTCGGCCTCGGGCTGGAGGTGCGCTATGCCCTCACCGCCGACGGCCTCGACTGGACGATCTCCGCGGTCAACGACGGCGCCGAACCCGCCCCGGTGGGCCTCGGCTTCCACCCGTACCTGACCGTGGGCGGTGGTCCGATCGACGAGCTCACCCTCTCCTTCGCCCCCGAACTGGTGCTGCCCGTGGACGAGCGCGGCCTCCCGGCGGACCGGCTGTCAGCCGCGGGGACCGAGTACGACTTCACCGAGCCGCGGCGCCTCGCCGGCGTCACCATCGACGCCCCCTACCGGATGGCCGGGCCGTGGGCGGCGCGGCTCCTGGCCGACGACGGCGCCGGCGTCGAGCTGTCCTCGACGTCCCGCTGGTCCCACCTGTACACCGGTGAGCTGCTCGAGCGCCGGGCCCTCGCGGTCGAGCCGACGACGTGCCCGCCCGACGCCTTCAACTCCGGCGAGGACCTGGACGTGCTCGCCCCCGGGCAGGCCGTGGCACTCACGTGCCGCATCGCCGCGGTGGGGTAGGAGGGTCAGGAGGTCACGTCGGCGGTGGTGAACCGCCCCCAGGCGAGAGCGGCGAACACGGCGAACCAGCCGGCCTGCACCGCGAGTCCCGATCCCAACACGCCCCAGTCCACCTCGATCCGCAGGAACTCGGCGAAGTCGAACCAGTGGTGGGTGAGCAGGAAGGGGTGGATGGCGGCCAGTTGCGGCAGCGAGTCGAGCACCGAGGAGACCACCGCCACCACCGTGGTGGCCGCCATCGCCCCGACGGGCACCTCCCTCATGGGTGTGGTTCCCACCCTCACCCTCCTCCTCGCCGCGGCGATCTGGCTGGCCCTCGGCCGTGCCCTGCACCCCGTGGACGAGCTGCGCCGCGCCGCCGAGCACGTGGCCCGCGAGGGCGGCCCCGGGTCGCTGCCCGTCCCCCGGGCGGATGACGAGCTCGGCGCGCTCGCCCGCACCCTGAACGAGATGCTCGACCGGCTCGAGCACGCCTCCGCCCGCCAGCGCGCCTTCGTGGAGGACGCCGCCCACGAGTTGCGCTCACCCATCGCCGCACTGCGGACCAGCGTGGAGGTGGCGCGCGCCCACCCCGGGGCGTGGACCGCCGGGGAGCTGGCCGCGGATCTCGAGCCGGAGGTGCTGCGCAACCTGGTGGAGAACGCGACCCGGCACGCCCACGCCCGGGTGCGGGTGACGGTCGCGGACGGGGGCGTCGTCGTCGAGGACGACGGCGACGGCGTGCCGCCGGCGGACCGCGAACGCGTCTTCGAGCGCTTCGTCCGGCTGGAGGACGCCCGCGAGCGGGAGGCCGGGGGGAGCGGGCTCGGGCTCGCGATCGCCCGTGAGATCGCGCGCGACCACGGCGGGGACGTGGTGCTCGACGAGTCCGGGCTCGGGGGCCTGCGCGCCACCGTCCGGCTGCCCGCGTGACCGTGCCGTGACTACGGGCGCATGGCGAAACGCTCGAGCAGCGTGGTGTCCCCGGAGACGATGAGCAGGTCGTCGGCGTTGATGCGGGTGGCCTCGGTGGCGTACTCGAATGGCTCGCCGGGGGCCTTCACCCCGATGACGGTGATGCCGTACTTCTTGCGGATGTCCGACTCACCCACCGTGAAGCCGTGCGTCTCGCGGGGCGGGCGCATCTTCACGATCGTGAAGCCCTCGTCCATCTCGATGTAGTCGAGCATCTTCCCGGACACCATGTGGGCCACGCGCTGGCCGGCGTCCGCCTCCGGGTAGACCACGTGGTGCGCCCCGATGCGGCGCAGGATGCGGCCGTGCTCCGCGGAGATGGCCTTGGCCCAGATCTGCTCGGTGCCCACGTCCACGAGGTTGCCGGTGATGAGCACGGAGGCCTCCAGCGAGGTGGCCACGCCCACGACGGCGGTGTGGAACTCCGCCGCCCCGAGCTGCTCGAGGGCCTCGGGGTTGGCGGCGTCGGCCTCCACGATGGGGATCCGGCCGGACCACTGCTCGACGAGCCGCGGGTCGGACTCGACCGCGAGCACCTCCCGCCCGATGCGGTCGAGCGTGATCGCGACGGCCGAGCCGAACCGGCCCAGCCCGATCACGAGGGTGGAGTGGATGACGCGACGTTCGGCCATGATCGTCCTATCCGATGGAGGGTCGTTCTTCGGGCATACGGATGACCCTGCGAGAGGATCGTAGTGCGAGGGCGGCGGCCACCGTCATGGTGCCCGTGCGCCCCGCGAACATGAGCGCCACGAGCACGTACTTCGCGGCGTCCGGCAGGTGCGGGGTGATCCCGGTGGACAGGCCCACGGTGGCGAACGCGGAGATCACCTCGAAGAGGATCACGTCGAGCCGCAGCCCCGTGATCTCGAGCAGGGCGAGGGTCGAGAGGCCCACGAGGCTGGAGCCGATGAAGGCGACCGCCACCGCGAGGCGGACCGTGTCCGGCGGGATGCGCCGGCGGAACACCTCCACGTCCCGGTCACCGCGTGCCTCCGCGATGATGGCGAGGACCAGGACCGCGAGGGTGGTGACCTTGATGCCGCCGGCGGTGGAGGCGACGCCGCCGCCGACGAACATGAGCGCGTCCTGCAGGAACCAGGTGGCCTCCCGCATGTCCGAGATCGGCACGGTCGAGAGGCCGGAGGACCGGGCGTTCACGGAGTTGACGAGGGCGGCGAGGATCTTCTCGTCCAGGGGCAGGGGGCCGAAGGTGCGCGGGTTGGTCCACTCGAACGCCGGGATCAGGAGGAAGGTGCCGACGGTGAGCGCGGTGTAGGTGGTCAGGGTCAGCTTGGTGTGGAGGGTCCAGCGCCGCGGGGTGCGCCAGGCGTGCCGGATGTTCAGCAGCACCGGGAAGCCGACGGCGCCGAGGAAGGTGCCGATCACGATGGGCAGGCCCATCCACCAGTCGCCGATGTAGGGCACCAGGCCCTCCTCCAGCACCACGAAGCCGGCGTTGTTGAAGATGGACAGCGCCATGAACACGCCGTGCCAGACCGCGGCACCGAACGGCTCCCCGAGGGTGAGGAACCGGGGAATGAGGACGAGGGCGAGGACGCCCTCGACCACCACGGAGGTGGCGATGACGGTCCGGACCAGGGAGCCGACCTGCCCGAGCTTGGTCTTGGTCTCGGTGGCGGTCAGCATGCGCTGCGTGAGGCCGATGTGGCGGGAGACCGCGAGGGCGAGGATCGAGGCGATCGTCATGACGCCCAGGCCGCCGATGGCGATGCCCACGAGGATCACCGACTGGCCGAACGCGGACCAGTAGGTGGCGGTGTCCACGGTGACGAGTCCGGTGACGCACACGGCGGAGGTGGCGGTGAAGAGCGCGTCGGCGAAGGGGGCGCGCTGCCCCGAGGTGGTGGCGACCGGCAGGGAGAGGAGTGCGGTGACCATCGTGATGATGGAGGCGAAGACGAGGAGGGCGAGCCGGGCGGGGGAGCGTTCGGCGATCTCGTCGATCCGGTCGCGCAGCTTCTGCAGGAGGGACTCGGGTTTCATCGCCCTCCTCCGCTCCTGATCGGTGCCCCTCGTCGGGCAGGTCTCCAATCTACCCAGCCGGACGGCGCGCACCGACTGATGCGCGCCGTCCGGAGCAGGGCTAGTGGATCTGCACCTCCACCACCCGGCGATCCCGGGGGGTCACGGCGTGGGCCGGTCCCGTGATCGCGAGGCGAGCGCGCGGGGTGGCGCCGCCGGGGAGCTCCCGGCGGTCACCGGCGCGCTCGTTGACGATGACTCCCCCGGTGGAGTCCTGCACGTCGTTCCCTGTGGCCGAGGCCCCGGCGTGGGCGCCCACCCACACCTCGACCTCGCCCGGCTCGACGATCCGGCGCAGCGAACGGTCGGCGAAGGCGAACCGCTGGGTGGGCACGTCGAAGGTCAGCCGGGCGCTCGCGCCCGGTTCGAGGGTCACCCGGTGGTACCCGAGGAGCTGGACGACCGGGCGCGTCACCGAGGCGACCGGGTCCCGGCCGTAGAGCTGGACGACATCGGTCCCCACCGTCGTCCCGGTGTTGGTGACCGTCACGGAGGCGGTGAAGGCGCCGCCTGCCGGGGCCGCGGCGTCGACGGCGAGGCCGGAGTACGCGAAGGACGTGTACGTCAGGCCGAAGCCGAAGGGGCGGACGGGGGTGGAGTCCGCAGAGGTGACGTCGGACGGCCCGCCCAGGAGCGGGTGCAGGTACGAGTACGGCTGCGCGCCGGCGGAGCGGGGCAGCGAGACGGGCAGGCGGCCGGACGGCGCCGCCCGGCCCTCGATGACGCCGGCGATCGCCGGGCCGCCCTCCTCGCCCGGGAAGAAGGCCTGCAGCACCGCCGCCGGCCGGGTCGGGCCGTCCAGTGCCCAGTCGAGGGCGTAGGGGCGGCCGGTGAGGAGCACCATCACCACGGGGGTGCCGGTGGCGACCACGGCCTCGACCAGCTCGCGCTGAACCCCGGGCAGGTCGAGCGTCTCCGCGTCGTTGCCCTCGCCCACGGTGCCGCGGCCGAACAGCCCGGCCTGGTCCCCGACGACGACGACGGCGAGCGCCGCGTCCCGGGCCGCGGCGACGGCGTCGTCGAACCCGGACGTGTCCCGGCCCTCGACGTCGCAGCCCTTCGCGTGCACGACGTCGGCCCCGGTGGCGGCGAGCGCCTCGAGGACGCTCGGGAGCTCCAGGCCGGCCGGGACGTCCGGGTGGCGCGGCAGCACGTGGTTGACGAACGAGTAGCAGCCCATGAGGGCCTCGGGGCGGTCCGCGTTCGGGCCGATGACGGCGAGGCGGGACGGCGGGGCGTCCCACCCCCGCAGGGGGAGGACGCCGTCGTTGGACAGGAGGACCACCGACTCCTCGGCGAGGCGCCGGGCGATGGCGCGGTGGCGGGGGGAGTCGAGGTCGACGACGGTGGGCGGGTCATCCTCGAAGGCGCCGGGATCGAGGAGCCCGAGCTCCTCCTTCTGCGCCAGCGCGCGCAGCACGGCCCGGTCCACGAGGGCCTCCGGGACGGTCCCGGCCCGCACGGCCTGCGCGAGCGGCTCGAGGTAGGCGTCCCCGACCGGCAGTTCGACGTCGATGCCCGCCTCCAGGGCCAGGGCGGCGGCCTCGGCACGGTCGGCCGCCACGGCGTGCATGACCTCCAGGAACGCGACGGCGAAGTAGTCCGCCACGACGACGCCGTCGAAGCCCCACTCCTCGCGGAGGAGGGTGGTGAGGTACTCCGGGCTGGCGGCCATGGGGACGCCGTCGACGTCCGTGTAGGAGTTCATGACGGAGCGGGCGCCGCCCTCGACCACCGCCATCTCGAACGGTGGGAGGAACACGTCGGCGAGCTCGCGGGGGCCGGCGGAGACCGGGGCGTGGTTCCGCCCCGCGCGGGAGGCGGAGTACCCCGCGAAGTGCTTGAGGGTGGCGTGGATGCCCGCGTCCTGCAGGCCGCGGACGTACGCCGTGCCGATCGTCCCCACCACGTAGGGGTCCTCCGCGATGCACTCGTCCACGCGGCCCCAGCGGGGGTCGCGCACGACGTCGAGCACCGGGGCGAGGCCCTGGTGGATCCCGAGGGTGCGCATGGACTCCCCGATGGCCCGGCCCATCTCGGCGACCAGGCCGGGATCGAACGCGGCGCCCCAGGCGAGCGGGGTGGGGAATGTGGCGGCCCGCCAGGCCGCGAGGCCCGTGAGGCACTCCTCGTGGACGAGGGCGGGGATGCCGAGCCGGGTCTCGCGCCTCAGGCGGCGCTGCTCCTCCCACAGCCACGCGGCGCGCGCGGCCGGGTCCACGGGCCGGGTGCCGTACACCCGGGTGTAGTGGCCGAGGCCGTGCTCCGTGGCGCGGGCGAGCGCACCGGGCCCCTCGTGGCCGGCGGTCATCTCGCCCTGCATCGGGGCGACGACGCCGTTCTGGTCCAGCCAGTAGCCGACGATCTGGGCGAGCTTCTCCTCCAGGGTCATCGAGGCGTGCAGCGCGCGCACGCGCGGCGACACCTCGGGCATGGCGGGGAGGGCCAGGGTGCTGGATGTCATGGGTCAGCCCTTCACGGCGCCGGTCAGCCCGCCGACGATGCGGCGCTCGAACAGCGAGAAGAAGACGAGGGCGGGGATCATCGAGAGCGAGGTGAAGGCGAGCACCCGCGCCGTGTCCACCGAGTACTGGGAGGAGAACGCCTGCACCCCGAGCGGCAGGGTGTACTGCATCTCGTTGTTCAGGATGAAAAGGGGGAGCAGGTAGGCGTTCCAGCTCGCGATGAACGCGAGGATCCCCACCGTGATGACGCCGGGGATCGAGAGCGGCACCACCATCCGGAAGAAGAACCCGAGCCGGCCGGCGCCGTCCATGGCCGCGGCCTCCTCGAGCTCCTTGGGGATGGCCCGCAGGAACGGCACGAGGATGATCACGGTGGTGGGCAGGGCGAAGGCGATCTGCGGCAGGATGATGCCGCCCAGGCTGTTGGTGAGGCCCAGGTTCCGCACCATGATGTACAGCGGCGTGATCGCCACGGTCATGGGGAACATCAGGCCGGCGGCGAACAGCGAGTACATGGCGCCGCGCCCCTTGAAGTCGTACCGGGCCACCACGTAGCTGGCCATGACCCCGAGCACGACGACGCCGATGGTCGTGGCGATCGCGGCGATCGCCGAGTTGGAGAGCTGCTTCCAGAAGATCTCCGCCTGGAGGACCGCGAGGTAGTTCTCGACCTCCCAGGGATTCGGGAAGCCGGACGGGTCGGTGGTGATCTGGGAGTTGGTGCGGAACCCCCCGAGGATGATGTAGACCACCGGGGCGATGTTGATCCCCACGAACAGCCAGGCGATCGCGTACGCGTGCCAGCCGGCCCGGTGGAGGCGCGAGGACTTGCGGAGCTTCTGGCTCGGGGGAGCGTCGGTCGTCGTCATCACTTCTTCCGTTCCGTGAGGGCGCCCTCGGTGTCCCGCCGCAGCACGTAGCGCTGGTAGATCAGGGCGATGGTGAGCGAGATGATGAACAGCACGACCGCGACGGCGTTGCCGTAGCCGAAGGCCCCGGCGTTGCGGCCGTAGGTGACCATGTAGGTGGCCATCGTGGAGGTTCCGGCGGTGTCGGAGACGTACTGGCCCCAGATGATGTAGACGAGGTCGAAGAGCTGGAGCGAGCCGATGATCGAGAGGAACGCCCAGATCCGGATCGTGGGGCCGAGGAGGGGCAGGGTGATGCGGAACTGCATCTGCCAGTAGGAGGCGCCGTCGATCGAGGCGGCCTCGTAGAGCTCCTCCGGGATGCTCTGCAGGCCGGCGAGGAAGAGGATGACGGCGAAGCCGATGTACTTCCACGAGATGATCACCATGAGGGACCAGATGGCGACGTCCGGGTCCGCGATCCAGTCGACGGCCCAGCCGGACAGGCCCAGCTTCTCCAGCATGTCGTTGACCGCGCCGGTGGTCTGGAGCATGAGGCTCCAGCCGGTTCCCACGATGACCTCGGCGATCACATAGGGGACGAAGATGAGGACGCGGATCAGGGAGCGGCCGCGCATCTTCTGGTTGAGCATGAGCGCCATCAGGACGGCGGCGGGGCCCTGGAGGACGAGCGAGGCGACCACGATGAAGAAGTTGTGGCCGAGCGCCTCGCGGAAGTTCTGGTCGGTGAGGATGAGGCGGTAGTTGTCGAGGAACACGAAGTCGGTGGGGGTGCCGTAGCCGTTCCACCGGTAGAAGCCGTAGTAGGCCGCCATCACCACGGGGACGATGACGAAGGTCAGGAAGATCAGGATGCCGGGGCCGGCGAGGACGGCGATCTCGAGGAGCTTGCGCCAGTCGACCCCGCGGCGGGGCCGGCCGGCTGGGGCCGGTGCTTCCGCACCGGCCCCAGCCCCTGAGAGGTCCCCTCCGGGAGCCCTCATGGCCAGCGATTCGCTCATGGTCGGACTAGCCCCGGGCCGCCGCGTCGGAGACGGCCTGGATGATGCCCTCAGGCGTGCCGTTCCCGGCGAGCATCTCGACGACCCCGGCGTTCAGCGCGTTGCCGACGTTCTGGCCGAGGTGGGTGTCGAGCCACAGCACCACGTACGGGGCCTCGTTGTAGGCCTCGAGGATGGACTTGATCGACTTCAGTTCGACGACGCCCTGCGCCTCCTGGCTCGTGGGAATGGTGCCGAAGGCGGTGGCGTAGCCCTCCTGGTACTCCTGCTGCATGAAGAAGTTGAGGAAGGCGGTGCACTGCTCGGCGGGTGCGCTGGCCGCGCAGGAGAAGCCGTCGACCCCACCCATCATGGCCTTCGGGTCACCCTCGCCGCCCTCGACGGCCGGGAAGGGGAACCAGTTGAGGTCGGGGAGGTCCTGCTGGTCCGGGGTGAGGGAGCGGATGACGCCCGTGTTCCACGCCCCCATGAGCTCCATGGCGGCCTGGTAGTTGGCGACGAGGCCCGCGGACGAACCGGCGCCCTGCTGGGCGGACGTGGTCAGGAAGCCCTGGTTGAACGGTTCGGTGGCCGCGAAGTCCGCCAGGCTCTCGCCGGCGCGGAGCCAGCAGGCGTCACTGAAGTCCTTGGTGGCCAGCGTGTTCTCCAGCGCCTCCTGCGAGCACTGCCGCAGCGCGAAGAAGTAGTACCAGTGCGCCGCCGGCCACGCGTCCTTGCCGCCGAGGGCGATGGGCTCGACACCGGTCTCCTTGAGCTTGGCGACGGCGTCGTTCATCTCCTCGAAGGTGGCCGGCGGTGTCTCGATGCCGGCGTCCTCGAAGAGGGACTCGGTGTAGAACATGCCGCCCGGGAGGATGGAGGTGGGCATGGCGTAGATGGCGCCGTCGATCGTGTAGGCGCCGAAGGCGCCCTCGCCGACGGCGGTCTTCGTGGCGTCGTCGATCATGTCGGCGATGTCCATGACCTGGCCGGCCGCCACCATGTCCGCGAGCTTGCCGCCACCGCGTTGCATGAAGATGTCCGGGGCGTCGCCCGAGTTGAGTGCGGTCTGGAGCTTGCCGTCCAGGTCCTCGTTCTGGATCGCCTGGATCTCGATGGTCACGCCGGGGTTGGCGGCCTCGAAGTCGGCGACCGTGTCCTCCCAGTACTGCCGGCCCTCGCCGGTGGTCGAGTTGTGCCAGAAGGTCATCGCGACGGCCTCGCCGCCACCCGTGGCGCCACCCGTGGCGGCGCCCGTGGTACCGCCGTCGGTGCTGTCTCCGCCGCCGCAACCGGCGAGGAGTGCGAAGCTCGCGCCGAGCGCGACGAGCGCCGCGCCCCGTGTCTTCCTCATCATCGTGGAACCCCTTGATCGTCATCGAACTGATGGTGGCTCGACGTTGACGGGAGCGACATCACACTGTCAATCGTTATCGATAACGATTTCGTAACCCAATTGGTGACGAGCGTCTCAGAGTGGGCGTGACCGCGCCCACACGTACTACCGTTGCCCCCGTGCGCCCGGTGATGATGTGGAGCGAGAGCCTCCTTGCCTACCACTTCGGCCCCGGTCACCCGATGGACCCGCGTCGCCTCGAGCTGACCGTCTGCCTCGCCGAGGAGCTCGGCCTCCTGGAGCACCTCGACGTCCGTGCCCCACGCCTCGCCACCGACGCCGAGCTCGAGCTCGTCCACGACCCCGCCCTCCTCGCCGCCGTCCGGCGCGCCGGCGCGACGGGAGAGCCCCAGCCGGGGTTCGGCCTCGGGGATTCGGACACGCCCGTCTTCCCCGGGATGTTCGACGCCGCCGCACGGGTGGCGGGGGCGGCCGCGGAGGCCGCGGGCCTGCTGGCGTCGGGGCAGGCGCGGCGGGCCTTCTCTCCCGCCGGGGGCATGCACCACGCCGTGGCGTCCTCCGCGGCCGGCTTCTGCGTGTTCAACGATCTCGCGGTCGCGATCGCCCTGTTGCGGGCGCACGGCCCGGTCGTCTACGTGGATCTCGACGTGCACCACGGGGACGGCGTGCAGCAGATCTTCGAGTCGGACGACCGCGTGACCACCATCTCCGTGCACCAGCACCCGCGGTCCATCTTCCCGCACACCGGGTACCCCACCGAGACGGGCAGCGGCGCGGGCCGCGGCCACAGCGTGAACCTCGCCCTCCCCGAGGACGTCACGGACGCCGGCTGGCTGCGGGGCCTCGACGCCGTCGTCGAGCCGGTGCTGCGCGAGGTGCGCCCGTTCGCGCTGGTCACGCAGCACGGCTGCGACACCCACGCCGCCGACCCGCTCGGTGGGCTCGCGATCAGCGTCGAGGCGCAGCGGGAGGCGGCCCGGATGCTGGCGGGCCTCGCGGACGCGCACGCGTCCGGACGCTGGCTGGCCGTCGGCGGGGGCGGGTACGACCTCACGGTGGTGCCGCGCGTGTGGACGCACGTGGCGGCCGTCGTCGCCGGGGTCGGGCTGGACCCCGCCACCCCGACGCCGGAGGCGTGGCGGCAGCGCGCCCGGGCGCTCACCGGGCAGCCGGCGCCGGAGACCATGGGCGACGGCGTCACGGTGCGGTGGCGGCCCTTCCACGCCGGGCACGACCCGGCGGACGCCGTCGACCGCGCCATCATGGCCACGCGCAACGCCGCCTTCCCCTGTCTCGGGCTCGATCCCCTCACCGCCTGAGGGCAGGTCCCCGAATTCGCATGAGATCTGGGGCCGAAGTGAATTGTGGGACGCCTGAGTTTCTGGGAGCATTCGAACGTTGGTCGTGCGCGGTGGCGCGCACGCGTGTCGTCCGGATGGAACGCAATGTCTGATCGCCCCCAGGAGGCCCCGCGCTTCCTGACCGTCGCCGAGGTGGCGGACGTGATGCGCGTCTCGCGGATGACCGTCTACCGCATGGTGCACTCCGGGCAGATGCCGGCCGTCCGCATGGGCCGGTCGTTCCGTGTCCCGGCCAAGGCGGTGGAGGACCTGATCGCCGAGGGGCTGGCGGACTGGGAGCAGTCTCGCGCCATCGGTGAGGACGGCTAGACTCACTCCTTGTCGCATGGGCGCGGGACGTCGCGCCCCCCTCGATCCGGAAGGCACCCCATGGGTTCTGTCATCAAGAAGCGCCGCAAGCGCATGGCGAAGAAGAAGCACCGCAAGCTGCTCCGCAAGACTCGCCACCAGCGCCGCAACAAGAAGTAGCGAGCACAGGCCCGGCCGTCGCGCCGGGCCTTCGCATGGGAGGACTTCGATGGCACGCGTGACCGTGTACTCGCGCCAGGGATGCCACCTCTGCGAGGAGGCGTTGGCCGTGGTGGCGGCCGTCTGCGAGGAGTGGACCGTCGTCGACATCGACGCGGACGAGGCGCTGCGTGCCCGCTACTCGGACGACGTCCCCGTCGTCACGGTGGACGGCCGGGTGATCGCGCGCTGGTTCGTGGAGGAGGAGACGCTCCGGCGCGCCCTGTGACGCACCGAACGGCGTGCCCGGGGGGCACGCCGTTCGGACGGAAGGGTGAGGCGGCTCAGGCCTGCTTGACCGCGGAGACGTCGAGCAGGATGGTCACCTGGTCGGAGACGAGCACGCCGCCGGTCTCGAGGGCGGCGTTCCAGGTGAGGCCGAAGTCCTTGCGGTTGACCCTGGTCTTGGCCTCGAAGCCGATGCGCTGGTTGCCGAACGGGTCGGTGGCCGCACCGTTGTACTCCACCTCGAGCTCGACGGGGCGGGTCACGCCGTTGATGGTGAGGTCGCCGGCGAGGGCGAGATCCTCACCGCCGTCGAGACGCACCTCGGTGGAACGGAAGGTGATGGTGGGGTTGGCCTCGGCGTCGAAGAAGTCGGCGGAGCGCAGGTGGTTGTCGCGCGCCTCGGAGCCGGTGAAGACCGACGCGGTCTGCATGGTCACCTCGGCGGAGGACTGGGCGACGTCGTCGGCCACCACGATGGTGCCGTCGTACTCGGTGAACTTGCCGCGCACCTTGGCGATGCCGGCGTGGCGGACCTGGAAGCCGAGCTCGGAGTGCTCGCGCTCGATGGTGTAGGTACCTGCGGGGATCATGAGGGTCTCCTCCTGATTGGCGATTGGGAACACCCCCACCATATAGTTGAACAATCAACTATGCAAGGGCTGCGCGCAGGGGACATGATGTGACGGAGGACATGGAGATGGACGTGATCAAGGAGCCGCGCTGGCTCTCCCTGGAGGACCAGGTGGTCTGGCGCAACTACCTGCGCGCCACCATGGAGGTGCGTGAGGCGCTCGAACGGGACCTGATGGACGGGTACGGGCTGTCGCTCAACGAGTACGAGGTCATGGTGGTCCTCTCCGAGCAGCCCGAGCACACCGCACGGATGTCGACCCTCGCGGACGACCTCGTGAACTCCCGCTCCCGCCTCACGCACACCGTCACCCGCATGGAACGCCGTGGCCTCGTGGTCCGCTCCACCTGCGCCGACGACCGCCGCGGCGTGAACTGCCGCCTCACCGACGCCGGCTACGAGCTCCTGCGCACCGCCGCCCCGCTCCACGTGGAGTCCGTCCGTCAGCAGATCTTCGACCGGCTCTCGCGGGCCGAGATCGAGTCCCTCGGTGCCATCATGGCGAAGCTCGGGGACGTCTGAGATCTGCGACTGAGATCTGCGAGACTGGGCCCATGGCACTCTCGACGGTCCACCTCATGCGCCACGGTGAGGTCCACAACCCCGAGGGCGTCCTCTACGGCCGCCTGCCCGGCTTCACCCTCTCGGACCGCGGCCGTGCCATGGCGGACCGGGTGGCCGAGGTGCTCCACGCCGGCGGGCACGACATCCGTGCCGTCCTCGCCTCCCCCCTCCAGCGCGCGCAGGAGACCGCGGCGCCGATCGCCCGCACGTTCGGGGTGCCCCTGGGCACCGACCACCGGCTCGTCGAGGCGGAGAACGACTTCGAGGGCCTCGCGGTCAACGCCCACCGGCTGCGCCTCGCCCACCCCCGGTACTGGGTGCGGTACCTCAACCCCCTCCGGCCCTCCTGGGGCGAGCCCTACGAGGCGCAGGTCACCCGCGTCACCGGGGCGGTGCGCGCCGCCCTCGACCTCGTGCCCGACGGCGGCGAGGTGCTCGCCGTGTCCCACCAGCTCCCCATCTGGGTGACGCGCCTCTTCCTCGAACGGCGGCCGCTCGCCCACGATCCCCGGCACCGCCAGTGCGCGCTCGCCTCCCTCACCACCCTCACCTTCGACGGCCGCCGACTGGTCGCCCTCACCTACTGGGAGCCCGCCGCGGACCTCCTGCCCGGGACCGGCCGATGAGGCGCCTCGCCCGCGCCGCCGCGGCCCTCGCCCTCGCCCTCACCCCGCTCGCCGGCTGCGCCTCCATCGGGGCGCCGGACGACGGGGGCGCCGGCTACGAGGCCGGCGACGGTTCCTTCACCACGTGGGGGGCCGGCGAGCGGGGGAGCGGCATCGAGCTCACCGGCACCACCTTCGCCGGCGACACGGTGGACCTGGCGGACTGGCGCGGCGACGTCGTCGTCGTCAACTTCTGGTACGCCTCGTGCCCGCCCTGCCGGGCCGAGGCCCCCGACCTCGTCGCCATCGCCGAGGACTACCCCGACGTGCACCTGCTGGGCGTCAACCCGCGCGACGACGCCGCCACCGCCCAGGCCTTCGAACGCACCTTCGGCGTGCCCTACCCGTCGCTGTGGGACCGTGACGCCCGCGGCGTCGCCGCGATGCAGGGCCTCGTCCCGTTGCAGGCCATGCCGACCACGGTGGTGCTGGACCGGGAGGGCCGGGTGGCCGCCCGCATCCTCGGACAGGCCGACCCGACCATCCTGCGCGGCCTGATCGACGACGTGGTGGCCGAGTGAACGACGTCGTCGAGTTCTTCACGTCCAGCGTCCTCACCGGCCCGATGGTCGTCGCCATCGGGGTGGCGCTGCTCGCGGGCGTGGCGTCGTTCGTCTCCCCGTGCGTGCTGCCGCTCGTGCCCGGCTACGTCGGCTACCTCGGTGGCATGGCGGGCGGGGGTGGCCGGGGCGCGGCACGGAACGCCCGGCCGGACACCCGGCGCGTCCTGTGGGGCACGGTGCTGTTCGTGCTCGGCTTCACCGCCGTGTTCGTGCTGCTCGGGATCGTGTTCGCCGCTGCGGGCGCCGCCTTCGCGCGGTACGCGGACATCGTGATGCGGGTGCTCGGCGTGCTCGTCATCGTGCTGGGGCTCGCGTTCGTCGGCCACATCCCGCTCCTCCAGAAGGACACCCGCATCACCATGAGTCCGCGGTTCGGGCTCTGGGGCGCCCCGCTGCTGGGCGTCACGTTCGGGCTCGGCTGGTCCCCCTGCATCGGGCCCACGCTCGCCGCCGTCCTCACCCTGTCCTTCGGGGGAGCGGACCCCGCCCGCGGCGCGGTGCTCGCCCTGGCCTACTGCCTCGGCCTCGGGGTGCCCTTCATCGTCCTCGCCGTCGCCTTCACCCGCTCCACGCGCGCACTCGAGGTGGTACGACGCCACCGGAGGGCCATCTCGCAGGCCGGGGGCGTGCTGCTCATCCTCGTCGGCGTGCTGCTGGTCACCGGACTGTGGGGATCCCTCACCGGGTGGATGCAGGGCTGGATCGCCTCCTACACCACGGTGGTGTGACGGTGGTCTGGCTGCGGTGGGCGTGGCGCCAGCTCACCTCGATGCGGGTGGCGCTCATGCTGCTGCTCCTGCTCGCCGTGGCCGCGGTGCCGGGATCCTTCTTCCCCCAGCGGGCGCAGGACCCCGTGGCGGTGGCCCGCTTCCTCACCGACAACCCGCGCACCGGTGCCGTGCTGGACGCGCTCGGCTTCTTCTCGGTGTACTCCTCGCCGTGGTTCATGGCGGTCTACACCCTGCTGTTCGTCTCGCTGATCGGGTGCATCCTCCCGCGCATCCGGGACCACTGGCGCGCCCTGCGCTCCGACCCACCCCGCGTGCCCAGCCGGCTCACCCGCTTCCCCGTCCACGTCACCGGCACCACCGCCCTCGACGTCGAGGACGCCTACGCCGCCGTGCTGCGCCGGCTCCGCGGCCGGTACCGCGCGCGCCGCACCTTCGCGGGCATCACGGCCGAGCGCGGGTACCTGCGCGAGACCGGGAACCTGGTCTTCCACGTGGCGCTCGTGGGCATCCTCCTGGCCTTCGGGTACGGGCAGCTCGCCACCTACCGTGGCCAGGCGATCGTCGTGGAGGGCGAGTCCTTCGCCAACTCGGTCGTGGACTACGACTCCTTCGAGTCCGGCACGCTCGTCGACCAGCGGCAGCTCGAGCCCTTCACCTTCACCCTGGAGGGCATGACGTCCCGGTTCTCCGAGACCGGCCGGCCCCAGTACTTCGGGGCCGAGGTGCTGGTCACCCAGCCCGGGCAGGCACCCTTCCGCCAGGTCATCGAGCCCAACGAGCCCCTCACGGTCACCGGGACGCGCGTCTACCTCTCCGGCAACGGCTACGCCCCCCGCATCCGCGTCACCGACGGCGCCGGGAACGTCGCGTTCGCCGGCGCGGTCCCGTTCCTGCCGCAGGACGACGTCTACACGTCCACCGGCGTGGTCAAGGTCCCGGACGTCACCGACGGGGACCAGCTTGGCCTCGCCGGGCAGCTGCTGCCCACCGCCGTCGACGACGGCGCCACGCTCCGCTCCGTCCACCCCGATCCCGCCAACCCCCTGCTCGTGCTCCAGGTGTGGCGGGGGGACCTCGGCCTCGACGACGGCATCCCGCAGAACGTCTACCAGCTCCAGACCGATCGCATGGAGCAGGTCACCGGGGCGGACGGCGCCCCGCTCCTCCTGGTCCTCACCCCCGGCGCCACCGCCGAGCTGCCGGACGGACTCGGCACGGTCACCTTCGAGGACCTGCCCCGTTTCGCCGCCCTCGACCTGCGCCACGACCCCTCCCTCGACTGGCTCCTCGGTACAACGGTGGCGGCGATGCTCGGTCTCATGGGATCGTTGTTCATCCCGCGACGGCGCCTCTGGGTGGTCTGCGCCGCCCGGGACGGCGTCACGCGGGTGGACGCGGCGGCCCTCGCCCGGGGTGAGGACGCGTCCCTCGCCGCGGACCTCGCCCAGGTCCTCGGTCCACTGGAACTCACGAAGGACGACGCATGACGGACCTCTCCCAGTTCTCCCTGCTCGTGGTGTACGCCGCCATGGCCAGCTACACCATCGCGCTGGTCGCCTTCGCGATCGACCTGTCGTCGCTGCGCGCCCGGCGCGACTCCGAGGGCCGGGTGATCCGGGAGCACGCGCTCGTCGGGGTGTGGACGGGTGGGACGGCGGGCGACGGCGGCGCCGTCGCCGTGCCTGCGCCGGGACGACGGCGCGCGGCGGGCATTGCCATGTCCACCACCCTGCTCGGGGCGGCGTTCCACGGCATCGGGGTGGTGAGCCGGGCGCTGGCCGCCGGTCACGTGCCGTGGTCCAACATGTACGAGTTCACCCTCACCTTCACCTTCGTGGCCGTGGGCCTGTACCTCTGGCTCGCGCACAGCCACGACCTGCGCTACCTGGGCGCGTTCGTGGTGGGGCCGGTGCTCCTGCTGCTCGGCGTGGCGGTGGCGGTGCTGTACGTGGCGGCGGAGGGACTCCAGCCGATCCTCGACAACTACTGGCTCTACCTCCACGTCTCGGTGGCCACCGTGGCCATCGCGGTCCTCGGGCTCGCCGCGGTACTCGCGGTGCTCCAGCTGGCCAAGGACCTGGCCGGGGACTCCCGGTGGGTGGCCATCCTCTCCGGGCTGCCCGGCGCGGCGGAACTCGAGAGGCTCTCCTACCGGTTCACCGCCGTCGGCTTCGTGCTGTGGACCTTCACCCTGGTGGCCGGCGCCATCTGGGCCGAGCACGCGTGGGGGCGCGCCTGGGGGTGGGACGCCAAGGAGGTGTGGACGTTCGTCATCTGGGTCATCTACGCCGCCTACCTGCACGCCCGCGCCACCCGCGGCTGGGACGGGCGCCGCGCCGCCTACCTCGTCATCGCCGGGTTCGCCGCGATCATGGCCAACTACTTCGTGGTCAACTTCCTGCTGTCCACCAAGCACGGGTACGCGTTCTGACGCATTGGGCGGCGCACTAGTGGTGCGGTGAGTCCGGGTCGGGCTCTCCGCCCGCCTCCCGCTCCTCCTTCTCCCTGCGGAGCCGCTCGTGGTGGGCCTTGCGCGCCTCCCAGTCGAGGTTGGCGAGGAACTCCGGGTCGTCATCGGGAGCGAGGGGCCGCTGCTGGCGCCTCCGGGAGGTGCCGTCGCTGGGCAAGCGGGAGATCAGCAACCATGCGACAGCGCCGATCACGGGCACGAGGGCGATCAGCAGGAGCCAGACGGGCTTGGGCAGGCCCGGCGGGATGCGGCGCTCGTCCGTGCGGGCACAGTCGATGAACGCGTAGACGATCAGTGCGACCCCGAGGACCACTGGAAAAACGCGCAGCATGCGAACAAGGGTACGTGCCGGTCACGGGCAGTGCCATGCCCGTCCTCCCTCGGCGGAACGCGCATCCAAACGGCATCCTCCCGCGGAAGTACCTCCCCCTTGTCCCACGGAAGTGCGGTGCGCCGTGCGTGGAGGCCGGGGCCGGTAGCCGCCAGACCGGCAGGGCGGACGAACTATCCTTTTGGCGTGGCCCTCGTTCGTTACTCCCTCATCCGGCTCGCGCTCCTGCTCGTGGCTGCCGCGATCCTCTACCTCGTCGGCCTGCGCGGCGCGCTGCTGTGGATCGTCGCCGTCGTCGTGGCAGGCCTGGTCGCCTTCATCGTGCTGCCCCGCTTCCACGACAAGGCCGCCGCGGACCTCGCGCACCTGGTGCGCCGCCCGGCTCCGCCGCTGCCGGGTGAGGACGAGGCGCACGAGGATGGGGCGCACGAGGACGAGGCACACGGCGACGAGGCACACGAAGGCCAGTCGCCCCGCACCGCCTGAGCCCTACAGCACCAGGCCGATCCCCAGCACCACCGCGTACGCGATCTCGTAGAACCCCGTGTTGCGGAGCACCGGGATCAGGGCGAGTCCGCGCTCCCCGCGCAGCACGGGCCGCGCCAGCACCACTCCGACCGGCGCCAGCGCCAGCACCAGCAGGGCCCACGGGTACCACCACCAGGCGGCCGCCCCGAGCAGGAGCGGCAGCAGCACCATCGCGGCGAACACCGCGCGTGCCCGCGACTCCCCGAGCCGCACGGCCAGGGTGTGCTTGCCCACCTGGGAGTCGGTGGGGATGTCCCGGATGTTGTTCACCATGAGGAGCGCGCACGCGATGAGACCGATCCCGCTCGCCCCGAGCCAGGTGGCCCCGTCCACGGCGAGCGCCTGGGTGTACGTGGTCCCCGCCGTCGCCAGGAGGCCGAAGAACACGAACACGAACACCTCGCCCAGCCCCATGTAGCCGTACGGGCGCCTCCCGCCGGTGTAGAACCAGGCCGCCACCACCGCGGCGGCCCCGGCGAGCAACAGCCACCACGTCCCGCTCACGGCCACGAGCACGAGACCGAGCACGGCCGCGACCCCGAAGGACGCGAACGCCGCCACCTTGACCACCCGCGGGGCCACCAGCCCGCCGCCGGTGAGTCGCGGAGGTCCGGTGCGGACCTCGTCGGTGCCGCGCACGCCGTCGGAGTAGTCGTTCGCGTAGTTGACCCCCACCTGGAGGGCGAGCGCCACGCCAGCGGCCAGCAGCGCCAGGGGGAGCGAGGCCGATCCCAGAGCGGCCGCGCTCGCGGTCCCCAGGATGACCGGAGCCAGGGCAGCCGGCAGCGTGCGGGGCCGTGCGCCCTCGATCCAGTCGGCCAGATTCGCCATGGTCCTCCCTCAGCCGCGAATCATCCTAGTGCGCGGCGTCACGCCTTCCGCTCGCCCCTCCCGGCGGCCAGCTCGGCGGCGGCGACGGCGGCCATCGCGCGCCGGTCCACCTTGCCCGGACCGCGGTGGACCAGGGGGGCGTGCACCACCGCGCGGGGCCGTTCCGCCGGCGCGAGGTGCGCGGTGGCGGCCCGCACCTCGGCGAGCGAGGCCTCCACCGGTCCGACGGCCACCACGAGCTGCCCCCACGTCACGTCCGGCACCGG
>DBPQ01000107.1:0-24586 GCA_002304945.1 Actinomycetales bacterium UBA1416 | reverse complement strand
GGCACCACGTTGGCGCCACCGGAGACGATGACGTCGTCCGCCCGGCCGAGCACGCGGAGCCGCCCGCCCGCCCACTCGCCGAGGTCCCCGGTGGTGAGCCAGCGCTCGCCGTCGTCGGCGAGGAAGGGCTGGTCCGGGGTGTCCACGTACCGGGTCGCGAGCATCGGCCCCGCCAGCTGCACCCGGCCGTCCACGAGCCGTACCCGGACGCCGTCGAGGGGGACGCCGTCATACACGCAGCCGCCCGCGGTCTCCGTCATGCCGTAGGTGGTGACCACCCGCACCCCGGCGTCGCGGGCGCGGGCGGCAATCTCCGGTGCGAGCGCGGCACCGCCCACGAGGATCGCGTCGAAGCGGGTCAGCGCCCCGGGTTCCTCCAGGGCCCGCACGAGCTGGGTGGGCACGAGCGAGAGGTACCGCGGGACGTCGTCGCGGAGTTGGGACACCCGGTCCGCGAGGAGGCCGTGGTGCACCATGGGCGGGATCCCGGCCAGCACGCTGCGCAGCACCACCTGGAACCCGGCCACGTGGTGGACGGGCAGCGAGGTGAGCCACTGCCCCGGCCCGCCCAGTCGCTCATGGGTGGCGGCGGCGGACGCCATCAGGGCATCCAGCGAGAGGCCCACGAGATGGCCGCGGCCGTCGGTCGAGCCGGAGGTGGCGATCACGACGTCGACGCCGTCGAGCGGCTCGGTCACGCGGGCGGCGGCCGACGGGTCGGCCGCCATCAGGAGGCACGGGCCATTCTCGCCGTCGACCATCCGGCGCAGCACTGCGTACAGCGCGGCGACAGCGTCCGGCCCGGTCCCCACCGGGCCGGGGATCAGCGAGGTTGTCACCAGGCCAGCCTAGGCCGCTCGCCTGTCCACAGGAATCCGCAGAGGCCGGACGCCCGGCGCGTCAAGCCAGCAGACTCAGCGACATGAGTGCACTGCCGCTTCGCTGCCTGCCACCCGAGGATCTTCCGCGCGAGCGACTGCTGCGTGACGGACCTCGCGTGCTCAGCGATGCCGAGCTGGTGGCAATCCTCGTGGGGTCCGGTCGGGTGGGCGGCAACGCCGTCGACGTGGCGAGCGGTCTGCTCGCGGAGTGGCGCGGCCTCGCCGGACTGGCGCGGGCGACTCCCGCCGAGTTGATCAGGACGATGGGGGTGGGCCCCGCGACGGCGTGCCGGCTCAGTGCCGCGGTGGAGATCGCGTCACGGCTCGGGACTGCGAGGGCGGGGGCGCGGCTCGCCAGTTCCGCGGACATCGCCGCGGTGGCCCAGCCGGCCATCGGCCGCGAGCGGACCGAGCGGCTCCTCGTCCTCGTGGCCGACGGCGGGCAACGGCTCACCCGGGTCGAGGCCGTGGCGGTGGGTCAGGCGGGGTCCTGCCCAGTCCCGGTGCGTGAGGTGCTCGCCCTGGTCCTCCGGTACGACGGCGTCACCTTCGCCGTGGCGCACAACCACCCCGGCGGCAACCCGACCCCCAGCGCGGCCGACATCTCGGCAACCGATCGTCTCCGGGACGCCGCGGCCGGAGTGGGCCTGCGCCTGCTCGACCACGTGGTGGTGACGGAGCAGACCTGGCGGAGCGTCACCGCATCGCGTTGAAGATCTCGTTCCGCGCGGCGGGGAGTAGAGCGGCGGCCAGTACATCCCGCTGGTCTTTGACCGCCTCGGCGCGAGCCACGGTGTTCGCCAACGCCCCGATGGACCGTTGGGCTGCGATTGGCGGGACCGGGATGAGGATGCGCTCGAAGCCCTCCATGCTCAGTGTGCGGTTGCGGTCCGCCGAGCCTGGCGAGGCCGCGCTGAGGAGGGCGACTCCTTCAGGAGTGAGGAGATAGCGCTCGATCCACTCCACCGTCACCGCTGGGTCCTTCACGGTGTACTGGAGGAAGCGGCTACTCCCGATACGTCCATCGTCGGACTCCCGTGCGGTACAGACAGCGCCTTCCCAAGCCTTGATGTTGCTGACGATCAAGCTGCCTGGCTTCACGGCGAAGTACCGGAGTTTCGAGAGTGCGTCGGCATCCGTCTCCGGGTACCGGATCATGCCCCGACCGAATCCACGGACTCCGATGGGACGATATGTGCTGGATTGATCCAGTTGGATCCAGGGACGGCTTCTCTGAAGTAGCTCCCCGAGAGAGCGCTGTGGTTGGCCGGCGGCCACGTGCATGACGGCCCTCGTCAGGAGACTCTCCGGCTCAATTCTCACTACGTGTCGCGACGCTGAAGCGACCACTCCAAGGGATGACAGGTGGGCCGCGATTCGCGTCTGCTCCCGCCTTGAGGGCACGGGGAGGAGTGAGGACTCGAGCATCGACCGACTCAAGACCTTGTTCCTTACTTGAGTTCCCGGGCTCGAACGTCGCATGACGTCCCGGCCCGGTGCACTGCGGAAGTACTCGTACAAATAGGCGAGCTCGATATCGACTCCCTCACGTGGCACGTAAGGGTAGAACCGACTGGAGCACACGTGGTCAGCATCCTCTGGGCCCGCCAATGCGACTGCGCCCTCCCACGCCTGTATATTGCTGAAGATGAGCGAAGGAATGGGAAAGGTGAAATAGCGCATGCCGCCCATGCCGGCGCCGGGTGTCGGCTCACGCCGCAGCATTCCCTTTCCCCACGAGAAGATCCCGATACGCGAGTAGCTCTCCTCTGCGTTCACGGTGATTGGAGCTCGCTTCAACTCGAGCAACTCCCGGAAGGGAACCCACTCCACCTTCACAGCCGGAACTCCTCGATCTCCTGCTGCAACTGCTCGTAGAGCGCCAGTAACTCGCGTTCGGTCTCGATCAACTCGGCCACGAGTTCGCGGGGGGAGCGGTGCTCGAGATCGTCGGGGCGGTGCGGGTTGTGGAGGTCGAGGTTATGACCCGAGGCCGCGATCTCCTGGACGGGGACCACCCAGGCATGCTCGTTCTCCACCCGGCCCTCGCGGGTGCGCCCACCCCACCAGTCCTGGCAGTCGGCGAACTCCTCGAAGCGCATGGGCTTGGTCTTGGTGTAGTTCTTCCGGCCCTCCGGAGCCGTGATCTCGTAGAACCAGACGGGGCCCTGGGCACCCTTCTCGAAGAAGAGGACGTTGCTCGGGATGATTGTGTACGGCGCGAACACGCCGTTCGGGAGCCGGACCACGGTGTGGAGGTTGAAGCGCTTCATCAGGTCTGCCTTGATCCGTCCCCCCACGCCGGTGTCGAAGAGCACGGAGTTGGGCACCACGATTCCGCATCGGCCGGTCCGGCTGCGTTCGATGCGCGCCATCACGGACTGGAGGAACAGCCACGCGGTCTCGGCGGTCCGGAAGTTGACGGGGAAGTTCGCCTGGACGAGCTTCTCCTCCTCACCCCCGAACGGGGGATTGGTGAGCACCACGTCCACGCCGTCGCGCCGCACCTCGGCCAGGGAGTGATTCAGCGAGTTGTCCTCCACGAGGTTGGGGCGGTCGATGCCGTGGAGGAGGAGGTTCATCTGGGCCAGCAGGTACGGCATGGGCTTCTTCTCGATGCCGCGCAGGCCGTGCTTCACGGCGCTGACGTCCTCCACGGAGACGTCCCCCGCCGTCATGTGCCGGAATGCCTCGACGAGGAAGCCTCCCGTGCCGACCGCCGGGTCGAGCACCCGCTCCCCGGGTTGCGGGTCCACCTGCTCCACGATGAACCGGATGAGTGGGCGCGGCGTGTAGAACTCCCCGGAGTCCCCGGCCGCGTCGCGCATCTCGCGCAGCATCGACTCGTAGAAGACGGCCATGGTGTGGATGTCGTCGTTCGAGGAGAAGGCGATCCGGTCGAGCTGATCCACGAGCTGGCGCAGGAGGTGACCCGAGAGCATCTTGTTGGTGGTGTCCTGGAACACACGCGCCAGCGTGTCGCGCGGATCTCCCGCCCGGCCCGTGCCCTGCAGCCCGCGCAACATGGGCAGGAGCTCGGCATTCACGAACCGCAGCAATGGCTCTCCGGTCAGGTCCTGCCCCCGCACCCAGTCCCGCCACCGGTACGGCTCCTCGAGGACCGGCCGGTAGTCGCTCTCGACCATCTCGCGCTCATCCTCGAGGTCGTCGAACGCCTTGAGGAACAGGAGCCACGCCAGCTGGGGCAGCCGGTCGAGCTCCCCGTTCAGTCCGGCGTCCTTCCGCATGATGTTGCGGGACTGGTTGATGACGGCCTGGAGCCGGGCCTGCGTGGTCGGTCGTTCATCCTTGCGGGGAGTCACGGTGCCTCCTGGGCGTTGCGGTAGGTGGCCGAGACGAGGCGCCATGCCTCGACGGCGTTTGGGGTCTCGAGGCCGGTCTCGGCGGCGAGCCGGGCGAACGGTGCCGACCAGTCCCCGGGCGGCTCCGGAAGGAGGGCCGGCGGATCCGTTCCATCCCGCTCGGCGAACACCTCCCGGAGGTGGCGGCCCAGTTCAGTCGGCTCCACCAGCCCCTCGGTGACGACGAGGGCAAGGTCGACGAGGTCCTTCACGCGTGATGAGGGGCGGTCCTGCGCGTAGATCCGGGCGTACGCGTGGTACTTCTCCGCGGCGTGCCGGGCCAGGCTGACGGCGGGCATCGAGAACTCATCCCCCATGAGGGAGGAGGAGATGAGGAGACGTTCAGTGGCGGTGGCCGGGAACGTCTCGCTCGTGACGACGTCGAGAGTCGACGTCCCGAAGGGGTGGCCCACGTACAGCACCTCCACGACCACCCGCCACGTGGACGGCATCTCGTCCTCCCGCCGGACCTGGCGGGGCGCACGCACCCGGAAGGTGAAGGAATCACCGAGATCGGTGTCGAGGGCCTCGTCGAGGAGGTCCTGCAGATCGAGGGGATCTCCCACGTGCTCGCCCTGCCGGAGGAGGTCGAGGTCCTTGGTGGCGCGGGCCTGCAGGCCGAGCCGCAACTCCAGGCAGAACCCTCCCTTCAGCACCCAGCCGTCGTGCAGGGCGAGGCGCGCGAGGATGCGCTGGAAGGCGAGGCGGTTCCGCACGCGCTCGACGGCGCTGCCCTCGGCCGCCGCCACGTTGCGGAGCCGTTCGGTCAGGCTGGTGGAGCGCGGGTCAGCCATGTTCACTCATCCGGTGCAGTGCCCGTTCGAGGCGCAGGGCCGGCCGCTCGGGCTCATCCGCGCATCGGCGGAGCAGTTGGCGGCGGGTGGTGAGTCCGCGCTCGACCGCGTCGGTGACGGCGGCGTCGATCGCCTCCTGTGACAGGTCTCCCGCTGCGACGTCCACGAGGGTGCGGAGGGGGGTGGTCACCGACCAGCCGAGCCGTTCGTCGCGATCCTCCGTGGGTACGTCACCACGGTGGAGCACCACCAGATCGTCGACGGCGCGGAAGCCGGGCGGCACGGTCAGGTGGACCAGCGCAGGTTCGACGTCGGACAGTCCGTGGACCCGGAGCGCGGAGTCGTGCGAGACCACGCCGCGCCCCCGGCTCCACAGCGTCCAGCGCACCCAGGTGTCGTCCTCGCCCGTGGGCCAGTCGGGCAGCCGGAAGAGGCCGCGATCCACCCGCAGCCAGTTCCCGGAGTCCGCGTGGTGCTTCTGCGCCTGGTAGGAGTAGCCGACATCCCGGGCCTGTGCCGCGGTGAAGTAGCCGGCCTGGGTGAAGGCGATCGCCTGCAGCGCTCGCCGGAGATCTTGGCGGACACCGGGCATGGTGCCGATGCTACACCAAAGGAAACATATATTAAAACTATAGTTGTACGGGCATCATTCACGGTGAACTAAAGTTCACGCTGAGTAGAGCCACTCCTGCACGAGATCGAGATGCTCCTGGAGGGCGTCGCGGCCACCGAGTGCCTGCGCCAGTTCCATCGGGCTCCCGAGGTCTCTGAGGGGAGGCATCCGGTAGACCTGCCTGCTCTCGAGGTCATCGATCCCGTGGGCCGCGTAGCGCTCCAGCAGGCCGTCGAGGACCTCGCGGGCCCGCTGCGACGCAGCTTCGAGCTCAGCAGCACGGGTCTGGCGAACCGAGCGCACGCGTTCCGCCCGTGTACGGGTGGGGGCGTTCCACGCGAGGTGGAGGAGGGCGTCGAGCGGATCGGAGTCCTCCAGTCCGAATGCGCGCATCAGCTCGTCGAGCTCGATGCCCTGCTCCTCGAGAGCCCGGACGAGGCCATGACGCGTCTCGGCGTGCGCCCAGTCCGCGGACACCCGCTCAGGAGCGCCGAGTGCGGTGATCCGGCCGCGAACCCAGGTGCCGTACTCCGTGAGCCGCAGCTGGCCCGACGACGTGTCCGGCACCAGGCGGCCCTCGGCTCGCACCGAGAAGTCACCCTCGTCGACCACGTACTTCCGCCGGGCCGGCGGGGCGGGGCCATCAGGCGGGTCTGTCACGGTGAACTCGGGCTCCGGCTCGTGGAGGACGGGCGGCCCGTCCTCGGCGCCGTCGTCGGACTGTGTGGCGTGGGTGGGCGCCTCCTCCTGCGCCACCACCGTGCCGGCGTCGTCGACCACCTCGGCGATGACGTGGGACGGGTAGCCGTCGAAGTCGGGGTCCTCGAACAGTGCGGACGCGCCCACGTAGTCCACGATCTCGAAGCTGGTCTTGTTTTTGTCCGGGTAGAGCCGGGTGCCCCGGCCCACGATCTGCTTGAACTCGATCATCGACTGGATGGTCTGGTCCAGCACGATCAGCTTGCAGGTCCGCACGTCCACGCCGGTGCTCAGCAGCTTCGAGGTGGTGGCGATCACCGGGTAGCGCCGTTCGGGGTGGATGAAGTCGTCCAGGGCCCGCTTGCCCTCGTCGGAATCCCCGGTGATGCGCACGATGAACCTCGACGTGTTCTGCGCCTCCTCGGGGAAGACGCGGGCCACCTCGTTGGCCAGCGCACTCCGCATCCGCTCGGCGTGGTCGATGTTCTCGCAGAACACGATGGTCTTGCCGTAGGGGTCGGTGCCCCCGAGGTACGCGATGATCTTCTCGGCGACGCGCTTGGTGCGCTCGTTCAGCACCAGCACGCGGTCCATGTCCTTGAGGTTGTAGACCCTATCCTCGATGTCCTGGCCGAGGTCGTCGGTCATCCCCTTGGGCGGGCGCCAGCCCTGCAAGTCCTTGTCGAGGTCGATGCGGACGACCTTGTAGGGCGCGAGGAAGCCGTCGTCGATGCCCTGCTTGAGGCTGTACTCGTACACGGGGTCGCCGAAGTAGGTGAGCGTGCTGACCTCCCTCGTCTCCTTCGGCGTGGCGGTGAGGCCGAGCTGGATGGCGGGCTCGAAGTAGTCGAGGATCTCCCGCCACGCGCTGTCCTCCCGGGCGCTGCCCCGGTGGCACTCGTCGATGACCACCAGGTCGAAGAAGTCCGGCGAGAACTGCTTGTAGACGTTCTTCTCCTCCTCGGTGCCCGTGACCGCCTGGTAGAGCGCGAGGTAGACCTCGTAGCTCGGGTCCATGTTGCGGTTCTTCACCTTGGTCATCACCGAGCCGAAGGGCTTGAAGTCGTTGGTGATGGTCTGGTCGGCCAGGATGTTCCGGTCCACGAGGAACAGCACGCGCTTGACCCGCTCCGCCTTCCAGAGCCGCCAGATGATCTGGAAGACGGTCATCGTCTTCCCGGTGCCGGTGGCCATCACGATGAGGACCCGACGCTGCCCCTTGGCGATGGCCTCCACGGTGCGCTGGACGGCGATGCGCTGGTAGTAGCGCGGCTCCTTGCCGGAGGGGTCGTCGTAGTAGGGCTGCCGGGCGAGTTTCTCGCCCTCGTCGGTGAGGCCCTTCCAGGCCCGGTAGCGGTTCCACAGGTCGCCTGGCGACGGGAACTCGTCGAGGGCGAGCTGGCGCTCCACCGGGTTCGACTGTCCGGTGCGGTCGTGGAAGAGGAAGGCGTCACCGTTGGACGCAAAGACGAAGGGCACGTCGAGGGTCGCCGCGTAGCCGAGCGCCTGCTGCATCCCGCCGCCGACCGGGTGGGTGTTGTCCTTGGCCTCCACGATGGCTAGGGGCAGGTTCGCCGAGTGGAAGAGCAGGTAGTCGGCCCGCTTCTGCTTGCCGCGTACCGCCAGCTTGCCCCGGACGATGACCCGGCCGGCGGTGAAGGAGAACTCGCGGCGGATCTGGGTGTGCTTGTCCCACCCGGCTTGCTCGATGGCGGGCGAGATGAAGTTCTGGCAGATCTCCGTCTCGTTGAGCGCCTTCTTGTCCGTCATCGGCCGTCGCCCCCGGAGTCGTCGGGCTGGTCAGCGGCGCCCGCGTCACGCACCCAGGCGTCTACCTCGGACAGCCGCAGCCGCCAGAACCGCCCGACGCGGTGGGCTGGCAAGCCCCGCTTGATCCATCGCCTGATGGTGTCCTTCGACACCGCGAGGTGCTCGGCGACCGTCTCGATGCTGACCCACGACTCGCTGTCCGGCATGGCGACCTCCGGGGCCTCCCAGGAGGCGCAATTGTCGCCCTGCACGCTCATCGAGGTCAACGCCTACTCGTGCCCACGGACCTCGACTGGAGGAAGAAAGTTGGATACCGTCCGCCGTGGTGCCCGTGCGCGAGCTGCGGAGGACGAGATGAGCGAGTTCTTCAATGAGGCGAAGGAGCAATCGGTCGTCAAGGCGACCATCGTGGCCAAGTATTTCCACGCCTGGGCGAGGGTCCTCGCGGGCTGGGCCGACAAGCTGGCGTACATCGACCTCTACGCCGGGCCGGGGCGCTACGACGACGGCACCGTCTCGACGCCGCTCAAGGTGCTGGAGACGGCCATCGCGGACCCCAAGTTGGCCGGGCGTCTCGTCGTTGTCCTCAACGATGCGGACGCGGCGAACGTCGCGAAGCTGAGGGAGGAGATCGCGAAGCTGCCCGGCGTCGGCACCCTCAAGTACCCCCCGACCGTGGACAACCACGAGGTGGATGGCCAGACGGCCGCTCAGCTCCAGTCGATGACCCTGGTGCCCAGCTTCTCGTTCATCGACCCGTGGGGCTACAAGGGCCTGTCGATGGGGCTCATCAACGGGGTGCTCAAGGACTGGGGCTCCGACTGCGTGTTCTTCTTCAACTACAACCGCATCAACATGGGGCTCCCCAACGACCTCGTGGACCGCCACATGGATGGGCTCTTCGGTGCCGAGAGGGCCGAGCGCCTCCGCGAGGCGATCAAGGGTCGGTCGAAGGAGGTGCGGGAGGCGCTCATCGTGGAGGGCATCTGCGACGCCCTCCGCGAGATGGGCGGGCGGTACGTCCTGCCGTTCCGGTTCCATCACCCCGAGCATGGCCGGGTCAGTCACCACCTCATCTTCGTGAGCAAGCACCGGCTGGGCTACACCATCATGAAGGACATTATGGCCGCCGAGAGCAGCTCGACCGACCAGGGTGTTCCATCGTTCGAGTACAACCCGCGAGTTCTCAGTCAGGGCCTCCTGTTCTCCCTCTCCCGGCCGGTGGATGGACTTCGGGACGAGCTGCCCGTCACCTTCGCTGGCCGCTCGTTGACCCGCGACCAGCTCTTCGAGGCGCACCACATCGACACGCCGTTCGTGAAGGCCAACTACAACGACGCCCTTCACCAGCTCGAAGAGGCGGGGAGGGTGTCGGTGCAGCGACCGCCGAAGTCGAAGCCGAAGCGGAACGGCAAGTTCACCTACGGCGAGAAGACCATCATCACGTTCCCTGCGGTACGGTAAGACCATGGCGCAGTCGAGCATCGAATGGACCGAGAGCACCTGGAATCCCGTCACGGGCTGCAACAAGGTCAGCCCTGGGTGCAAGTTCTGCTACGCCGAGGTCATGGCCCACCGGCTGAAGGCGATGGGCCAGCCGAACTACGCCAACGGCTTCCAGGTCACTCTGCACCCCCGCATGCTGGACCGGCCGCTCCAGTGGAAGAAGCCGCAGGTCATCTTCGTGAACTCGATGTCGGACCTCTTCCACGACGACGTGCCCCTCGACTACATCCGCAGTGTCTTCGAGGTGATGGAGCGAGCGCACTGGCACCAGTTCCAGGTGCTCACCAAGCGGGCGGACCGGCTGGAGGCTCTCTCGGCTTCCCTGCCCTGGCCGGAGAACGTCTGGATGGGCGTGTCCGTGGAGAACGCGGACTACACGAGGCGCATCGACAACCTCAGACGAACGGGTGCGAGGGTGAAGTTCTTGTCCCTGGAGCCGCTCCTCGGTCCCCTGGCGGACCTCGACCTCGACGACATCGACTGGGTGATCGTCGGCGGCGAGTCCGGCCCGGGATCACGACCGATGGCCGAGTCGTGGGTCCGCGACATCCGCGACCAGTGCGTGCAGGCCACCGTCCCCTTCTTCTTCAAGCAGTGGGGCGGGACCAACAAGAAGAAGGCGGGACGCGAGCTGGACCGGCGGACCTGGGACCAGATGCCGGCGGGGGCGTAGCTTCCTGAGCCTCGCCAACGGCGAGCGAGGTCAGTGGAGTACGGCTCGCCGGCCCTCGATGAGGTGAGCAACGTCTTCGAGCGTGTCGTTCACGAGACGCAGCACCCGCTCCATGATGTCCATCCCTGGATCAGACGACCCAAGGTGTTGACGCCAGAGCGTCACGGCGTCGAGCAGCAGATCCTCGACGGGCCGATGGTCGGACTCGGCCGACAAGGCCAGGTAGTCCGCAGCGCACTCGGCGAGCATGACCGCGTGGTGCAAGTCGAGGTCGCGGTTGTGCCGGTCCCGTAGCGCCAGCAGGGCACGGTGGAACGCCTCGCGGCGGAAGCCCGGGTCCAAGTTCCAAGTTGTCGCTGGTGTCATCGTGCCCTCCTGACCGTTTTACCCCACGTCGGAGCCCACCGAACCTCCCCTGGGTTTCCGGCGGGGTGCCCTGGATAGATCTTCTNNCCAGGGCACGCCGCCGGAAACTCGAACCTACGGATCTTGCGCCAAAAGCCACTCGATCCCTGGATCAATCGCGTCGCCCCGGTGGTGCAGGATGCCGTCGTCGTTCAGCCCCATGACGACGACGCCGAGGTCCCTGAAGACCTCTTCGTGGTCCCGGAACCAGGCGTCGAGGTCGCCTTCCACCTCATCCCCGAGGGGGCGGCCTGGCTGCCCCGGTACGCGGAAGGACACTTCGGTAGGGGTCGTCACGGCGGCTTCTCGCAGCTCTGCCCAGATCTCCCGAACCCGTCGAGGGCTGACCTTGGGGAGTTTCGCAGGGCCGCCTTCGAGCAGGCGCTTCCACTTGGCCGGATAGCCGAGCTGGTCCAGCCCGCCGACCAGCCTGACGGGTCCGTAGAGGTCCGCGTCGTGCCCGAGCGTCGCCTGCACGAGATGCGAGGAGGCCCATCCGAGCTTCTGCTTCAGCTTCTCCGTCACCGCCTGGACTGTCGCACGGACGCCCGGCCGTCCCGCGTTGGTGTCCAGGTCGTCGAGGCCCAGAAGTTCGACGGGCAGCTTGTAGTCGGGTGGCGTCGGGGCAGAGGTGAGGAGAAGGGTCGGAACCTGCCGGGTCAGGCCGCGGACACGGAACGCCGCCTGGTACAGCTCATCGACGGAACGAAGCCTCCAGATGACGCGAAGCCGTTGATCACGAGGCATCACGAGTTCAGAGCCCGACCATGTTTCATTCGCGTCGGGGCCGGTGACATCGAAGTACGGCCACCAGTGGGGCTCCCACGTCTGGTCGAGGACTTCGCCCTGCCAGATCGCGGCGGCGTCCATGTACACGGACTCACGCGGCGGCTGCGGGAAGCCGACGAGGATGCAGGCGTCGTGGTTCTCCAGGGACCGACCACGGACTCCATAGTAGTGGGTGATCGTGACACTCGCTTCGTCCTTCAGCTCTTCCCTCAGCGCGAACTCGAAGTCCAGGTGCGTGATGACGAGGACGCTGCCGTGGTCGTCACGCCAACGCCGGACTAGCTTCGCCACCCGATCGACCCATCTGCGTCTCGCCTCCGAGTCGTGGAGGAGCGTGGCCTTGGGCAGCCGCATGTTGTCCACCTGCATCCACCGTCCCGCCGGTTGCACTCGCTGGCGGACTTCCGTGAGCGGGCGCCCGACGCACTTCTCGATCAGCGCCTTGTTGGCCGTCGCGTCGAGCACGACAAGGCGGCAGGTCCTCGAAGATGTCGTGCCGTCCGTACCCTTGACCTTGATCACCGTGGGCAGGGACAGCGGCTCGAACGTGCGGATCTGCACCGCCCACGTCGAGGTTGCCCTGATGGTGTCGTCATCGAGAACGACATGCCCGTCACCGTCGCCCTCTACTCGAAGGACCCGCACCGGGACGGCGACGGCGGCGCCACCGGCTTNNCGGCTTGCACGGCTTCCAGCGACGTCGCCGCTGCGGCAAGAGCACGGACGAGGTGAGCGAGGACGTTGGGAGGCGGCGTATCCGCGGGGGCAAGTAGGCGGGTGTCGGGCTCCGCCAGCGTCCCGGCTTCCAACTCCCGCATGATGTCCCGCAACTTCACCAAGTGGTCCTTTGTCAGGGTGCCGTGCGCAGCAACGAGAGGAGCGAGAGCGGCTTCGTGTCCCACCTGACCGTCGAGGTCGGCCGAAGCGTGGCGGCCTAGCTCGATGCGGTAGAGCCCCACGGCAACCTCGTGCAAGAGGTGCCACGATGTCGGCGCCGGCTCCGTGCCGAAGCCGAACTGCACGAAGCCGACCACCTGCCAGCGGATCAGCGACGCCAGGCGGGTGAGGTCGTGCCGCGTGAAGCCGTCCTTGGCCCCCCCCGCCCATCCCATGCAGGCGTCCACGGGAGCCTCGTCGATGATGTACGTTGTCGCCTTCCTGAACTTCTGAGGGAGGCCGGAGCGCAGGTGTGCGTGCGTCACGCCCCAGAACAACTCCTTGGAGGCCCACTGGCGCCAGTAGTCGCAAGCACTGCTCAGGGGCGACTTGGCGTTGAAGAGGTTGCACCTGGCGCAGACCTCCTTGGTGGCGCTCCAACCGCGGCCGGCGAAGTCGTCGATCCGGCCGACGTTTACGCAGTTGTCGTCGGTGCGACCGTGCTTAGGTTCCATCCCGCCAGCCAGGCGTGCGGCAGCCTGCTCCACCAGCTTGCGAGTCACGCTCGCGTACACGGCGGCCTGCCCGCCGCCGGCCACGACCTCGCACGCGATGGTGCTCTTGCCGACACCGGGCGGACCAGAGAAGAGGATGTCGTCCTGCCCCGAGATCATCTTCGCCAGCAGCTCTGCCCGTGCGGCTTCGATGGTGACCTCTGCCCCAGCGGGCCATGTGTGCGGCTGCCTAGTCGGGCGTACCGCCATCGAGACGTGCTGGCGCGTGAAGGGAGCGTGCAACGGGCAAGACGAGTCGCAGTGCGCCCCGAGGCCCCTGAGCACCGAACAGCCGGCGGGGCCGAACTGGTAGTTCGCCGGGGTCCCCGAGATGGAGTTCCACTGCGAGAGGGTCGCGGCGGCGATGTCGTCCGTCGTTGGGACCCCCTTCATCGTCGTCAGCGCGTCGTCGAAGACCTCGCCGGCCGTGACGTGGAACGAGCACACCACCACGCCGACCCTGTTCCTGATGCCGGTCTGGCCCCGCAGCACGCCGCTACGGATGGACATGATGCACGGGGGATACTTCGACGATGTGAGGGGCCGCCCGGCGAGTTCGGCAAGGGCGGCCTTCACGACATCAGCCCCGAACCCGCGATGGACCGCCGGTGCCTCCCCGGGCCGGGGGGCCGTCTTCGGACTGCGCGCTGGCCGAGCCGTGGGGGCCGCGGGAGAAGCCGTCGAGATGGACGCCTTGGTCCACAGGTCGAGCAAGCTCGGGGCGGGGTCCTGATCCGGCAGTGGGGCCGGCAGTCGAGGGACGCTGGCAAGGTCGAGCACCTCATCGACGCCCAGCCCCTCGAAGTCGCTCGGCAACAGCGTCCGGTACAGGAGTCGCCCGAATCGCTTCAGCGACTTGCCGTGTGGCATCGCCGGCAGCCTCACCGGAGCCCGGAAGGCATAGAGAGCCGGGTCCCATCCCACGAGGGCGTGGCGGGAGTCGGGTATGGCGAGTTGGTCCATCATGAGGCGAATGAAGCCTGCGAGCAGCCGGTTCCCTTCTTCGATGTACTCCAACTCGCCATCGGCGGATCGAGGCCAGAAGGCGGAGCCGCTGAACTCGATCCCCACGCCCTTCGATCCGGAAAAGAAGACGTTGACCTGCTTCACGCCGGCCGAACCGAGGTGAGCCTTGATCCTAGCTGCAACATCGAGTGCTGCACGGATGGCGACCTTCGGGTCCTCGTCGGTGGCGTCGATGTCGATCTTCACCGTCCTGTACCGCAGTGGACCCCGAAGGTCTGCGGTCGAGCACTCGTAGTGCGTGCAGCAGAGGTCGATGTACTTCGAGGCCCCAGGGCCGTAGACCGAGCGGTACGGAGCCTGCTTCGCGGCGTAGTCCATCATGGCGTTGTTCAACGACCGCGTTGACAGGTCGTACAGCACCCGCGGCGACTTGCTGGCCCGGCACAGCTCCACGAACACGGGACGTGGGCCTTTCGGCCGGCTTGTGCTCGCGGCTGGAACCACCGCCCCTGCGGCGGTATCATCTGGTTTGGACATGCTCTGCGTCCTCTCGATGCCCCGCCCGGCCGCCTGGACAGCGAGATGCCGGAGCGGGGTTTCGCTTGTCTGGGGGTCGGCTCAGCTCACGGCGACGGCGAGTGCGGCCGCGGCCTCAGCCACCCGCAACCTGTAGTGCGCCCCGACCTTGATCGCTTGCACCCGGCCTCGGCGCACGAGGCGGCGAACAGTCTCCTCGCAGCAGGCCAGCTCCTTCGCAGCCTCAGCCACGGTGACGAATCTGCTCGTCGTCGTCGGGGGCGTCGTCGTCTCGTTCGTGTTGCACATTTCGCACCTCCTGCTTTCTCTCGGGTATCGAAGAACTACCGCCAGCTCGTCGCAGGCACTCGCCACCACCCGCTACTACGCGGTACGACACGCGGCCGACCTCCCAAGTCGAACATGCGCACGAAACACGAGGGGCTGCGGCGACCCACCGGGCGAACGGTGAACCCCCAGCAGGGACCTCCACTCCTCCTCCGAGGGGCGACCCGGCCTGCCCAGCGACAACGGCGAGCGACTCGTCCAACGGGGTGGGTTGGGAGCAGTTCGACGATGAGGCCAGCCCGGACGGGCAACTACGGTCCGAAGTTCGGGAGGAGTAGGGTCGGGGGGCTCATTTGTCCGCCTCGCACTCCAGCCCGAACAGCTCGGCGAGGAGGTCGGGCTCGTCGTCACGCCGGAGGATTCCCGGGTGCTTGCCCGAGCAGATCATCAGCTCGGGCTCCCTGCTCACGGGGTTGGTCGTGCGTCGCTGCCCGCTGGGGCGTGGCAGCAACCACCAGCTTCCTGCCAGTGGCGACAACCCCGTTGTCGTCCCCTCTCAGAGGGCCTCAGCAGAGGAGGGGTTCTCGACCCCCTCTCGGCGAGGCCAGTGCCCGGCCTCACGAAGCCGCTCACGGAGGGTGGAACGGCTGACACCGAGCATGGACGCGATGGCCTTCAGGCCGTGCCCCTCCGCGAGCAGTGCGAGAGCCGGGCGTAGGTCGAGTTCGACGACGGGCCGCCCGCAGTGCTTGCCAGACGCCTGCGCACGACGCACCCCCGCCGTGACCCGCTCCTTGATGATGGCCGCCTCGTAGGCCGAGAAGGCTCCGAGCAGGTGAAGGAGGAGGGTCCCCGAGGCCGAAGTCGAGTCGAGGCCGGCATCGCGGACGGACACGAAGCCCACGCCGTGGTGCTTCAGGTCGTCGAGGATCAGGAGGAGGTTCTGAAGGCTCCGACCGAGCCGGTCGAGCTTCCAGACGGCAACGATGTCGATCTTCGCCCGGCGAGCCGCGTCCAGCATGGCGTCGAGGCCGGGCCGGCGGTCCTTGGTTCCACTGATGCCCTCGTCCACGAACTCCTTCACGACCCGCCAGCCGCGCTGTTCGGCGACCTGCCGCAGCTCCTCCAACTGGAGGCCGACGTCTTGACCGTGGCCGGTCGTGCTCACGCGGGCGTAGAGAGCCGCTCGGGGCTGGGGGGCGCTGGGCATCGGCGTCGTCCTCCTTCGGCGTTCGGCACTACTACGAGGAGGGGGCCAGAACTGAGCCCGACCCTTCTCGACCACCGACGACGAATTCTCGCGGGCGGCAGGTTTCTCGCCTCGCAGGTTCTCGGGGCGTCGGACCCGCAGCCGGAGAATCTGGATGCACGCCTGGCGGGATTTTCCACCGCCGTGAACTGGAACCCGGCCCGAGAATCGGATTCTCGAAGGTTCGATCCGAACCGCGCAGAACCGGTTGAAAACCTCGCCCGGGTCCCCCGGTCGGCCGCGATCTGCGAATTGAACCTGCATGGAAAATGGCTCCCGAAGATCGTCAACCGGCGTCGAGACGAGGGCTGTCGTGTTGTCCGACCGCCTGGTCGGGTCCCCCCGACATGAGGCCGGACGGTGGGCACTTCGTCTTTGGCGGGCGGGCGCAGTGGGGCACGCGGGGTGCGTGGAATATCGCGCGACACCAACTCGGAACCGCAATGCGCCAGCGCGCGAGGCCAACCCGCCGGACAAGCCAAGCGAGTTTCGCGAGGGATCAGAACTTCTCGATATCCCGGTCGTATCCCGGCCCGCTACACCCAGGGGATCTCGGCCCTAGCGCCCCACCACTCCGAAATCAAACAGAAGAACAGGTAGCGGTAGTAATCGGGGCACAGGTCACGGAGCGGGCCGCGCATGGCGTAGATGATGTCCATGTCGTCGCGCTCGTCGGGTATCCCCTGGTAGATCTCCTTCGCCACGGACGAGGCGGACATCCGTACTTCACGATCGGGCGACCCCAGCGGGGTCTGTTCATAGACCAGAGCCACGTAGGCCCGGGCCAGCCGCTCGGCGATCTCCGCATTGTCGTACTGCTCGTGCTTGTCCATCGGGTTCTCCCTCCGCATTGTGTTCCGGCTCTCTCGGCCGGGCTGTACGAACTACGAGCCAGGATGGCCGATCGTCACCTCACGCATGTTCAGTGCTTGTCGTTTTTTTGCCGAAGGCCCCCAGAGGAGTCTTGCAACTGCGAATCTCCGGCCTCGTTGGATTGGGGGGGCTCAGTTGCGATCGCCAGCGCGTAGTAGGGGCATCAGCGGCGCTCACGACCCGCCGATGGACGATGCTCGTGCTGTCGGCTGGACGTGGAGCTTCTGCACGGAGGTTCGTCGTGGACGACGAGTGGGTCACGGAGATGGAGGACGCGGGCGGCGCCGTTGGCGAGGCCTTCGTGCGCTTCAGCGTCGGCTCCGACGTGCAGGACGGGAACGAGCGTCTCGCGGCTTCCGTCGAGAGGATCGAGCGGTGCCTGACCACGCTTATCGAGATGATGGCGTCTACTGCGTCCGGGTCTACCCCGTCCGCGACAAGCGCGGCGGCGGAGAACGGGTCCGCTACCGGACGGACGGCTACTACACGGGCCATCGCCAGGGCACGCTCACGCGCACGACGTTCGCTTCCGTAGAGGACGCCGAGAAGTGCGCGGCGCTGCTCTGGCAGGACTACGTCCAGGGCCTTCACGCGGCGCCCCAGGCGCGGCCCGTGACCGTGCAGGATCTCGTAGACGCCTTCTGCGAGCGCACGACGAGCAAGCGCGGGAAGACGCTCTCGGACGTCTCGACGGGGCGGAGCTATCCCTCGCAGCTCCAGGCGCTCACCCGCGTCACGGGGCCGGACCTGCCGCTCACCCACTTGGGCCAGCGGCACGTCGAGGCCGTCACGAGGCTCGCGAACCAGCGGACGGGCGAGCCGCTCAGCCGCGCCTCGGTCGAGTCATACCTGCGCGCGATCTCTGCGCTCGTCCAGTGGGCCATCCGGCAGGGCTTCCTCAGCACGGACATCACGCAGGGCGTGACCTACGACGCCGGCCCGGCGGAGATGCGCCCCTGGCTTCAACCTACGGAGGTGGAGCCCTTCCTCGCCGCCTGCTCGCCGGCCCACCGGATCCGCGCCGGGTTTCTGATCGAGACCGGCCTTCGGGCCTCCGAGGCGGTTCATCTTCGCTGGGCCTGGGTTCAGCGAGGGATCGGGCGTCCCGCGATCCGGGTCCCCGCGCGCGATCCCGTGTCGGGGTTCACCGCGAAGGGCAAGCAGGCACGGGCAGTCCCGTTGTCCACCCGCGCCCAGGGGTTGCTCGACGAGGCGCGGGAACGATGGGGGGGTATCCACTACGTCCTCCACGGAGCGGATACCCCGATCCGCAGCGACAACTGGTGCGCGGACACGCACGCGGCTTGCCAGCGGGCAGGGACCACCGACATCGACACGCACGGACTGCGCCGGACGGCCGGCGCCCTCTGGCTGGCGTCCGGGCTCGACATCTACCGGGTGAGCCGGCTCCTCGGGCACCAGAGCGTCACGACGACGGAGCGCGCCTACGCCGGCCTGGCCGATGGGCACCTCGCGAGCGCGATGGATCTGGTCGATGCACGCGGCGCGTTGCCGTCGATCGGCAGCGCGGCGAAGGGGCGGGACGTGAAAGACGGTGGGTGAGCGTGGATACCCGCGTGGATACCCAAAACGAAAAAGGGGCTGCGGTTTCCCGCAACCCCTTGATTCTTGGAGCCAACACCCGGACTTGAACCGGGGACCTGCTGATTACGAATTGGGCTCTGGTGTCGGCGTAATCCATTGTTATTACGTCTGATTCACGAAACGGCGACTTTCGCCCGTGGATACCCGGCCGTGCAACGCCTCAGATTCTAAGCGGTTCAGGGGTATCCACGCCGTTCAACTCCCCGATTTCTCTCAGCGAACGTCCGTGCTGGCTTCCCAGGGACCGGAGGGCTGCCAGGTCCGGGTGAACGTTTCGCCCCTGCCGGCCGCTTCGGTCGGCGGCCAGAGGAAGCCCCGGAGTGCAGCGACGATGGCGCCGAGGTCGCGGTCGGTCGCGACGCCGGTCTTGCGGACGAATGCGGTCCACTGGACGGCCTTTGCCCTGTCGGCGGCGAAGGCTGGTGTCAGGGCCAGCGGCACGGTCGCCGGCAGCGACGTCCGTCGCCGCACGAAGGTTCGTGAGATGGCCTCCGACAGAAGCCTCCCGTCGAAGGCAAAGTCCCCGCTGAGCGACCAGAGGTCGTAGAAGTCCTTCATCCGGCTGTTCGCGATGCCGAGCGCGACCATCGCCTGGAGCTTCTCGGCGACGACCGCCTCACGAGGGTAGGCCCGGACGCGGGCGTCCGGGAACCCGATCATCCCCGCAACTGCGACCTCGACCGGCTCCGGGAACACGGCATCACCGAACCCGACATCGACCTGCAAGGGAATGCGGGCGTTGCCGAGCGTGGCGGAGAGGGTGACGCGGACGCCCTCGTACTCCTGGTCGTCCCGGATCCTTGCAGCCTGGAGCGTTTCGGACACGAACACGAGCCCGTCCGGCTCGACGGCGGCCGCGCAGACCTCACGGAAGACGTCGGCAACGGCACCGACCTCGCTGTCGCCGAAACCGAGCAGATCGAGATCACGGGTCGGCCGATGGGGCGCGTCGCTCCACACGGTGAACAGGGTGGCGCCCTTGAGCAAGAAGCGGTGGTGGTGCTCGCTCTCCGTCAGGCGGAACAGGAGGCGCTGGTTGGCGTAGCGGGTGAGGATGAGCCCGAAGTCTTCCCTCCGTGCGGCGGCGAGGTTGCGCAGCCGCTGGCGGACGGACGCCACCAGGTTCGGTCCGGCCGTCGCGCTCATGCCGTCGCCTCCAGGTAGGGGCGCATCACGTTCCCCACCCGGCAGATCTGCGCGTAGCGCCAGAGGTCATCGGCGCCGCCTTTTCGGAGCCGGCGATACTCCCGCAGCGCCTCCAGGGCCACATCGAGCCCCACCTTGTTCCGGTACTTGAAGCAGTCGGCGACCGTCTTGGCGGCGGCGTACACGCGCACAGGGACGCCCTCGACGACGGACTCCTCCACCCTCTCGGTCAAGGCGGCGCCCGAGAAGCGGACCACCCGCAGCGGTACGCCCGAACGTTCCGGCGCCCGCGCCTTGCGGTCGATGGCGAGCCATACCTCGTGCGGCGCCTGCGTGGTCATCTCGTGGAAGCGCAGGGCAGAGAGCAGGCAGACGACCCCATGGGGAACGGCCTTGCAGGCGGCGACCAGCGTCTCGTGCTCCCCGAGGTCGCGGTCGGCGGTGGCGTACAGGCCGCGTCCCAACCGAACGAGGAGGCCGCGGTCGTGCAGCCGCTTCAGGTACGCTCGCGGGATGCCCTCGGCGTCGAGATCGCGGGGCCGGAGCACGCCCGCACGTCGCACGCGTTCCAACACTTCCCTCTCGACGGTGGACTCCCCGCCTCTGGCCGCTGTTTGTTTTGTGTTACGATTCATCGGCACTTTCCAACAACTGCCGACGATTCGTAACACGCATCGAGCAGGGAGGCAAGGATCCCCGCGGAACAGGGGCACGAAGAGTGAGCCCCGGCGAGGCGCTGCGGCGCTGCGGCGCTGCGGCGCTCCGACAGTTCCGCTGCTGGCCTCGATTACGAGCCTATGCCTCTCCTCCAGCAGGAGGTGAGGCCCATGAACGACATCCCGATCTGCATCGAGCGGCTCGCGCAGGCCGCCGAGAACGAGATCTCCGTGGTCCGCATCTGGACCGTCGCCACGCTCGCGAGCCGGCTCGGGCTGGAGGCGATCGTCTCCGCCGCCCCCGACCCGGTCGAGGCAATCGCCGAAGTCGGCGACCTGTGGGCCGCGGGCGTGGAGGAGGCGCTGGAAGACGCCCCCGATCGGCAAGCCGACACGCTTCGGGCGGCCCATGCAGTGGTGCAGCGCCTGTTCCGCTGTATCCCGAGCGAACTGCGGTCGTCGCGGTCGCCGCGGTCAACGAGGGCAAGAGCCATGTAGGGGACGATCCCGCGCGTTGGGGCTCAGCGCGACGGTCCCGCTCGTAGTTCTCCTCGAAAGGAGAACTCCACGATGGCCCGTACACGCAGCTCCCGCCAGCACCGCGACCTCTACCGCGAAGTCACCGACCGCATCGTCGCTGCCCTGGAGCAGGGCGTGGCCCCGTGGGTCTGCCCGTGGCGCCGTGACGGCGAAGGCGGCCGTCCCCGCAACGGGGCATCCGGGCACGTCTACAAGGGCGTCAACGTCGTGCTGACCGGGATGGCGGGGTTCGCGTCGTCCCGCTGGTACACGTTCAACCAGGCGAAGCATCTCGGGGGCCACATCCGCAAGGGCGAGAAGGGCACGCAGGTCATCTACTGGACCTTCGTGGACGCGAGGAACTCCGCCGCCGACTGCAACGTCGGCGACGAGGCCGACACCGCGAAGCTGCCCCGCCGCATCCCCATCCTGAAGTGCTACACCGTCTTCAACGCCGAGCAGATAGCGTGGCCCGAAGGTAGCAAGCACGCCGTCCACCAGGGCGACGACGACCAGGTGCTCGGCCTCGGCGGCGATTTCGACGACGCCCGCGTCCTCGTCGAGGGGACGGGGGCTGTGATCCGCCACGGGGGTTCGAGGGCCTACTACTCCCCAGGCGACGACTACATCCGTCTCCCGGACCTTCACCGCTTCGACGGGGCCGGCGACTACTACGCCACCGCCCTGCACGAGCTGGCCCACTGGACTGGGCACGAGAGCCGTCTGGGACGCGACCTCACCGGGCGCTTCGGCACCGAGGCCTACGCCGCCGAGGAGCTGGTCGCCGAGCTGGCCGCCGCCTTCCTGGGAGCGGACCTCGGCGTCGCCGGGCGGCTCCAGCACGCCGAGTACATCGGGGCTTGGCTCCGCGTGCTCAAGGGCGACAAGCGGGCCGTCTTCACGGCCTCCCGGCTCGCCCAGGAGGCCGCGGACTACCTCACGGCAAGGGTTGGCCGAGTCGGTGCCGGAGAGGCCGCAGGCGGCGCTCCCGAGGCCCTGGCGGAGGCGGCGTGATGACCATTGACCTCGACCGCGAGCGAGTTGCCTGCGTGTTCGGACTCGGCGGGGGCGAGCTGCACGAGCCTCACCCCGACTTTCGGGATGAGTGGGACGGCGTGGTCGCGTACTGGTACGAGGGCGTGCCCGAGTACGCGACCGAGCTGGGGCACCTCGAAGGTGCCCGCACGGCGATCCTCGACTGCCTCTTCGGCTGCCCTCCACCCCCGGAGGGCTGGAAGCAGGTGGCGTCGTACTCTTCGTCCGGCGAAGCGCAGTGCTGGTGGTGCGAGGGCACCGGCGAAGGCTCCGAAGAGCCCTGCTCCCTGTGCGAGGGCGACGGCTACGTCTACCTCGGCGACGGCTGGCGCGAGGTGGTCTTCGTTCCCGAGCCGGCCTGGGCGGCTCAGTAGACGCAGCGGAACGGGAACCTCGGATCGAAGCAGCAACCGAGCTTCTGCGAGTAGGCACAGCCGCCCTTCTCGCGGCACAACTTGCTCATCTGGCAGTCGGAGTCGTTCGTCAGGTAGCAGGTGCCGTACTTCAACGAGCACCTCGCTTCTTCGGTGCAGGCAGAGGATTGCTCGCAGTGGTCGCTCTTGAGCGCCTTGCACCTGAAGCGCCGCGGGTCTGCTTCGGAGATCTCGGTCTGGATTTGCGAAGGGGTGAGGAAGGGGTTGTCCGTGGTGCCAGGCAGGTGGAAGCCGCATGCGCCGGCCTTTCGGCACCGGGTTGAGTTCGCGCAGTCCTCGGGACTCCCGACGACGCAGATCCCATCATGGAGCGAGCACTCGCCATCGTTCGCGCAACCGTTCCATGTTCGGCACTCTTCTGCGGTCGCGGCACCCTTCCGGCAGGAGCCCTTCGCGGCGGTGCAGCGTCCCGTGTCGCGACAAAGGACCGAAGCCGCGCACTGCGCGTCGCTCGTGGCCCGGCACCATTCGTCCACGGCCTTGCAGTGTCCCTCGTTGCGGCACTCGTCGGAGGCCGCACACCCGGCATCGCTGGTGGCCACGCACTTGGTGCGTCGGCCATCTGGCACCTCAACGCACCTGCCGTGCTTTCGGCACTCCTCTTCGCACTTGCCGGCGGGCTCCGGTGGCTGGCAGGCAGTCCGCAGTTCCTTCGCGTACTTGCCGTGCCTGCCCAGCTTCTCCACCTTCTCGACGAGGGCCGGGCTGATCATCTCGCCCCGCAGGTCGTCGTAGATCTCCCAAGCGGCTTCGCCCTCCGCCGAGGAAGCCAGGGCGGCCTGAAGAGCGGCCTTCATCGCCGTCAAGGGCTTCGTCAGCGTCGCTTTCTGACGAACGGCCAAGGTGCTCCCGTTGAACTCCGGCTCATCCAGACCGGCGAGCAACGAGTCGATGTCTTCGACCGTCCCTTTGAGCAGATCCTCGATGTTGTGCTCCCCCGCAGGCGTTCCACTGGCGAGTTGCAGCATCTTGGCGGTGGCGGCGTCGCACTTCCTGCACGCGGCCACGATCTTGCTGCTCTGGCCGCCCGTCGCCTCGCAGACCGTGTTCGGGTCGGCGTGCGCGATCAGCTTCACCTCGTCGCACACCTTGTTCGCTTCGCCCCACGCCGCGATGGCCGCAGCAGTTGGAACGATGACTTTGAGCTGCGTCACGGCGTCATCGAGGTGCCTCGCGGCAGCAAGATCCTCTTCCCTGCCCGTAGCTCGGGCTTGCTTGGCGAGCGCCTCCAACAGCGTCATCGCCACCTTGTACGCAGTGGCGCCAGTGGTTCCCGCCTTCGCCGCCTCTGACGCCGTGCGCTTGTCGATGTCCTGCACGACCTTCGACCAGCTCGCCGTCACCTTCCGCATCGTGCTCGCGCACTTGTCGGACGGTGCGGCGAGTGCGGATGGACCCATGACCACGCCGGCCACAGCGGTGAGCCACAGCCCGCACATCATCGTCGCGAACCTGCCTCGCCAACCTGGTCCGAGCGCCCGCGATGGCGTTGGTCGGTGCGCTCCAGACTCGTGCCGGGGCTTGCTCCTGGTCTTCGTTTCGTCCACGTCAACCTCCTCCACGCCCTTGCGCCCGCCAAAGATCGCCGTCTTGAAGCGCAAGGTCAAGTCAACAACCTGACCTTGGTGTTCGTGGTGCTTGGCCTCCCGATCCTCGACTTTCGCCGGAGGAGGAGGACGCGATGCCGCGGACGCGGGACCAACAACTACTGCGCGAAGTCGGCAAGCGTGTCGCCGCAGCCCGAGCTGCCCGTGGTTACACCCAGGAGCGCCTCGCCGAGGTCGTCGGCATCGAGCCCGTCACGCTCTCCCCGGTGGGAGACGGGACATCGTGCCCTCTCCCTCTCGACCCTGGCCACCATCGCCGAGGCCCTCGACGTGGCCCTCGGCGACCTCCTCGACGTGGACCGTGAGCTTCCCTCCCCGGAGCACGGGCCGGAGGAGCTGGAGCTGCTCCGGGGCTTCTCCGGCCTGAGCAGCGCCCGGCGTGACCTCGTGCTCCGCCTCGTGCGTGAACTCGCCGAGTAGGTCATCCCGCTCGGGTCCTGAGCCCGAGCCTCCACGCCACCTCGACCNNCCGCCCTGGCGACCAGCTCGTTAGCCGCCGCTTCCACGCCCAGGACGATCTGCGGGAGTTCATCCCACGGGCCGTCGAGCAGGGCCTCGATGGAGGCGGCGAAGGTCCGGCGGCTCGCCTGGTACTCGGGCGACTGTCGGAGGGCCTCGTCGAGGGCGAGGTCCGGCAGGGCCACCGGCAGGTCGGTGAGGGCCACGCGAACGGCGAGCAGCTCGTCGATCGCTCGGTCGAGGCCTGCGACGACGGCGGCGGGGTCCGAGGCCTTCATCGGGCGTCCTTCGAGCTGGTCGGCTGGCCGCAC
>DBPQ01000004.1:22651-60671 GCA_002304945.1 Actinomycetales bacterium UBA1416 | reverse complement strand
GTCCGTGATGTGCACGGTCCGGTCCGCGTAGTGGGTGATGCGCTCGTCGTGGGTGACGATGATCGCCGAGGTGCCGCGCTGCTTCATCTCGTCCCGGATGAGGTGCACCACCTGGTCGCCGAGCTTCGAGTCGAGCGCCGAGGTGGGCTCGTCGAACATGACGAGTTCCGGGGAGTTCATCAGAGCCCGGCCGATGGCCACGCGCTGCTTCTGGCCGCCCGAGAGCTGGCCGGGCAGGTTGTTGGCCCGATCGGCGAGGCCGAGCTCTTCGAGCAACTGGTCGGCCCGCCTGCGGGCGTCGGACCGGGAACGGCCCGTGGGGCCGAGCTCGTCCACCACCAGCAGGTTCTCCCGCGCGGTCAGGAACGGGACCAGGTTCACGGCCTGGAACACGAAGCCCACCCGGGTGCGCCGGAACTCGGTCAGCTTCTTGGCCGAGTAGTCGGTGATGTCCTCGCCACCCACCCGGACCCGGCCGTCGGTCGGGGTGAGGATGCCACCCGCGATCGTACAGAGCGTCGTCTTGCCGGAACCCGAGGGGCCAACCAGGGCGACGATCTCATCCTCCGCGACATCCATCTCGATGCCGTCGAGCGCGACCACCTCCTGGTCCGCCATCGGGTAGACCTTCCGCACGCCCTGCATCTGGAGGGCGAACCCGTCCTTGCTCATCAGTTGCCTCCAATGGCTTCGGCGGGGTCGATCCTCGCGACCCTGCGCAACGAGAACGCGCTGCCGACCACCGCGGCCAGCGCCATGAATCCGACGGAGATCGCCAGCCGTGCCGGCTCCACCGCGAAGGGGAGGGAGCCGGCGGGAATGGACTGCCCGGCTCCGATGGTCATCGCCACGCCGATGGCGGCGGCGATGAGGGTGACGGCGAGCGCCTGGACCACGACACCGGCGAAGATGGTGCGGGTCTTGGCCCCCATCGCCTTGAGGACGGCGTACAGGCTGAGTCGCTCCACGGTCAGGAGCGCGAAGAACAGTGCCACCACCACCAGCGCGATCGCCAGCGTCACGCCGATGATCTGGCCGAACGTGGAGTTCTGGGCCTCGACGCCCGGGATGGCGAGCACCGCGTCGTCGATCGTGAGCGTGCGGGTGGGGTTCGCGCCGTCGATGGCGGCGGCCACGTCCGCGGCCGCGGCCTCGTCCTCCAGGACGACGACGAGTCCCTGGACGGTCTCCTCACCCATCGCGGAGCCCGGACGGGACTCGGCGAGCACGGCCCGCCAGGTGTCCAGGGAGGCCCACAGCCCGCCGAGCGACGGCGTCGCGGAGTCATCGAGGAAGCCCGCTACGGTGACCTCGCTGCGGCCCGGGCCGAGCAGCAGCGTCTGCCCGGCCTCGTAGGTCTCGGCGAGATCGGGGTCCGCCCACACCTCACGGAGGGCGGGCGCCGCGTCCGGCAGGCCGGCGGGAGCGATCTCGTAGCCCCGCAACGCGACGGACTCGAGTTCACGCTCGTCGCCGCCGTCGACGCGCGCGCCGAGCGTCAGCTCGCCGATCCCGCCGACGACGCCGGCGCCGCCGACCGCGTCCTCCACCTGCACGCGGAGGTCGCCGTCGATGCGGCTGCCGGCGAGGGTGTCGTTCGCGGTGTCCGAGTAGACGATGAGCTGGCCGGGCTGGGCTCGATAGGCGCCGGTCGCGGACTGGAGCAGGCCGTCGAGCAGCCCGCCGAGGAACATGAGCAGGATGGCGATGAGGGTGAGGGTCACCGTGGCGACGGCGAATCGCCCGGGCTGGCGGCGCAGTTCACGCAGTGCGAGTCGCATCAGTGTCCCCCTCCGGTGGTGGCCTCGACGGGGTCGATCGCGAGGACGCGGCGGATGGAGGCGAGCGCGCTGAGCACGCCGAGCACCCCGAGCAGGGCCGTCCAGAACGCGACCATGCCCCAGTCGAAGACGATGGTGAGCTGGCCGATCTCCACGAGCGAGGTCAGGGCGTACAACCCCACCCCCACGGCGATGCCGCCGCCGAGGATGAAGGCCACCTGCCAGAGCAGGGCCCGGACGAGCACGCCGGAGCGGGCACCCACGGCCCGTAGCAGCGTGAGGGCCCGGGTCTTCTGGAACGTGATGATGAGGAAGAACAGGCCGGTCACGAGGGGCACCACGAAGCCGTAGAGCCCGAGGATGATGAGGAAGGACTGCTCAACCTGGCCGGCGCCCGGGAACTCCGAGGCGGCGTCCGCCCGGGCGAGCGGGTCGAGGTCCACCGAGGCGGCCCGGAGGTCGGAGATCAGGGCGGCCTCCGTCGTCGCCGGGGCCACGGCCATGAGGCTGGGGAGGACGGCCATCGCGGTGGGGTTCGCGGCGAGGGCGGCGTCCTCGAAGTCCGCGTAGTCGACGAAGAGGGTGGGCTGGACGGCGAGCTGGGAGTCCTCCGCGAGCCCGACGACGTCGAACGTGACCGTGTCCCCTCCAGGCCCCTCGAAGGCGAGAGTCTCGCCGAGCTCGAAGTCCCCGGCCGTTCCGACGGCCTCACCGGCCGCCGCGGGATAGGCGCCCGCGCTGAGGTCCGCGGGGGCACCGAGTGCCTCCTCCTCGTAGCCCCAGACGACGGCGCTGAGCTCCTCGCCCTCCGCCAGCGCCGAGGTGGGGAAGGTGACGGAGAGGATCCCGATGCGTCCGGCCTCGGCGACCTCCGGGGAGGCGGTGACCAGCTCCTCCATGGGAGGGGTGATGACGCTGCCCTGGGGGGCGCGCAGGGCGTCGGTCGCGTACACGAGCACGGGGGCGCTCTGGTTCTCGATGGCGCCGATGAACGACGTCACGAGGGCACGGGAGAGTGCCTGTTGCACGAGGATCAGGAAGACGAGCAGGCTGACCGCGACGAGCAGCAGCGCGAACTTCACCTTCCCCCGGTGCATCTCCTTGGCGGCGAGGAACATGGTGAGATGTTACGACGTCCCGTCGCGAAGCGCCAGTTGGATTGCGCACAACCGAGTGGGACGTGCGTGCTCGATCGCGGGATTGCGGCTCGCCGGTGCCATAATCGACCCCATGCCCCGGATCCTGGCCGACTCGCTCGCCGAGCACCGCACGCTCGTGCGCACCCGGATCCTCGACGCCTTCGGCGCCGAACTCCACGAGAACGGGTACGCGGCCCTCACCCTCGCGCACGTCGCGAACCGTGCCGGGATCGCCCGCAACACGATCTACAACTACGCCGCGGACAAGAACGACCTCATGCTCGAGTTCGTGGAGCGCTCCGTCGAGGAGTACATGGAGCGCGCCCGGGGCGAGATGGCGGTGCTCGATTCAGCGAGTGAACGGATGCGCTACCTGATCCGCTCCCAGATCGAGGGCTTCCTCGCGGAACCCGGCGCGGGGTCCGCGAGCGGCATGCTCGAAGGCGGTTCGCTCCCCCCTGCCGTGTTCGAGTCCCTCATGAAGCGGCTCTCGGCCATCCACCGCATGATCGCCGAGGTGGTCGAGCAGGGCACGCGTTCCGGGGAGTTCCACCGCGTCACCGATGTGCCGGCCACCGTCGAGATGATCGGTTCCGTGATCGGCTCCCAACGCATGCCGGTGGGTGAGGGCACGCGCAGCGTGGAGGAGGCGGTCACGCACGTGAGCGCGTTCGTCATGGCCGCGCTCATGGCCTGACCAGCGCCACCGGACTGACCGAGGCGCCAGACTCACGCCCCGGCGAGCTGCGCCTGCATCCGCCGGGCGAGGGCGGCCGCGGCCACGGCGAGGACGACTGTGATCGCGACGGCGACCCCCAGTTCCAGCGCCACAGAGGACAGCGCCTCCCCCATCACCGAGACCTGCCAGATCGGCTCGATGATCCAGTACAGCGGGAACAGCATCGCGATCCACTGCGGCCAGTCGGGGAAGATGTAGAAGAGGGCCGGGGCGAACAGGAACATGCCCATTCCCTTGACGATCCCGAACATCACCGCGGAATCCTTCGCCCCCACCCCGACGAGCAGCCCGATCACGGTGGCCAGCGCCGCCGCCACGAGCACGACGGCCAGGACGGCCAGCCAGTTGCCCGCCACGGCGCCGTTGAGAGCGAGCGTGACCACCGCCATCACGCTCCCGAGCGAGACGCCGAGCAGCCACTTCGCCAGGAGCACCTCGGGAACGCGGACAGGCGTCACGAGCAGCGCGGCGAGCGTGCCGGCCTCCTTCTCCTCCACCAGGCTGGAGCCGGGCAGGAAGATGCCCGCCATGACGAGCGCGAAGAACACGATCACGGGGATGAGTCGGGTCGAGATGGGCAGACCCTCGGTCCCGAAGCTCACCACCTCGACCTCCACCGGCGCACCACCACCCTCGAGTTCCCGGACCAGATCAATGGTGGTGACGGAGAGGATGATCCGGTTGGCGGCCAGGCTCTCCCCGCCGATCCAGAACTCGAGGTCGGGCTTCTCCCCCGCCCGGACGGCGTCGTCGAAGCCCGCGGGCAGCACGATCCCGGCGTCGAGGTCGTTCGCCTCCACCTGGGTACGGAGCGCCGCGGAGTCATCGAAGACCGTCACGGTGATCCCCTCCATCGCGGTGACAGCCGCGGTGACCTCGGAGGCGCCGTCGTCGACGATGCCGAGCCGTGGCTCGGGGTCGAAGAGGGAGCCGAACGCCACCTGCAGGACGAGGGTCAGGGCGAAGGGCATGGCGACAGCCCAGAGGAAGATCGGCGAGCGAGGGCCGAGCGCCAGGTCCTTGCGCAGGATCCTCCACACGAGTGCGGCGTTCACAGGGACTCCACCTTCCGCTTGAGGGTGATCCAGCCGGCCCCGAACAGCACCACGAGCCACGCGGCGGCCACCCCGAGCGAACCGGCCGAATCCGCCCAGGTGGCGCCGTACACCGTTGCCCCGACGAGCACGTCGATGACCGGGTACGTGGGGATCACCTGCACCCACGGCGCTGCGGAGCCCGGCAGCAGGACGGCCACGGCAGGGATGAGGAGGGGGATCGTCACCAGCATCGCCAGGAAGAGCTGCCCCATGAAGTCCCGTCCGGCGGACCCCACAAAGAGCGCGACCCCGGTGAACATCAGTGCCCCGATGAGGAGCGTCGTCAGGAGCAGGGACCAGTTCTGGGCGGTGACGCCTCCGATCAGGGCCAGCACGACGAGGGCCTGGCCCAGTGAGAGCACGGTGCCGAACACCGCCTTCGCAGCCAGGAAGTCCGACACCCGGGCCGGGGTGACGAGCACCGCTGTCACGGTGCGCTGCGCCACCTCGGTGGACACCAGCGACGCCATGGAGAAGGTCTCCATCAGCAGGATCATGAACAGCAGGAGGGGGCGCATGCGCTCACGCAGCGTGACCTGGTCCCCGGCCCGGTCCTCGCCGAGCACGATCTCGTCCTCCGCCGGCATGCCGACCGGGAGCTCCCGGCCCGCGAACTGGTAGGAGAGCTCGCGGACGAAGCTCGTCATCGCGCCGCGGATCTCCGGAGGCACGCCCGCGTCCGAGTACACCGTCACGGCAACCCCGGGCTCCCCCACCATCACGTCCGCGATGAAGCCCTCGGGGAAGGCGATCCCGACGTCCGCCCCCACCCGCTCGGCGCCCACCGGCTCGGGCTCGCTCGCCGGATCGCGGACGACGACGTCGCCCGTCTCCGTCCGCCACGCCTCCAGGCGGCCCTCGACGACGCCGGCGAGCTGGGCGGCGTCGTCGACCTCGACGAGGGCGAGCCCCTCCTCGGAGAGGTCGAGCTCGTCGAGTGCGGCGAGCTGTTCGGGGGTCGCGCCGCCCGCCTCGAGGTCCGCGCGGGCATCGGCGACCAGCGTGTCCAACGACGGCGAGATGCCGAGCGTGATGGTCTCGTCGACCGAGTCGGGCAGGATGCGGAAGAGGACGGGGATGAGCACCAGCAGGAAGATCGTCAGGGCGAGGTAGACGAGGTCCCGGGAGTACGCGAGAAGCTCCTTGCGGAGCAGCGCCCCGATGATGGCGGGGCGGGAGACCCGCCTGTTCATCCCGCGAGCCCCCGCCCGGTGAGCTGGATGAAGATGGCCTCCAGGGAGGCCTCTTCGGTGTGGATGGTGAGCAGGTCCGGGGACGCGGCCAGGTCGGCGAGGCGGGCCGAGGAGGCGGCGCCGTCGAGGGGGAGGACCTCCTCGTGGACGCCGTCGCCGTCCCGGAGGCGCACCTTGACCGAGCGGGTGCCGTAGCGGAGCTTGAGGTTCTCCACCGTGTCCAGCGCCACGATCTCGCCGTCGTTGAGGAAGGCGACCCGGTCGGACAGCTCGTCCGCCTCGAACATGTCGTGGGTGGTGAGCAGCACCGCCGCCCCGCGATCGGCCTCCTCGCGGATCGTGGCGCGGATGGCGGCGGAGGTGACCGGGTCGAGGCCGTCGGTGGGCTCGTCGAGGAAGAGCACGTCCGGGGTGTTGATGAAGGCCCGGGAGATCATCATCCGCTGGCGCATGCCCTTGGAGTAGGACCGCACCCGGTCCTTCGCACGGTCGGCGAGGCCCACGCGGCGCAGCACCCCGAGGGCGTCCGGATCCCTGATCCCGTACAGGCTGGCGAAGAACTCGAGGTTCTCCCTGCCGGACATGTTGAGGTAGAGGTTCTTCTCCTCGAAGCACACGCCGATGCGGGCCTGCATCTGCGGATCGGCGGCGGTGACGTCGAACCCGAGGACCTCGGCGTGACCGCCCCTGGGCCGCAGCTGGCCGGTGAGCATCTTGATCGTCGTGGACTTCCCGGCGCCGTTCGGGCCCAGGAAGCCGAGGATCTCGCCGGGCGCTACGTCGAAGGAAATCCCCTTCACCGCCTCGACGTCCCCGTAGGAGTACCGCAGGCCCTCGACGTGGATCGCCGCCATCATGCGCTCCTTCCGGCCGCGGCCACCGGCCATGATGGCACCGCTGGCCTGCAGCGTCACGGGTATGAGGTCCCGTGGGAAGGCGAACCTCCGGTCAGTCCTCGGGCCGGACGGCGGGGAGCGTGCCGGTGGTCTCGTGGTGCTCGACGACGAACTCGGGCTGCTCCGGGTGCTCGTTGGCGAAGGGGTTCACCGGCTCCGCGACCGCCCGGAACATCAGGATGGTGCCGATGCCGGCTGCGAAGAGCATCGCGAACCTGGAGAGGTTGGCGTGCTCGGGCCGTTCATCGTCCGCGCCGAGCCGCACCTGCCCGAACCTGCCGACAGCCAGGTAGATCAGGAAGCCGAGGAATGTGGCGACGCCGAGGATGTAGAACCAGCCCAGGTTCTCGATCACCCAGGCGGAGCCCTCCGAGAAGAACGTGTCCATCGCGTCCGTGAACAACAGCGTGGCCGCCACGAAGACGGCGATGATGCCGGCGGCACTGAAGAAGATCGCAGGACTCGTGCGCAGCCGAAGAAGGGCGTGCAGTTTCGTGAGCATGAGGTCTCGCCCGGGCCACCGCTGCCCGGCTCACCCTGTGCTGGTTGCGTTTCGTTCCGGTACGAGGGTGCTCCGCCGCTCGGCAGCGCGCCCTCCCGCATGCGCACAACGATCATACCGGCCATGTGCGGCTGACCCTGGTTCCCAAGAGCGTACGCAGGACGTTCCTGCGGGTCTTGTGCGGCTCGGTCCGTTCCCAATTGCGTACGCAGAACGATCGGGCGCCCGCTGTTGGGGATGGCGGTGGCGTCCTGCGCACCAAGAGCGTGTGCAGAACGTTCCCGCGGACCTCGCGTGGCCCGGTCCGATCCCCGAGAGCGTACGCAGGACGATCCTGCGGGTCTGGGACGTTCCTGCGGGTGGTAGACCACCCGCCAGAACGTTCTGCATACGCAATTGGGGAGGCAGGTCGAGACTGCGGGCGCAGTTGGTGGGCTCGAAGGGGTGGCGGGTTTCTCCCGAACCGCCATCAACCAGCAGGAGTGACGCTCTCCGCTGGAGAACGAACACTCCCCGGCTCGACGGGGAACGCGGAATCTCCTTGGGAGAGTGGGTGACCGCTCTCCGCTGGAGAACGAACACTCCCCGGCTCGACTGGGGAGCGCGGATTCCCCATCGATCAGGCCAGGATGACCCGATGACTTGGGACAATCGACCCATGACCGAGGAACACGATCGCCTTGCCTCCTCCCCCGGCGCCAGTGACGCGTGGCGGCTGTGGGGGCCCTACGTCGCGGCCCGCCAGTGGGGCACGGTCCGCGAGGACTACTCCGCCGACGGCGACGCATGGCGCCACTTCCCCTTCGACCACGCCCACCTGCGCGCCTACCGGTGGGGTGAGGACGGGCTCGCCGCGATCAGTGACCGCTTCGGGTTCCTGAACCTCAGCCTCGCCCTGTGGAACCGGCACGACGACCGGCTCAAGGAGCGCCTCTTCGGCCTGTCCAACCACGAGGGCAACCACGGCGAGGACGTGAAGGAGTACTGGTGGCCGCTGGACGCCACCCCCACCCACTCCTGGTCCCGGTACCTCTACCGCTACCCGCAGGCCGCGTTCCCCTACGAGGAGTTGCGCGCGGAGAACGCCCGCCGGGGCCTGGCGGAGGACGAGTACGAACTCGCCGACACCGGCGCGCTCGCGGAGGACCGCTTCTTCGACGTCGTCGTCACCCACGCGAAGGCCTCCCCACAGGACATCTGCGTGGAGATCGCCGCCACCAACCACGGCCCGGCGACGGCGCCCCTCGACCTGATCCCCCAGCTCACCTTCCGCAACACCTGGGCGTGGGGGCGGGACCCCCGCGTCCCGTCCCTGGCGTCCGTGCCGGCGACGAGCGTCGGCCGGACCTCCGGCGTCACCATCCGCGCCGAGCACGAGTGGCTCGGCCGCTACGTCCTCGTGGCCGAAGGCTCCCCCGAGCTGCTGTTCTGCGACAACGAGACCAACACCGCGGCGCTCTACGGGACGCCGTCGGCGACGCCGTATCCCAAGGACGCCGTCAACCGGTACGTCGTCCACGGGGAGGCCGACGCCGTCAATCCCGAACGCCGCGGGACGAGGGCGGCGCTGCGGTACCGGTTCGACGCCGTCGCCCCCGGGGAGACGGTGACGGTGCGGCTGCGACTCGTGGCGGACGAGGCGCCACCGCGCGCGCTCGCCGGGTCCTTCGACGCCACGCTCGCCGACCGCCGCGCCGAAGCGGACGACTTCTACGCCACCGCCATCCCGGCGTCGGTGGACGAGGAGGAGGCCCACGTGGCCCGGCGCGCGTTCGCCGGCCTCATGTGGGCGAAGCAGCTGTACCGCTACGACGTGCGCGAATGGCTGGAGGGGGACCCCGGAGTCGCCGTGGCCCCGCCGCCGAACCGTGCCGGCGGGCGCAACCGCCACTGGCAGCACATGACGCTCGCGGACGTCATCTCGATGCCGGACGAGTGGGAGTACCCCTGGTTCGCGTCCTGGGACCTCGCGTTCCACTGCGTGGCGTTCGCACACGTGGACCCCCAGTTCGCGAAGGACCAGATCGTGCTGATGTGCCGGGAGTGGGTGCAGAACCCCGACGGCGCGTTCCCCGCCTACGAGTGGGCGTTCGACGACGTCAACCCGCCCACCCTCGCCTGGGCGGCGTGGCAGGTGTACCTCATCGACGGCGCCCGCGACCGGGCGTTCCTCATCCGGGTGCTCTCCAAGTTCCTGCTCAACTACGCCTGGTGGATCAACCGCAAGGACCCGGACGGCTCGAACCTCTTCGAGGGCGGCTTCCTCGGGCTGGACAACATCGGGATGTTCGACCGCTCCGCGCCGCTGCCGGACGGGGTGCGCCTCGAGCAGTCGGACGCCACGAGCTGGGTGGCGTTCCTGACGCTCCTCCTGCTGCGGATGTCCCTCGAGCTGGCGCGCGAGGACCATGCGTGGGACGAGCTCGCGGCCACGTTCCTGCAACGCTTCTTCGCGATCGCCGAGGCGATGGAGCACCTGGGTTCCGCGAATGCCAGCCCATGGAACGAGGAGGACGGCTTCTTCTACGACATGCTCGTGGACTCCGCCGGGGCGCACCAGCTCCGGGTGCGTTCGCTCGTGGGGCTCCTGCCGCTGATGGCGATCGCCCCCATCCCCACGTGGGTGAGCCGGGAGCTCACGGACTACATGGAGCGGTTGAAGTGGCTGGACAGGAACCGCCCCGAGATGATGGACGCCCTCGTGCGCGAGCCCACGCCCGCCGGGCTGGAGATGGTGCTCGCCCTGGTGGACCCGGACCGGGCGCAGCGCGTGCTCTCCCGGATGCTCTCCGAGGAGGAGTTCTACTCCCCGTTCGGGATCCGCTCCCTTTCGGCGGCGTACCGCGCCGGCCACACCGACTGGGTGAACGGCCAGGCCCTCACCATCGCCTACGTGCCCGGCGAGTCCGACTCCCCGATGTTCGGCGGGAACTCCAACTGGCGCGGGCCGGTGTGGCTGCCGGTCAACGCCCTGCTGCTGGACGCCCTGCGCACCTACGCGGAAAGTTTCGAGGACCTGGAGGTGGAGTTCCCCGCCGGGTCCGGGCGGGGCGCGCACCTGTGCGACGTGGCGGACGACCTGGAGCGGCGGCTGCGCGCCCTGTTCCTGCCAGGACCGGACGGACGGCGTCCCTCCACCCCGCGGGACTTCCCGTCGGGGCCGCTGTGGGATCCCCACCCCGTCTTCAGCGAGTACTTCCACGGCGACGACGGCCGCGGCCTCGGCGCCCAGCACCAGACCGGCTGGACCGCCATGGTGGCGCACTGGATCTGCTCGCGGCGGGACCAGGCACCGCCGCAGGCCTGAGCTGATCGGACCGGAGCTCAGTCGCGGGGCGGCTCGTACTCCATGTAGTACATGGAGTCCCCGGTGAGCGCCGGAGCGCCCGCGAGGAGCGGGTACAGGTGCGGGTCGTCACGGTGCCCGTCGAAGGCGAGTTGCGCCCAACCGCGCTCGGCGGCCAGCCGGGCGGCCGCGCGCACGCAGCCGGCGAGGGCGGCGTCGCCGTCGGGGGCGTCACGGGTGATGGTCTCGGCGACGGCGTCGAGGGCCTCGCCCGCGGGCGTGCCGAAGACGAACACGCCCGCCACGACGTCGTCGCCCACCACCGCGAAGTGGGACAGCTCGCGGTTCAGGTCCTTGCGGATCTCCTCGGCGTAGACGCGCTCGACGTCCGCCCGCGAGGTGACCGGAGACCAGTCCTCGTGCACCCACTCGTACATGGCGGAGAAGGAGTGGACGAGCTGGTCATCGGTCAGGGCGGTGCCGGGGACCACGCGTGCGCCCGCGGGGAGGGCTTCGAGCCACTGGACCGTGGCGGTGTCGGTAAGTTCGAGGGTCATGGGCGGGCAGACCTGGAAGTCAACGCCGCCGAAGGAACGGATCCACTCCAGCGCCGGGTTGTCCTCCCGCATCTTGACGTAGAACGGCTTGTCCTCGTCCCGGACCTTGCCGAGCTCGCGGACCAGGTCGGTGCCGAGACCCTCGCGACGATAGCCATCGCACACCCTGGTGGTCACCCAGTAGCGCTCACGGTGCAGGCCGGAGAGGAAGCAGTAGGCGAAGCCGGCGAGGTTCCCCTCGTCGTCCTCGGCCACCACCATGTGCTCGGGCCTCACGCGGGAGTTGATCCGAAGGCCGGTCTCCAGGATCGCTCGGAGGTCGTCATAGCCGCCCTGTCGGATTCGCATGCCTCGAAACTATCGTCCGGGGCGGTTGCGGGCCACCGGGCGCCCTGCGCCCTATCGTGGGTTCCATGAACGCCCATGACCCGGTGGTGGCGATCACGCTGGCAGTTCGTGACCTGGCTGCTGGCCGGGCCTTCTACGCCGCCCTCGGGTGGGTGACCGACGAGCCTCTCACCAGCGAGGACGCTGTCTGGGTCACGCTGACGCCCCACCTGCGGGTGGTGCTGCGGACCGCGTGGTCCTTCCGGGACGTCGCGGGCCGCGAGGTGGCGGAGACGGGCCCGACCGCCGAGGTGGTGATGAGTCTCACACTGGACTCACGGTTCCACGTGGACCAGGCCGCCGAGCGAGCGCTGGGGGCGGGCGGTGTCGAGGCGCGCGAGGCGCTCGACCACGGCTGGTCGTACTCCCGGCTGGTCGCCGATCCTGACGGTCACCTCTGGGAGCTGACCTGGACCGACGACGACGCGGCCTGAGCGGCGTCGTCAGGCGGAGCAGGCGCCCGCGCCGACGACGCGCTGGGCGAGTCCGGCGCCCACGAGGACCGTGGCCATCACGGCGGAGGCCGGCGTCTCGAGGGAACCCTGGAACAGGAACAGGGCGAGCAGTACAGGGAAGATCGCGCCGGCGCCGCACGGGGTGGGTCCGGAGTTCGTACGCCCGGTGGGCAGGTAGGTGGCGGCCACGAGCGCGGCCAGCACCGCGGCGAACGCCAGCGACACCTGGACGAGCGCGTTTGCGGGCAGGAGCGCCCCTACGGCGTTGCCGTAGAGCAGGTAGAACAGCGGAATCGCGGCGAGAGTGACGAGGGTGTGCCGCCGGGACCACGCAGTGAACAGGGCAGCCAGGCCGGTAGGGGTGTCCATCCCGAAGGCGTCCACGCGCGGGATGGTGGCGAGGCGGTCCTCGAGGGAGATGGCAGGGGTCTGCTCAGTTGGGCTCACGGAGCCAATCATACCCCTGGGGGTATCACAGGGGAATGGGGGCAGCCGCCCGGACTGCCCGATTCCGGGGGTTCCGACGGAAGGAAATACACCGAATTTCTCGTGTATTTCATTCCGTCGCCATTTGAGGGGCCTTGGGAGGAATGGCACCGAGTTCGCATACGACGCTGCATGGCAACCGAGGGAGTGTATCGGTTGCCATGACGGGAGGCACCCGTGAGGCCGAAGCGCATGTCCCCGGGTGCGCGTGGACCCCCGGGCCGCACGAACATCACGGGCTGACAGCGGAACGGCCGGCTCCCGCGCGGGGAACCGGCCGTTCGGCGCTCCGTGTATCAGCCCTCGGAGCCGGACTCGATCTCGGAGGCCTGGCCGGTGTGGCTGACCTGGATCTTCCGCGGCTTGGCCTCCTCGGCCACCGGGATGGTCAGAGTGAGGACCCCGTCGGAGTAGTTGGCGACGACGTTCGACAGGTCGAGGCCGTACCCGAGCGTCATCTGGCGGGCGAAGGTGCCGGTGGGGCGCTCGTGGGTGACCCACTGCAGGCCCTCGTTCTGCGGCGCCTTGCGCTCGGCGCGGATGGTCAGGGTGCGGTCCTCCATGTCGATGTCGATGGAGCCCGGGTCCACGCCCGGGAGGTCGAGGCTGGCCACGAAGGTGTCGCCCTCGCGGTACAGGTCGAGCGGCATCACCGGGCTCGACGGGACCTGGCGCAGCGAGGAGTTCAGCAGCGAGGTCAGCTCGGTGAAGGGGTCATAACGGGTAGCCATGGTTCCACCTCTCAGCTTCCGCGCCCGGAGTCTCCGGGCGGTTCGGTACGGCCCGTGCGCTTCTCGCCGTGGCCGGTTCTGATCCGATATTGGCACTCTACCCCGTCGAGTGCCAGCTGTGTACGCTCAAGGCGAAAAGTTGAGCGTGTCGGACTCAACCCTGCCGGAAGGGGCGCCGCAAGCGGGGGATCCGCGGGCTGATCTGGGCCCGCTCGAGCGTCTCCCGGGTGGAGAACCAGGGCACCGCGGTGGCCATGACCAGCACGCCCGTGACCGCGAAGGCCGCCTCGTACCCGACGGCGTCGGCCACCAGGCCCGCGATGATCGGCCCGAGGATGGCCCCGACGTCCTGCACCATCTGGAAGGTCGAGAGGACCTGGCCGGCACTCCGGTCGTTCCCGATGATGTCGGCCACCGCGGCCTGCTGCCCCGGGTTCATCAACCCCGCCCCGGCACCGGCGAGGAGGGAGAGCGCGAGGAGCACCCACGTCGTCGTGGCGAGGCCGAGGGACGCGGTGAACGCCCCGTTCACGAGCAACCCCCCGATGATGAGGGGGCGGCGCCCCACGGTGTCCGCCACCCGGGAGGACACCGGCAGCACGGAGGCGTTCCCGATCGCGAAGAGCGCGAGGACCGCGCCGGCGATCCAGGGCTCCGGGGAGATCACCACCGCGGCGAACAGGGGCACGAGGGCGATGCGCACCCCGAAGTTGCTCCACCCGTTGGCGAAGCCGCTGCCGAGCACCGAACGGAAGGCCTTGTCGGAGGAAGGGCACCCGCATCCCGAACTGCCCGAGCAGCCCGCCGATGACGGGCCCCACGATGCTGCCCATCAGGAACATCGAGCCGTACAGGGCGGAGACGCGGCCGCGGATCGTCGGGGGCGCGAGCCGCACCAGCAGGCCCATCGCCGAGACGGTGAACATGACGGAGCCGATTCCGCCGAGGGAACGGAACACCAGCAACTGCCAGTAGTTCTGGGCGAACGCCGTGGCCGCCGACGACGCCACCACCACCAGCACGCCCGTCATGTAGGTGGGCCGCTCGCCGAGCCGGGTGACCAGGGCGCCCGCGGGCTGCGCCCACAGCAGGCGGAAGGCCGCGAACGCACTCACCACCACCGTGGTGGCGGTGATCGAGACGGAGAAGCTGGCGGCGTACTGGGGCAGGACCGGGGCGACGATCCCGAAGCCGATCGCGATGGAGAACGCCGCGATGACGAGCACCCAGATCTGCCGTGGGATCCGCTCCACCGGGACGTCAGCGGACGGCGAGGGTGGGGAGGCGGAGGACATGACCCACCCATTATGCGCTCACGGTGCGCGTTCGCTGCGAGCCGGTGACCCGCTCACCTCACCCGCGGCGAACGGCGGCGTTAGTGTGGGTGCACCGATCAGCGCAGATCCGCAGGAGGGCCGCATGAGGGTCGCAGTTCCCACCGAGGTGAAGGACAACGAGTTCCGCGTGGCGATCACGCCCGTGGGGGTGCACGAACTGGTGGCCCACGGTCACGAGGTGGTGGTGCAGCGCGGCGCGGGCGGCGGTTCCAGGATCACGGACGCCGAGTACGAGCGGGAGGGCGCCCTCCTCCTCGACGACGCCGACGAGGTGTGGGCCGGCGCGGACATGGTGCTGAAGGTCAAGGAGCCCGTCCCCTCCGAGTACCACCGCCTGCGCCCGGACCTCGTGCTGTTCACCTACCTCCACCTCGCCGCGAACCGTGAGTGCACGGAGGCACTCCTCACGGCCGGTACCACGGGGATCGCGTACGAGACGGTCCGCAGCGCCGACGGCCAACTCCCCCTCCTCTACCCGATGTCCGAGGTGGCGGGCTGCCTCGCCCCACAGGTGGGCGCCCACTCGCTCATGCGCCCCCAGGGCGGGCGCGGCGTCCTCATGGGTGGCATCGGGGGCGTGGCCAGCGCCCGCGTGGTGGTGCTGGGCGGCGGCGTGGCCGGCCAGAACGCCGCGAACATCGCGCTCGGCATGGGCGCCGACGTCACCGTGCTCGACACCAACCTCGAGAAGCTCCGCATGGTCGGCTGGCGGTGGCAGGGGCGGGTGAAGCAGCTGACGTCGTCGGCGCTCGCGATCCGCCAGCAGGTGACGGAGGCCGACCTCGTGATCGGGTCCGTGCTGATTCCCGGCGCCCGCGCGCCCCGCCTGGTCACCAACGAGATGGTGGCGGGGATGAAGGAGGGGTCGGTCCTCGTGGACATAGCGATCGACCAGGGCGGCTGTTTCGAGGACTCACGCCCCACCACGCACTCGGACCCCACCTTCCAGGTGCACGGCTCCACGTTCTACTGCGTGGCCAACATGCCCGGGGCGGTGCCCAACACGTCCACCTACGCCCTCACCAACTCCACGCTGCCGTACGTGGAGCGGCTCGCCAGTCTGGGCTGGCGGGAGGCGCTGCGCGCCGATCCCGGTCTCGCCCTCGGCCTCAACACCCACGCCGGCGACGTCGTGTTCCCGGCCGTCGCCGAGGCGTTCGGCCTGACGGCCACGCCGGTGGACGAGGTGCTCGGCTGAGAGGAACTCGGCCGAGAGGAGCTCGACCGACCGTCAGACGTGCGTGACCACCCGCTCGTACGGGAGGCGGGGGTTGCGGGGGTGGGTGGCGGCGCCGTCGGCGTGACCGAGGGCGACGACTGCGATCAGGTCCTGGTCGCCGCCGGCGAGGAAGCGGGCGGGGATCCGGGTGGAGGAGTAGCCGGTCATGGGCGCGGCATCGAGGCCGTGGGCGCGGGCGGCGATCAGGAAGTACGCGAGCTGGAGGGTGGCGTTCATCCGGGCGAGGGTGCCGCGCTGCTCGCGGTCAGGGAACTTGTCACCGGCACCCGGGAGGTGCGGGAACGTCTCCGCGAGGGTCTCGTGGAAGTCACGGTCCGCGGACACGATCACCACGACCGGGGCGGTGGCCACCTTCTCCTGGTTGCCCGGGGCCATGAGGGAGACGAGGTCGGCGCGCGCCTCCGCGGACTCCACGACCGTGAGCCGCATCGGCAGGGAGTTCATCATCGTGGGGCCGAACTTCGCGGTCTCGAAGATCTCCCGCACGGCGGCCGGGTCCACCGGCTCGTCGGTCCACGCGACCGGGGTCCGAGCCTCCCGGAAGAGGAGGTCGAGGGACTCGTCGGGCAGGCCGGCACGGGCGGGGAGGGTCGCGGTGATCATGGATCCATGTTATTGAAGTTTCAATCACTGCGCCATTCAGGCCAGGAGGTCGCCGTATTCCGGGTGGCGGCGGATGAAGCCGGCGACGTGTGGGCAGACCGGGTCCACCTTCAGGCCGTCGGCGCGGGTCTCCCGAAGGGCGTGCCCCACCAGCTTCCCGGCGAGCCCCTTGCCGCGATGGGTGGGATCCACCTCGGTGTGGGTGAAGGCGCGGATGCCGTCGTCGTCGAAGTGGTCCGCCAGGCCCACGAGCTCGCCGTCGAGGCGGATCTCGAACCGTGACAGTGCGACGTTGCGCGTGATCTCCACCGATTCCGCGGGCGTGTCCATGCCCCCAACCTACCGGCGATCGGTCGGGGGCACCCACGCGCGCGCTAGGGTGAGGGGCGTGGACGGGATCGAGCCGATCCGCCGGATGGCGGACGGAACCATCAAGCAGGTCAACCCCATGTCCGGCACCCAGGTCTGGACGGTCCCCGGGAGGGGCAACCGGCCCATCGGGAGCGCGGCGGGATCCTCCGCTCCGATCCGCGCCGCGCGACAGGGCCGGTTCTGCGCGTTCTGCTCCGGGCGGTACTGGGAGACGCCGCCGGAGAAGTCGCGGATCATCCGCACGAGCGACGGCTGGCGGCAGCTCGACCTCCTCCCGGCCCGCGACCTGAACGCCACCACCGCGGAGTTCCGTCGCATTCCCAACCTCTTCGAGATCCTCTCGCTCGACTACTGGGAGGACAACCACGGCTACGAGATGCCCCAGGAGGCGCGTGCCCGGATGGAGGCCTACCTCGCGGACAGGGACGGCAACGCCCACGTGATGGGTGTGGCGCGTGGCAAGGCGCTCGCCTCCGGGATCCCGGAGCGCACCTGGAACCAGATGAAGGACGAGCAGCGGCTGGAATGGGCGGACAACTTCTTCGCCGGAGGTCACGACGTGATCGTCGCCCGCCGCCACTTCGCCGACGGCGCCACGTGCGAGGACCACCTCGCCTCCTCCGGCACGCTCACCCCCGAGGAGCACGCCCAGTACATCGCCTACACGATCGCCACGATGCGGGACCTGTACGACTTCTCCCCCGAGGTCCGCTACGTGGCCACCTTCCAGAACTGGCTGCGGCCGGCGGGCGCGTCGTTCGATCATCTCCACAAACAGCTCGTGGCCATCGACGAGCGCGGCGTGCAGGCCGAGCGTGAGTACGAGCGCGCCAAGGCCAACCCAGACATCTACAACGAGATGGCGGTGGACTACGCCGCCGAGCACGGCCTCATCCTCGCGGAGAACGCCCACGCGGTGGCCTTCGCGGGCTTCGGCCACCGCTACCCCACGCTCGAGGTGTTCTCCAAGTCCGCCGCCCGCATGCCCTGGGAGCACACCCCGGACCAGGTCCGCGCCGTCTCGGACCTGCTCCACGCCTGCCATGCCGCGACCGGGCCCACCGTGGCCACCAACGAGGAGTGGTACCACCAGCCCCGCGACCTGGACGTCCCCATGCCCTGGCGGATCATGGTGAAGTGGAGGGTCTCCACCCTCGCGGGCTTCGAGGGCGGCACCAAGATCAACGTCAACACGATCTCCCCGTTCGCACTGCACGAGCGTGTCCTCCGCCGGATGCTCGAGCTCCGCAGCCAGGGCCTGATCGCGCCCATGCGCCTCGGGTCCGAGTGCCAGCCGGCCAAGGGCTGTCTCCGCTACGCGGACTAGCCCCTGCTCACACCCCGAGGAACTCGGCCACGGCCGGAGACGCCGGCGCGCCCCACACCTCGTTCGGCGCGCCGAGCTGGGCGAGCCTCCCGGCGATCATGACGCCCACCCGGTCGGCCACGGTGCGGGCCTCGTGGTGGTCGTGGGTGACGTAGAGCGAAGTGACGTGCGCCCGCCGCAGGATCTCGGCCACCTCGCCGGCCAGGCGTTCCCGCAGGTTGCGGTCGAGCGCCGAGAGGGGCTCGTCCAGCATCAGCAGCCGCGGCCGGGGCGCGAGCGACCGCGCGAGGGCCACCCGCTGCCGCTCCCCGCCGGAAAGGGTGGCCACGGACCGGCGCTCGTACCCCTCCAGCCCCACCAGCTCGAGCAGCTCCGCCACCCGGTCGCGTTGCTCCGCCCGCGGCATCCCCGCCAGGCCGTAGGCGATGTTGCCCGCGACGTCCCGGTGCACGAACAGCTGCCCGTCCTGGAACATGAGCCCGAAGCCGCGCCGGTGCACCGGCACGTCCAGCACGTTCTCCCCGTCCCACCGCACGTCCCCGGCCACCACCGGCTCCAGCCCGGCCACCGCGCGCAGCAGGGAGGACTTGCCGCACCCGCTCGGCCCGAGCAGCGCCACCACCTCGCCGCGCGCCACCTCCAGGCTCACCCGGTCCACGGCGGTCACCACGCCGCCGCCGGCCGCCGGGTAGGTCACGACGACGTCCCGCACCGAAAGGCTCACCACTCCCCCGTCCTGTCGATCCGGAGCCGTTCCGCCAGCGACATCACGACCGCCGTCAGCACGGCAAGGATCACACACGCGGCGAGCGCCATGCCGAGGTTCTCCGCGCCCGGGCGCCCGATCAGCCGGAAGATCACCACGGGGAGGGTGGGCCGGTCGGGGCGGGCGAGGAACGCCGTCGCCCCGAACTCGCCGAGGGAGATCGCGAAGGCGAAGCCGACGGCGAGGCCGAGCGCCCGCACCAGGTGCGGGCCGTCGATGGTGGCGAACACGCGCAGCGGGCCAGCACCGAGGGTGGCGGCTGCCTCGCGCTGGCGGGGGTCGATGGCACGGAGCACCGGCATCACGGTCCGCACCACGAGCGGCAGCGCCACGATCGCCTGGGCGATCGGGATGAGCACGAGGGAGGACCGCAGGTCGAGCGGCGGGCGGTTCAGCGTGATGAGGAACCCGAAGCCCACGGTCACCGCGGAGACCCCGAGCGGAAGCATGAACACGGCGTCCAGGCCTGCGATGGCGCGGCGGGCCCCGGGCGAGCGCGGCCGCCGGGACACCACCACGGCCACGAGCACGCCCAGCACCACGGCGAGCACCGTGGCGTCCACGGCGATCCGCAGCGAGTTGGCGAGGGCCTCCCAGACGGTGACGGTCAGGGCGTTGGTGCCGCCCGTCGTCGCGAGGTTGCGGTAGTTGTCCAGGGACCAGCCGGCGGGCGTGTGGAAGGACCGCACCGCCAGGTTGGCGAGCGGGGCCACCAGCAGCACGAGGACGACGACGCCGGTCACCGCCGCGGGCACGGCGTCGCGCCGCAGCCGGAGGGGGGCCGTGTGAGCCGCGCGCAGCTGGAGGGCCCGTTCGCGCGCGGAGCGGGCCCGCCCCGCGACCCAGAGGGCGGCGGCCACGACCACGAGCTGGGCGATCGAGAGGACGGCGGCGGCGCGGAGGTCCAGGAACTGGGTGGTCTGCACCCAGATCTCCGTCTCGATGGTGCCGAAACGCTGCCCGCCGAGGATGAGGACCACCCCGAACGCGGTGGCGCAGAACAGGAACACCACGGAGGCGGCGGAGGCGATGGCCGGGGTGAGGGCGGGCAGGGTGACGGTGAGGAAGGCGCGTGCCGGCGAGGCGCCGAGGGTGGCGGCGGCCTCCGTGGCGCGCGGGTCCAGCCGTGCCCACATGCCGCCCACGGTGCGGACCACCACGGAATAGTTGAAGAACACGAGGGCGAGCACGATGGCGGCCAGGGTGCCGTCGAGTCCGAGGAACCCGAGCGGCCCACCCTCCGCCAGCAGGGAGCGGAACGCCACGCCCACCACCACGGTGGGGAGCACGAACGGCACGGTCACCAGCGCGCGCACCACCCGTTGCCCGGGGAACGAGACGCGGTAGAGCACGTAGGCGCCCGGGACGCCGAGGAGCACGGCGGCGGTGGTTCCCAGGGTGGCCTGGAGCAGGGTCTGGCCGATGATCCGCTGCGTGCGCGGCCGGGCGAACACCTCCGCGAACCCCGAGAGGTCCAGCGCCCCGTCGGTGACGAAGCCGCGCGCGATCAGGGTTCCGACCGGCCACGCGAAGAACACCGCCAGGAAGGCGAGCGGCACGAGTGCCGCGACCCCGAGCCCGAGCGCGCCGAGGTGGAGCCGCGACGCCTGGCGCCGCACCACCCGGGGGGCCGCGACCTCGGGGGGTGCCGCCGTCGTCGTCACCGCTCCTCGAGGAGCGCCATCCACTCCTCCTGCCAGGAGCCCCGCTTCTCCGCGATGGTGGCGGGGTCGAGGGTGAGGGGATCCTCGGTGAGGGGCGCGTGCTGTGCCCACTCCTCGGGCAGGGCGACGTCGGTGACCGGGTACATGTACATGGACCCCGGGATGTCCGCCTGCACCTCCTCGGAGAGCAGGAAGTCCACCAGCGCCTCCGCGCCGTCCGGGTTCTCCGCCCCGGCGATCACGCCGGCGTACTCCACCTGGCGGAAGCAGGTGGCCGCCACGTTGGCGGTGCGGGCGATGCCGTCCTCGCCCACCTCGGCGGCCGGGGAGGAGGAGTACGACAGCACGATCGGGCGGGGCCCGGCGCCCTCGGAGCCCGAGAAGTCCACGTAGTAGGCGTCCGACCAGCCGTCCGCCACCTTCGCCCCGTTGCCGAGCAGCCCGCGCCAGTAGTCCTGCCAGCCGTCCTCGAAGTGCGCGACCGTCGCGAGCAGGAACGCGAGCCCCGGGGAGGAGCTGACGGGACTGGTCACCACGGTGAGGTCCGCGTACCCGGGCTCGAGGAGGTCCTCGAAGCCCTCGGGCACCGGGAGGTCGGCGTCCGCGAACCACTCGAGGTCCACGTTGAGGCACACGTCGCCCTGGTCGACGGCGGTGAGGTACCCGCCGAGGGTCTCGAAGCCGTCGACGGCGGCCGGCGAGGTGTACGGCGCCAGCACGCCGGCGTCGACCGCTCGGGACGCGAAGGTGGTGTCGATGCCGAACACGGCGTCGCCGAGCGGCGAGTCCTGCGTGAGGATGAGCTGGTTGACGAGCGCACCGCCGTCGCCGGGCGCCACGAGCTCCACCTCCCAGCCGGTCTCCGCCGTGAACTGGTCGAGCAGGCCGTCGGAGAGCGCGAACGAGTCGTGGGTGACGAGCGTGACCGTGCCGCCGGCCGTGGGCTCCGGGTCCCCGCCGACGACGGAACAGCCCCCCAGGGCAAGCGCGGCGGCCGCGGTCAGGGCGGCGCACCGCCCGAATGATGGTGTCATGGATCCTCCACTCACTGGAGGGGTGGCCCTGTGCCAGAGATCGGCCCGACTCCCTACGCCGGCATCACCCGGATCAGGTTCGAGGGTCTGCTTTCGCACTCTCAGCGCTCGCGGCGCTCCCCTGTCGATTCACCACCGATCCTACACGAGCCGCTGCGGGCGGGCCGGGGATGCGGCAGGATGGGGGAAGCACACGCACGCTGCGGAAGGAGCGATCATGGCGGGACAGGATCTTGGCTGGAAGGTGGTCAGCGCGGTCTCGATGGGCCTGGCCGGAATCGTGGCGGGGAAGATCGTCAGCATCGGCTGGAAGGCCGTGACCGGCAAGGCCGCACCGGTGGACCCCGATGACCCGGGGGTCAGCGTCGCCGAGATCGTCGTGTTCGCCGCCGTGTCCGGCGCCCTGCTCGGCCTCTCCCGCCAGCTCGCCGCACTCGGCGCGAAGCGCTGGTACGCCGGCCCCCGCCCCAAGCGCCTCGAGTAGGGGCTACTCCCGCTGGGAGTCGATGATGTCCCGGCGGTACTCGTCGACGATCAGGTCCTCGGCACCCACGTGCCCGGTGCGGTAGCCGGCGCGGGCTGCCAGGTGGGTGCTGATCGGGGCAGTGATCAGCTGGAAGAGGAACACCAGCAGGCACGTCCACGAGACGGTGGGGTCGCCGACCGAGATCGCGAGCCCCAGCAGCATGAAGGCCAGGCCGGCCACCTGGGGTTTCGCCGGGGCGTGCAGCCGGGCGAGCAGGTTCGGGAACCGCCGCGCCGCGATCGCGGCGGCGAGCGTGAGCAGGGTCCCCGCCATGAACGAGATCGCGGCGACGATGTCGAGCACCTCCATCACGCCTCCTCCGCCCGGGCCACGCCCTGCGAGTCGGCGGGCACCTCGCCCTCCTGGCCCACCGGCGGATCCTCGCCCTCGTCGCCGGCGACGTCGACGTCGTGGACCGGGGCGTCGTCGTCGTCCAGCGGGGCCTGGGAGGCCAGCAGTTCCTCGAGTTCCTCGCGCGTCAGGATACGGCGTTCCTCCTCGGAGTCCGCCCCGGCGAAGCGCGCGATCGTGACGGTCGAGATGAAGCCCACCAGGGCGAGGGCGGCCATGAGGGCGATGAGGTCCTTCCGGCCCGTCATCGCCCCGAGGATCGCCACGAACCCCATCAGGCCGGCCGTGATGACGTCGACGGAGAGCGCGCGGTCGAGCAGGGACGGGCCCTGCTCCACCCGGGTCACCACGAGGAGGACGGCGACCGCCAGCAGCACGAGGCAGGCGACGTGGACGGCGTTCACGGGCGCACCTCCGGGGAGCGCGCGTCGATCTCGCCGGATCCGGCCCGCCACCCGGGGACGTAACCGGCGTCGGCGAGAACCGCGTCAGCGGAGATGGCCCGCAGCAGGCGCTCCTCCTGCCCGAGGACGACCTTCCGGACGGACTCGATCGCCTCCTCGGTCTCCCCAGGGGGGAGGTCGAGGATGTGGAGGTAGAGCACCCCGGTGAGGCGGTGGGCCTCCACGACCACCGATCCGGGGATCAGGGAGGTCAGCCCGGCGGTGGTGGCGAGGATGACGTCCGAGTGCGAGCGCAGCTGCACCTTGATCACGGCGGAGCGTGGCGGGGCGGGCCGTATCGCCACCCGCGTCACCTGCAGCGCGCCGGCCAGCGCGTCCCAGAGGAACCGGACCACGAGGACGGCGACCCCCAACGGCCGGAACGCCCCGAGGTCCGAGACGTGCGGCAGGGGAAGGAGCACGCTCACGAAGACCGCGAGCAGGATGCCGTTGACCACGTTGCCCCACGAGAGGTCCCCCCAGAGCAGCACCCACACGGCGGTCAGCCACACGACCATCGCGGCCGAGGGCAAGCGGCCCCTAACCCTCCCCATCACGCTCTCCCCAGGCCTCGTTGTACACATCGGCGGGGTACTCCCCCTCGGGGAGGACAGCCTGGATGTAGGGGGTGCGCATGCGCAGGTCGCGGGCGGCCCGGTCCGTGTAGTCGACCAGCGGGCCGGCGATGGCCACGAGACCGAGCGACATCGCGACCAGTCCTGCCGACGCCCCCGCCATGGAGCGGGGCAGGGGCCGCGGCTCCGGCTCATGCTCCGCGGTCTGCCAGAACGCCATGTTCCACGCCTTGGTCATCGCGTAGAGGGTGAGGAGGGAGGTCACGAGGCCACCCGCGACCAGTGTCCACGCCAACGGCGTCCCGGCCTCGGCGGAGGCCTGCAGGAGCCCCAGCTTGCCGAGGAACCCGGTGAGCGGCGGGATCCCGCCGAGGTTCATCGCCGCGATGAAGAACAGGATCGCCACCCCGGGCGCGAGCCGTGCCAGCGACCCGAGGCGGGTGAGCGACGTCGTGCCGCCGATGTGCTCCATCAGGCCCGCCACGAGGAAGAGGGCCGTCTGCGCGGTGATGTGGTGGGCCACGTAGAACACCGCGGCGGACAGCCCGGTCTGGGAGGCGAGGGCCACCCCCCAGACCATGAAGCCGATGTGGGAGATCAGCGTGAAGGAGAGGAGCCGTTTGAGGTCGTCCTGCGCGACCGCCCCGAGGATGCCCACCACCATCGTCACCAGCGCGACCACCAGGAGGACCGTGTCGAGGCGGCCTCCGGGGAAGAGCAGCACCTCGGTGCGGATCAGGGCGTACACGCCCACCTTGGTGAGCAGGCCGGCGAACACCGCCGTGACCGGTGCGGGAGCGGTGGGGTAGGAGTCCGGCAGCCACGCCGAGAGCGGGAACACCGCCGCCTTGATGCCGAAGGCGATGAGGAGCATGAGGTGCAGCACGAGCCGCACGCCGGAGTCGAGTTCCGGCAGGCGGATGGCGAGTTGGGCGAAGTTGACGGTGCCGGTGGCCGCGTAGATCAGGGCGAGCGCGGTGAGGAAGACGAGGGAGGACATGAGGGACACGACGACGTAGATCGTGCCCGCCCGGATCCGGTCGCGGGTGCCACCCAGCGTGATCAGCACGAACGAGGCCGCCAGGAGGATCTCGAACCCCACGTACAGGTTGAAGAGGTCCCCGGTGATGAAGGCGTTGGACACCCCGGCGCTCAGGACGAGGAAGGTCGGGTAGTAGACCGAGACGGGCGCGCCCTCGCCCTTGTCCGCCACGCCCTGGGCAGCCGAGTAGACGAGGACGGCGAGCGTGACCGCCACCGAGACCGCGAGCATGAGGGCGGACAGCCGGTCGATCACCAGGGCGATCCCCACCGGCGCCGCCCACCCGCCGACGTTCACCACGATGGGACCGGCGTCGACGGCGATGATGAGCGTGACGGCGACCGCGAGGGAGGCGGTGAGCGCCGCCGTCGCGATGAGGCGCTGCAGGTTGGGCCGCCGGCCGAACGCGAGGGCGATCCCGGCCGCCAGGAGCGGGATCACCACGGGGAGGGGGACGAGCCAGGTCATCGGGCGGCCCCGTCCGTTGCGGTCTCGTCCCGGGTGACGCGCGCGTCCTCGGCCAGGGTGGCCCCGGAGTCGTCGGCGGCACGTCGCGACAGCAGGTCGCGGGCGGCGCGCCGGACGACCCGCCGGTCCTCCAGGTCGTCCTGGACCTCGTCGTGGCCGTTCAGCTGCCAGGAGCGGTAGGCCATCGCGAGGAGGAAGGCGGTCATGCCGAGGGTGATGACGATGGCGGTGAGCACCATCGCCTGCGGAAGCGGATCGGCCATGGTCGAGTGGTCGCCGTCGTTGAGCGGCGGGTCGCCCGCCCGTCCGCCGGCGATGAGGAAGAGCACGTTGATGCCGTTCGACGCGATGACCAGCCCGATGACGATCCGGGACAGGGAACGCTCGAGCATGAGGTAGACCCCCACGCCCACCAGCACGGCGGCGAGCAGCACGAGCGTGAGCGAGGGGGAGACGTCGAAGGTCATGGCGCCACCTCCACGGAGTCGTCCACCTCGTCGTCGGACATCCCCTCGATCTCACCGTGCCGGTCGATCTCGGCGCCCAGCGAGCGCAGGACGTCGAGGACGAGCCCGAGGACCAGGACGTAGACCCCGATGTCGAAGATGAGGGCGGTCGCGATCTTGACGTCCCCCCACACCGGCACGGTGAGCTCGAACACCGCCGTCTGGAGCACCTGGCCGCCGAGGAGCAGCGGGACGAGGGCCGCGGTGGTGGCGATGGCCAGGCCGGTGCCGAGGAGGTGCCCGGCGTGGAGGGGGATGGTCGCCCCCAGCTCGTAGCGGCCGCCTGCCAGGTAGCGGACGATGAGGGCCGTCCCCGCCACGAGACCCCCGGCGAAGCCGCCGCCGGGCTGGTTGTGCCCGGCGAACAGCAGGTAGAGGGAGAGCAGCACCATCGAGTGGAAGACCAGCCGCGTGCCGATCTCGAAGATCACCGACCGACGCCGTGGGGCGAGGGTGGCACCGCCGGCGAGCCAGTGCCGGCCACGCCCCGGGGCGCGCAGCCAGCCCGGCTGGCTGGTGGTCTCGCGCAGCGAGGCCGTGAGGTCGGGCGACCCGTCGTCCCACACCCGGGTGGTCGTCTCGGCGTGGGCACGGTTGCGTGCGGAGTCGACGATGCCGGCGCGGTCCCGGAGGAACAGGAGGGATGCGACTCCCGTGGCAGCGACGAGGATGACCGAGATCTCGCCCATCGTGTCCCAGGCGCGGGTGTCCACGAGGATGACGTTGACGATGTTGCGGCCGTACCCGTAGTCGTACGTCGCCTCCGGGAGGTACTCGGAGACCGGGATGCGCCGGCGACCCCCCACGGCGACCAGGGACATCGCCCCGACTGCGAGGCCGGAGGCCGCCCCCATCGCCATCCGCAGGAACCGGTCCCCGGTCAGCGGCCGGTTCGAGAAGTAGGTGGGCAGGCGGCGCAGCACGAGGACGAAGAGCACCAGGGTGATGGTCTCCACCATCACCTGCGTCAGGGCCAGGTCGGGGGCCCCGTGGGCGGAGAACAGCAGCGCCATGCCGTAGCCGGAGGCGCCGACCAGGAGGACGGCCTTCAGGCGGCGCCGCGATCGTGCGGCCAGGATGGAGGTGACCCCGATGAAGGCGGCGATCACCACCTGCCCCCACCAGTCGGCGCCGCGGATGGCCTCCGGGAGCGTTCCCTCCACGACGGCGGCCCCGCCGGCGGCCCCCACCATCACCATGAGGATGATGGTGAGGTAGAGCGGGAGGGAACCGCGCTGGGTGATCGCCGTGACGTCCGCGGCCGAGTTCTCCAGGGCCCGCAGGCTGCGCCGGTAGAGGCTGTCCGCGCTGGGCACGGACACGACGCCGTCCTGGAGGCGCTCGACCACGTCGCGGACGCGGAACATCGCCAGCCCGAGGACGAACACCCCGAGCGTGACCGCGAGGGGGAGCCCGAGCCCACCCCACAGGGTCAGGTGGCCGGCGTCGCCCGGGAAGGTATCGGCGTGGGGGGCGAGGACCCGCTCGAAGGGGCCGGGGAGGACGCCGACGGCGAGGCCCGCCAGGGCGAGCACCGCCGGAGAGAGGACGATGAGGCCGGAGCTGTAGCGGGCCACCGACTGCGCCACCCCGGCCCGTGTCCCGAAGGCCCCGAACCAGAACCGGAGCCCGTAGGCGAACGTGAGCACCGAGCCGACCGCGAGGACGGCGAGCACCAGCCAGTCGCCCTCGTGCGCAAGGCCCTCGAGGGCGGCCTCCTTCGCGACGTACCCGGCGAGCGGCGGCAGTCCGATCATCGACGCCGTCGCGAGGGCCGCCGTCGTCGCCACCACCGGCATCGCGCGCGCGAGCCCGGACAGCTCGCGGAGGTCGCGCGTCCCCACCGACCAGTCGACGATGCCGACCACGAGGAAGAGGGAGGCCTTGAACAGGGCGTGCGAGACCACCATGGCGAGCCCGGCGAGGGCAACCGCCCGCGAGCCGTGGCCGACCATCGCCACCATCATTCCGAGCTGGGAGACCGTGCCGAAGGCGAGGACGAGCTTCAGGTCGTGCTGCCGCAACGCCCGGTACCCCCCGAGGAGCATCGTGCCGAGCCCGAACCCGAGGACGAGCCACTGCCAGATCCCGTGGCCGGAGAAGCCCGGTCCGAACCGGGCGACGAGGTAGACGCCGGCCTTCACCATGGCCGCGGCGTGCAGGTAGGCGCTCACCGGGGTGGGCGCGGCCATCGCCGCGGGCAACCAGAAGTGGAACGGCAGGAGTGCGGACTTCGAGAGCGCCCCGACGAGCACGAGCGCGATCGCCACGGGGAGGAGCGTCCCCCCGCCGAGGAGTCCCGCCGCGGCCCGTTCGACCAGCAGGGAGATCGAGTAGCTGCCGTACGCCATCTCCCCCAGGGCGACGAAGCCGGCGAGCATCGCGAGTCCCCCGAGCGTGGTCACCATGATGGCCTGGCTCGCGGCGCGCCGGGAGGCCTGCCGCTCGTGGTAGTGGCCGATCAGCAGGTAGGAGAAGATCGTGGTGAGTTCCCAGAAGAGGTACAGCGCGAGCGTGTTGTCGGTGGTGACGACGCCGAGCATCGCCCCGGCGAAGGCCACGAACACCGCGGCGAAGCGGCCGAGCGCCGTGGCCCGGGCGGAGAAGTAGGCGGCGCTGTACAGGAGCACCAGGGAGCCCACCCCGCCCACGATGAGCGTCATCACCCAGGACAGGGCGTCCAGCCGGAAGGACAGGTTCAGGCCGAGCCCGCCGATCCAGGGCACCACCTGCGCCGGCGGTGTGTCGGAGAGTGCGGCCCCGGTGTGCGAGATCGCCCAGGCGGCCGCCGTCGCCGGGACCGCGGCCAGCACGAGGAAGGCCCGCCGTCCCATGGTCCCCACGAGGGCAGGGGCCAGCAACGCCGCGAGGGCGTGCAGGATGAGCAGGTGAACCATCGGGCCCCGTCGGGTCGGGTGCGGAACGTCCCCAGTCTAGTCGGGGCCCCCCACGGACCAGTCGGGGTCCCACACGGCTCGGGCCTGGCCGGGGATCGGCCGCCCTCGTCCGGCGGCCCGCCCAGCCGGTCGTCAGATCGCGGGCATGCGCTCGTCGAAGGGGGAGGAGTAGTCGGGCACCCGGCCGAGGACCTCCGCGATCCTCGCCTCCGTCATGGTGGCGCGGTCCCGCTCGGCCCGGATGGCGAGGCGCAGGAGGGAGGTCGCCCCGGCGGTGGCGACCCCCGAGATGGCGGGGTGGGCGAGCACCCAGGCGATCGCCGCGGTGACCTCCTCCTGGCGGTCGAACGGCCGGTACCACGTGTCGTAGGACTTCTCCCCCGGGTACCAGTTGCGGCGCGCCACCGCCTTGATGGTCATCAGCGCGACGTCGCGGGCCTGCACCTCCGCCACGAGCTGCTCGAAGTCCGCCCGGAAGGCCGGGTCCTGGCCGAGCCGGAAGTTCCACGGGGTCAGGACGGAGTCGAAGTCGAAGCGCCGCAACGCCTCCAGGTGAACCGACGGCGCGGCGTGCGTGTGGCCCGTGATGCCCAGGTGGGTGGTGAGCCCCTCGTCCCGGGCGCGGACGACGGCGCGGAGCGCGCCGTCGTCGCCGGTGACGGCATCGAGGGTGGGCAGGTCGCAGACGGAGTGGACTTGCAGGAGGTCGAGGTGGTCCACCCGGAGGCGCTCGAGCGACCGGTTGATGGACGCCCAGGCGGCGTCGTAGGAACGCTCCGTGACCTTGGAGGCGAGGAAGATCCGGTCCCGGATGTCCGCCATCCACGGTCCGAGGCGGTCCTCGGAGCCGCCGTACGCCGCGGCGGTGTCGAAGTGATTGATGCCGGCGTCCAGAGCCTCCCGCACCGAGGCGTCCGCCTCGTCCTGGGTGCACTCCCCGAGGGCGGCGCCCCCGAAGATGAGCACCGAACTCGCGTGCCCGATCCGGCCGAGTCGTCGTGTCTCCATCGCTCCAGCATCCTCCCGGGCGCGCGCCGGTGCCACTACGCTCGTGGGATGAACCTCGCCCGGTCCGAACGGCAGGCGATCTGCGACACCCTCCTCGCCGTCGGGCCCGGCGCCCCCACCCTGTGCGGGGACTGGACGACGGCGGACCTCGCCGCCCACCTCTGGGTCCGGGAGAACGAGTTCCCGGCCGTCGCGGCGGTCATGATGCCCCGCGAACACCAGGAGGCGCTCCGCATGGCCGCGGCCAGGTCGCGGCTGCCGTTCGCCGAGCTGGTCGCGGACCTCCGCCGCGGCCCGCGGGGCCTCTCCCCCTTCCGCCTCCCCGGCGTGGACGCGCGCGCGAACGCCCTGGAGTTCTTCGTCCACCACGAGGACGTCCGGCGGGCCGGGTCTCACCCGCTGCCGCCCAGGGAGATGCCCGAGGCGCTCGAGCGCGAGCTCTGGGACGTCGTGAAGCGGTCCTCGCGGCTCCTCTTCCGGAGCGCCCCGTTCGGGGTGGACCTCGAGACCCCGGACGGCCGCATCCTGCCCGTCCGGCGGCGCCGGCGGGTCACGGTCGTGGGCGAGCCCGGCGAGCTGCTGCTCTGGGCCACCGGCCGCACGACAGCGGCGCACGTGCAGGTCCTCGGGGACGCCTCCGACGTCGCCCGTCTCACCGCGCGCCTCGGGATCTGACCGGGCGAGAGGGCCTACATGCGGGGCGCCGCGATCCGTGCGAGGGTCTCCAGCTCGTCCGGCTCGACGGTGACGGCGGCCTCGCCGCCGGCGTCGACGAGGGTGTTGGCCCAGAGCATCCCGGCGTCGTCCCCGTTGCGGAAGATCGCGGTCGACCCGTAGACCACGGCACCGTCCGCGACGCCCTCGAGGACCTTCGGCGCGACCACGTCCGCACCCGCCGCCGAGTCCTTCTCGTACTGAGAGGTCAGGGACTCGGCCATCGTGTCGTACTCCACGCTGTCGACGACGGTCAGGATCGCGATGCGCGAGCCACCGGCCTCGTACGCGTACTGGTACCGCGCGTCCGGGTTGAGATCCAGCTCCACCTGGGTGACGACGGTCTCGTGGTCGTCGGAACAGGTGTACGAGATGGCCTCGGGTGGGAGAACGTCAGCCGGGTCGGCGACCTGCTCGGCCGGGAAGGCGTCCAGCGGCGCGGAAGTCGTGGGATGGTCCGCCGTTGCCGCACCGGAGGCGGCGTCGTCGCCACCAGTCCGGTCACGCATCGCCCAGAGGGCGAGCAGCACGACCAGCGTCACCACGAGGGCGAGGATCAGCCAGACCCACTGGGTCTGCCGCTCCCCGGCGAGTCGGCGCAGGCGGCGCGCCTCCCGCTGATCCCCGCGTTCCTCGGCGGCGGCGATGCGCTCCCGCAGGTCCTCAGCCTCCGCGACCGCCCCCACCCGCGCCAGGTTGGTGTAGCGCGCCAGCGTGCGGGCGTCGATGTCAGGCTCTCGACCGGACATGTCCTCAGCCATCGGGACCTCCTCGGCAGGATGCTGGTGGAAATCGTACGGGCGCCCGCCCATCCGGCAGGCCAGATTGGCACGCACGGCGGGAGCGGGGCCCGTGCGGTCGCGCCGTCCGCTCCTGCTGGGGGACAATGGGCATCAGGAGGCGAACATGGCACTGACACCGAAGCGGATCACGCTCCTCACCACCGCAGCCCCGGTGGTGATCGAGATGGTGCGGAAGTACTGGCCGCTGATCGAGCAGAAGCTCCGGGAGAACCCCGAGCTCCTCTCCAGCGTGCAGGTCCAGCTGCGCCGGCTGGCCGAACTCCGCAAGGCCGGCAACAGCCCTGAGTCACTCCGGGAGCGGATCGGCATCCTGCGCGAGCAGGTCTCCTACCTGCGAGCCTCCGCCGACGACGACGGCGAGGTGCGCCGCGCCGCCACATTCACCAAGCAGCTGGACAAGATCGAGGCATCCATTCGCGTCGTCGATGCTGCGAGCCCCCGCCACCGCACGAAGGACCTCCGCGTGATCTCGAAGTCGCTGGACGCGCTCACGGAGAAGATCATGGAGGCCTTCATCGAGGAGAAGTCGCAGGACTCCTACCCCCAGTAGGCTCCCGTTCTCCGGCCGGCCCACCACCGCTCGTGAGAATGGAGACTCCGGACTGGTTGGGAGGCGTGCAATCAGGCCTCCGCCCCCGCCACTGCCTCCCGCGCCGCGACGAACGCGTCGACGCACGCGCGCACGTCGTCGGCCGAGTGCGCCGCCGAGAGCTGCACCCGGATGCGAGCCCTCCCCCGCGGCACCACGGGGAAGGAGAACGCGATCACGTAGACCCCGTGCCGGAGCATCTCCTCGGACATGGCCTTCGCGAGTCGGGCGCCGTCCTCGCCGGGGAACATGACGGCGTGGATCGGGTGCTCGCCGGGCAGGATGTCGAACCCGGCCGATTCCATCAGCGACCGGAAGAGTGCCGCGTTCTCACGCAACCGGGCGCGGCCCTCGTCCGCCTCCGCCGCGAGCCGCAGCGCCACCCGTGAGCCGGCCACCACGGCCGGGGCCACCGCGTTGGAGAAGAGGTACGGCCGGGAGCGCTGCCGCAGCAGTTCGACGATCTCGCTCCGCGCCGCGATGAACCCGCCGGACGCCCCGCCGAGCGCCTTGCCCAGGGTGCCGGACACGATGTCCACCCGGTCCACCACCCCGAACTGCTCCGGCGTGCCCCGCCCGCGCGGCCCCACGAACCCGGTGGCGTGCGAGTCGTCCACCATGACGAGGGCCCCGAACCGCTCCGCCAACGAACAGATCGCGTCGAGCGGAGTGAAGGACCCGTCCATCGAGAAGACGCCGTCGGTCACCACCAGCACCCGGCGCGCCCCCGCACCACGCGCGGTCACGAGTTGGGCCTCCAGGTCCGCCATGTCCCGGTTGCGGTACCGGTACCGCACCGCCTTGCACAGCCGGACGCCGTCGATGATGGAGGCGTGGTTGAGCTCGTCGGAGATCACCGCGTCCTCCGGGCCGAGCAGCACCTCGAACAGGCCTCCGTTGGCGTCGAAGCAGGAGGAGTACAGAATCGCCGCGTCCATCCCAAGGAACTCGGCGATCTCCCGTTCCAGCGCGGTGTGCTGCGTCTGCGTCCCGCAGATGAAGCGCACCGAGGCCATGCCGTACCCGAACTCGTCCATCGCACTCTGGGCGGCGGCGATGATCTCCGGGTGGTCCGCGAGCCCCAGGTAGTTGTTCGCGCAGAAGTTCAGCGCGTCACCCCCGGCGGTCCCCACGCTCGCCCCTTGCGGTCCGATGAGCTCCCTCTCCGCCTTCCACAGCCCTGCCGCACGGATGCCCTCCAGCTCCGCCGCCAGTTCCTCGCGAATCCCGTACATCAGTCGCTCCATTCCATGATGACCTTGCCGCACCGCCCGGACCGCGCCGTGTCGAACGCGTCCGCCCAGTCCTCCGGCGCGAAGCGGTGGGTGATCACGGACCGCACCTGGTCCCGGAGCTCCGCGGAGGACTCGAGCAGGAAGCTCATCCGGTACCAGGTGGAGAACATCCGCCGCCCGTACACGCCGTGGATCGTGAGCATGTGGGTGATGACCTTGCCCCAGTCGATCGCGAAGTGCTCCTTCGGGATGCCGAGCAGCGCCACGTTCGCGCCGTGAGTGCAGTTGTCGATGATGTCGGAGAGTGCGGCCGGGGCACCGCTCATCTCCATGGCGACGTCGAAGCCCTCCAGCATGCCGAGGTCGCGGCGCACGTCCGCGAGCGACGTCGTCGTGATGTCGACGGCACGCGTCACCCCGACGGCGGCCGCGAGACCCAGGCGGTACTCCGAGGTGTCGGTGATCACCACCCGTCGCGCGCCCGCGTGGCCGGCGACGGCGGCGGCCATGATCCCGATCGGGCCGGCACCTGTGATGAGCACGTCCTCGCCCACGAGGGTGGCCTGCAGGGCGGTGTGGACGGCGTTGCCGAGAGGGTCGAAGATCGAGCCGAGGTCGGGGTCGATGTGGTCCGGCTGCACCCACACGTTGGAGGCGGGCACCACCACGAAGTCCGCGAACGCACCGTCCCGGTTGACGCCCACGGAGTTGGTGCGGATGCACATCTGCCGGCGCCCGGAGCGGCAGTTGCGGCACCGGCCGCAGACGATGTGCCCCTCCACGGAGACGCGCTGGCCCACCCGGAGCTCGTCACGGCCATCCCCTGCGGTCACCCCGGGGCCGATCTCCACGATCTCGCCGTAGAACTCGTGACCGATCGTCATGGGCGGGTGCAGCATGCCGGCGGACCACTCGTCCCAGTCCTGGATGTGGAGGTCGGTGCCGCACAAACCCGCCCTCATCACCCGGATCTTGACCTCGCCCATCCCGGGGCTCGGTTCCGGGACGTCCCGCAACTCCAGTCCCGGGCCCGCGTGGGGCTTCACCAGTGCACGCATCGTTCCTCCTCACAGCCAGCCGAACCGGGTGGCCTTCACCCCCAGTTCGAAGCGACTCTCCGAGCCGGTGCGCTCGTAGAGCTGATTGAGCACTCGGCGCACGGTCCGCACCGAGAGGTCGAGGCGGTGGGCGATGGCGTCGTCCTTCATCCCCTGCGCCAGGAGGGTGAGGATGTCCTGTTCCATCCTGCTGGGAGCCGAGCCGGACGGAGTGTCGCCCTGCACCGGTTCGGCGTGGCTCCAGTAGGCCTCGAACAGGCTCACGAGCGCGGCGATGAGGCCGGGGGACTGGACGATGAGCGCCCCGTGGGCCGGGTCGAGCGCCCGCCGGGAGACAACGGCGGCGGCGCCGTCGAACACGATCATGCGGATTGGCAGCGAGGGCGCGACGCGCACGAGCGCCCCCTCTCCCTCGAGCCAGCGCAGGTAGTCGCGGGTCGGCGGGTCATCGAGGGCGGCGGCGAGATAGATGCCGCGCGCGCGGATCCCCCGGTCCAGGAGTTCGCGGTCACCCCGGCGGGCCTGCTCGAGCGACGCCGGCGTGATGGTGTGGGTGACGAAGGAGAGGATCTCGGAACGGGCCTCCCGGGTGAGCTCGTTGACGCGGGACGTCATCTCCGCGGGGTCGGAGATCTCGTTCAGGAGGGAGACCTCGTAGGCCTTCCGGTGCTCGACGAAGCTCTCCGTGAACTCCGCGACCTCCTCGGTCAGGCCTCGCAGCCGCTGGCTCTCCCGGTCGTGGGCCTCGCTCTGCCGGTTGAGGATGCGTTGCAGGGCGATCTGGGGATAGACGGGGCGCAGCCGGCTCGGCGTGGAGGAGGACTCCACCACGAGTCCCGCGGATTCGAGCCGCGCGAGCGCGCCGGCGATGTCCTCCTCCGCAGTGGAGAGTTCGGCGGTGAGTTCCGGGAGCGTGGCACGTGGGTTCCACAGCAGGCCCCGGTAGAGCGACCATTCCGTCGCGGTGAGCCCAAGATCATCGATCATCCGGCGCCTCCGCTCGAATCTGAAGCCTCAGGGTCAAACCGTGCCCACCTCAACTACTATAGGGACACGGCGGGAACCTCCCGCCGCTCTTCTGCAGGGGAGATGACGGTCATGTTCCGCAAGTTCGTTCTCGCGTTCAGCCTCGTCGGGCTGCTCGGCCTCGGTGGTATCAGCAGCGTGGAGGCGAAGCCCGGAGACGCCTCGATCACCTGCTTCGACTGCTGGGAGATGAAGGTCCGCTAGACCACCCGGGCATCAGGCGGGGCTCTGGGTCCAGATGATCCCGAGGAGCACCACGTAGAGGGTCAGCAGTACCACGGCGTCGGGTTCCAGCCTGCGCACGCGGGTCTCGACGCCGTGGACGAGTGCGGCCAGGGCGAGGGCCATGAGCAGGATCGCCCCCACGCCGGCGGTCGCCTGCGCCGGATCCACGGCGGCGAGGACGGGGCCGTCCACGTACGCGGCGTCCACGAACAGCAGGGCGAACATGTTGAACGCATTGGAACCGAAGAGGTTCCCGACCGCCAGGTCATGGGCGCCGATCCGCACCGCCGCGAGGGCGACCACCAGTTCGGGGAGTGAGGTCGCGACGGCGAGGAGCGCCGCACCCACGAAGGTCTCGGAGATGCCGCCGAGTTCCGCGATCGCCTGACCCGATCGGGCGAAGGCGGGGGCGGCGACCAGCACCACCACGGCAGCGAACGCGAAGCGCAGGACGGCTGGCCGCACGCCGGTACGCTCGGCGCGGGTCCACCCGGTGGGGTGGGGCGCCAGGTCGGCGCTGAACCGCGACCGGGGCGAGCGGCGCATCCACACCACGGCGGCCAGGTAGGTACCCGCGATCGCGAGCGTGTCCAGCCCCAGCCATCCCATGGCCAGCCCCGGTGGGCGGAGGATTCCGAGCACCGCCATCGCCACGAGCGTGATCGCGACGGACGCCACCCGCGCGTGCCCCACCTCCACGGCGGGCCAGACGTGGTGCCGGTGCAGGAGGTCGATGACGGCGAGGATCGCCATGTTGGCCATGCAGGAGCCGAAGAGGTCGCCCACCGCCAGGTCCGGCGCCCCGACGACGGCGGCGGAGACGTTTGGAGCGGGTGACGGGAATCGAACCCGCGCTCTCAGCTTGGGAAGCTGAAGTTCTACCATTGAACTACACCCGCGTCGCCTTTACGGCCCCTCCACTATAGCCGGGCAGCGCGCGCACTGGAAAACCGGCGGCTCGGCGGGGGCGCCGGCGCTCACTAGGATGGGAGCGTGCTGCTCTCCGACCGTGACATCCGCGCCCAGGTGGAGTCCGGCCGTGTGGTCCTGGACCCGTGGGACCCGGCGATGGTCCAGCCGTCCAGCGTGGACGTCCGCCTCGACCGGTACTTCCGCCTCTTCGACAACCACAAGTACGCGGTGATCGATCCGGCCGCCGATCAGAGCGATCTCACCCGCCTGGTGGACGTGGGCCCGGACCAGCCGTTCGTGCTCCACCCCGGGGAGTTCGTGCTCGGCGCGACGCACGAGGTGGTGACGCTCCCGGACGACATCGCGGCGCGGCTCGAGGGCAAGTCCTCCCTGGGCCGCCTCGGCCTGCTCACCCATTCGACGGCCGGCTTCATCGACCCCGGCTTCACCGGGCACGTCACTCTCGAGCTGTCCAACACGGCCACCATGCCGATCCTCCTGCACCCGGGGATGAAGATCGGCCAGCTCTGCTTCTTCCAGCTCTCCAGCCCCGCGGAGGCCCCGTACGGGTCGGGGGCGCACGGGTCGCGCTACCAGGGGCAGCGCGGGCCGACTGCGTCCCGCTCCCACCTGGGGTTCAGCCGCGTCCACCTCGATGACTGACCTCGACCCGAAGGCCGCGCACCTCCACCACCTCCTGCTCACGGACGATGAGGTCGCTCAGACCGATCTCGACTCGCTCGCCCGCTCGTGGTTCCCAGGCGCCGGGCAGATCTCGATGGATGCCATCACCCTCGGTCCGGGAGTGTTCCTCACCGGCCCGTGGGCGGTCGGGGGTGATCTGCGCGCCCGGCTCGACGCCCCCACCTGGGCGACGTCCGCCTACCTCGCCCTCTGCCCCGCGGAGCGCGCCGGTGCCCTGCCGCCCGACCTCCTCGGCACCGACCCGATCCTCGACGCCTACCCCCACGGCATCCCCGCCGGCACCGAACTCGAGGTGCTGCGCTTCCTCGCCGCCGCTGCCCGCCGGCTGGCCGGGGCTCTCCACCCCGCCGGGACAGCGGTCCTCCTGCAGCCGGATCCGGCGTCCGCCGTCGACCTGGCGGTGTTCGCCCCCACCAGCCTCACGGCGGAGGCGGTGGCAGCGGCGATCGGCCGCGACGACGTGGTGCTCGACGGCCGTACCCGGCGCACCTGGTCGATCTCCATGCCCGCCCTCCCGGCGCCGCGGCGTGGCCGCCGCGCCGCCGTCGTCACCGGTACCGGTACCGGTGCCGGTGCCGGTGCCGGTGACGCCGAGCCCGCCGGGATCCTGCAGGTCGTCTCCGACAGGCACCCGATGCCGCCCCTCGCCATCGGCGCCCTCGACTGGGCGACGCCGGGCGCGCGCGGCTACGAGGTGCGCTGGCACCCGCCGGAGGAGTACCTCGCGAGGCCCGGCCGGCTCTCCCTGTCCCAGCGACGGGTGCGTGCGGCGGTCATCGCGGAGGTGGAGCGCATCGCGCACGCGGTGCAGCAGCTCGCGGGCGGCGTCGTGGTGGACGACGACGGCTTCCTCGTCGCGCTCGACGCCTCCTGACCGCTCGCCCACCCTCACGTAAAGCCGGCGCAAAACCTCCCCAACCCGCCGAGCGGCAGCTTGAACGAACCTTGACGCCTGAGCGTAGGCTGTCATGGTTGCCTGCAGTCCGCCGGAGGAGCACCGTGTCAGCCATCCCGCTCGAGGGTGTTCACACCGCCACCGAGGACCTGCTCCGCGAGCACGGGGTGACGCACGGGCGGGGCCTCCCGTGGGCGCTGGACCCGCTGCCCCTGGTGGTCGAGGCGCGCGACTGGCTCCCCCTCGAGCGCGCGATCACCCAGCGCACGGAACTCCTCGACCTGATCCTCACCGACCTCACCACGGAGCGGAGACTCCTCACGTCGGGCCTCCTCCCCCCGGAGGTGGTGGCCTCCTCCCCCGCGTTCGTCCGGCCCGCCACCGGCCTCACCCTGCGCGGCCCGCACCAGCTCTTCAGCACGGCGGCGGACCTCGTCCGCAACGCCGACG
>DBPQ01000004.1:0-22641 GCA_002304945.1 Actinomycetales bacterium UBA1416 | reverse complement strand
CGGGTGGTCGCCCAGGTGATGGCGTCCCGGTACCGCGAGCAGCGGGTGCGCCGCATGGCCCCGTTCTTCCGCACCATGCGCCGGGCGCTGGCGGACCTCACCCCGGCGGAGATCCCCCGCATCGCGGTGCTGACGCCAGGCCCCACGTCCCGCGCGGCCTTCGACCACGCCTACCTCGCGGCCATGCTCGGGGTCCCGCTCGTGCAGGGCGAGGACCTGGTGGTGGAGGACGGCCGGCTCTGGTCCCGCACTCTGGACGTGCGCGAGCCCCTCGACATCCTCGTCCGCCGCGTCGACGCGCCCATGCTGGATCCCCTCGAACTGCGCGCTGACTCCCACCTCGGCACGCCCGGCCTCCTGCACGCCATCCGGGAGGGCACCCTCACGGTGGTGAACACGCTCGCCTCCGGTCTGCTGGAGAGCCCCGCCCTCCTCACCTACCTCCCCCGCCTCGCCCGGCACCTCCTGGGGGAGGAGCTCGCCCTGCCCTCGGTGGCCACCTACTGGTGCGGCGACCGCTCCATGTGCTCCCACGTGATCGCCAACATCCACCGCCTGACGGTCCGCTCCGNNCCGCACCACCATCGACGCCCGGGAGCTGAGCCTCGCCGACCGCGCGGACCTGTGCGCGCGGCTCTCCCACGAGCCGTGGGCGTGGGTGGGGCAGGAGCCGGTGGAACCGAGCGAGGCCCCCTCCCTCAGCCGGGAGGGCGTCAGCGACCAGCCGACGGCGCTGCGCACCTTCGCCGTCGCCCATGGCGACGGGTGGTCGGTGATGTCCGGCGCGCTCGGCCGTGTCGGGGACCTCGACGACGGCCGGTCCCGGCCGGCGAAGGACGTGTGGGTGGTGGCGGCCGAGCCCGCCGATGCGCCCGAAGAGGCGGGGGTGCGGACGCCGGGGTTGCCGCCGTCGTCGGTGATCACGCCCCGCGCCGCGGCTGACCTCCACCGGCTGGGCCGCCACCTGGAGCGGGCGGAGTCACTCGCCCGGCTGCTCCGGGCGACCGCTGACCGCTGGGACGACTACCACGGCGCGACGCACGCGGCCGGGAGCGACGGCGCGGGCCGCCTCGCCCTCGACGTGCTGGTGGCGACGCTCCGCGACGTCTCGGGGGCCGACGCGGACGCGGACCTCCCGGAACTCGTGGCGGGCGACGGCGCGGGCACGCTCGCGCAGGCCGTCACCGCGGCGCAGCGCAACGCCCGCGCGGTCCCGGACCTGCTCTCGCCGGACGCGTGGCCGGCGTTCGCGGCGATCGAGCGGGAGATCGGGCGCGTGCGCCGCACCCGCGGGCGGGACGGCACCCTGGCCCTCGGCGCGCCGCTCGGGCGGATGGTCACCCCCCTCCTGTCACTCGCGGGGCTGCTGGACGAGGCGATGGTGCGGGACGTCGGCTGGCACCTCCTCGAGGTCGGGCGGCGCCTCGAGCGCGCCGAGCACGTGGTGGGGACCCTCGCCGGGACGCTCGGACGGGCACACCCGCCGGAGGCGGAGCGGCTCCTGGTGGACTCCACGTTGATGGCGCACGAGTCGATCCTGACGTATCGCCGCCGCTACCTCGGGGGAGGCGTGACCGGCGTCTGGGAGCTCCTGCTCACGGATGAGGGCAATCCACGGTCCCTGCGGTTCCAGCTCGCGCGGATCATCCGCTCCCTCGAGGCCCTCCCCGGGACGCCCGACGGCGCCGCCCTGCCGCTCGCGGACATCGCGGACATCCTCACCGAGGTGCCCCTGCGGTGGGATGAGGTGGCGAACGACGGCACACGGCGGATCGCCGAGGAACTCGACTCGATCCGGTGGCGGCTCCGGCTGGTCTCCGAGGCGGTCACCGACCGCTGGTGCGCCCGTGTGGAACCCAGCGCGTGGCCGGGGGTGACGCCGTGAGGCACTACCGCGTGGTGCACCGCATCACCCACGAACACCCGGAGAGCGTGGCACCCACCTACGGGCGTGCCCTCATGCTGCCGCGGGACCTCGATGAGCAGCGGGTCCACCACGCGCACCTCCACGTGGACCCCGCCCCGCACGAACTGCGGACCTTCACGGATCCGAGCGGAAACACGGTCTCCTGGTTCCACGTCAGGGCCGCCCACACCCGGCTGGAGGTGGTGGGCGAGTCCCTCGTCTCCGTGGACCGGCCCTTCACGAGTCCCGCGACCCTGCCCCAGCTCGCCTGGGACCAGGTGGTGGGCCTGGTCCGCGGCGTGCGCACCACGGGACGGCCCGGCGACGGCACCCATCCCAGCCCCCAGGACGTCCTCGACATCACCTCCGGGGCCCTCCCGTCCGAGCTCGTGCCGCTGTCCGACGACACGCAGGCCTTCGCCCTCGACACGTTCGCGCCCGGTCAGCCGCTCGCTCGCGCGGTGGTGGCGTTGTCCGCACGCCTGCGCCGCATCCCCGGCCCCCGCTCCTGCCACGACGACGCCCACCTCATGCTGTCCGCCCTGCGATCGCTGGGCCTCGCCGCGCTCCTCGTCTCCGGGTATCGAGCGGGCGACGACGGCGCCGCCTCCCTCCACGCCTGGGTCGCGGTGTGGTTCCCCGGCGTCGGGTGGGTGCACCTCGACCCCGCCACCGACTCCTACATCGACGACCACCACCTGATCCTCGGCTGGGGACGTGACCTCAACGACGTCACGCCGCTGCACGGGATCACCTACGGCGGGACGACGGAGTCGGAGTCAGGCGACGCGGTGGAGATGATGCCCCTCACGGTCGAGGAGCTCGCCGTCCGGCTGGGGCGGCTGGAATCGTGAGCGGCCCGCGCCTCGTGGCCGCCGCGGCCATCATCGACGGGACGCGCCTGCTCGCCGCGCGGCGCTCCTCGCCACCCGAGCTCGCCGGCCGGTGGGAGCTTCCCGGCGGCAAGGTGGAACCGGGCGAGGACCCGCGGGAGGCTCTCGCGCGCGAGCTGCACGAGGAACTGGGAGTGGCGGTGCGCGCCGGGACCGTGATCCCCGCACCCGACGGCGGGGACTGGCCCATCCTCCACGGCCTTGCCATGCGCGTGTGGCTGTGCGTGCTCGTTGGGGGCGATCCGGCTCCCCTCCAGGACCACGACGAGGTGACCTGGGTGGAACTGTCCGAGGCCGGGTCACTCGCGTGGCTGGACCCGGACGTGCCCATCGTCCGGTCGATCGCAGCCCATGTGCTGGCCGGTCAGTCCTCCCGGCCGGGCTCGCACCACGTGCCACCTGACGTGGTGTCCCCACAGGTGTCTGCGAAGCGTTCGTAGTCCGAGTCCACGGGCGACTCCATGTACAGGTCGTCACAGGCGATCATGTCGCCCGACGCGCAGGCGTCCCACAGGCCGTCGAGGAAGGCGTCGTCGCCGTAGGTGAACACCTCGTCGCCGTCGACGCCGTCATCGCCACCGTCGTCGGTGGTGCCGTCGTCCGTGGTGCCGTCGTCGGGGCCGGTCCACGAGTGGGCGGGGGCGTCCATGTCCGCCTCCGTGCAGTCGACCGTGCCGTCCGTGCGCCCGCCGCAGGTGAGGCCGAACTCCTCCTCCTCGGATCCGATGTCCGAGATCTGGTACAGCTCCTCGCAGGCCAGGGCGTTGCCGGCCTCGCAGTCCGCGTAGAGGGAATTCACGTCGGGACCACGCATGAGTACCACCGCGAGCACCACGCCGACCACGGCGAGCACTACGGCCCCAACGACGCCGAGCACCACCCACAGCAGTGCCCGCGACTTCTTCGGCGGCGGCGCTCCCCACGGGGCTCCGTACGGCATCGGCCCGCCCGGGGGCGGAACGATTCCACCGGGAGGTACCACCGGCCCGCCGGGCGGGGGCGTACCGGCCGGTTGCTGCGTGGCCCACGGATTGGGAGGAGGCGCTGCCTGGCGCCACGGCGAGGTCTGCGACGGCGGTGCGCCGGGGGGCGTGCCCGCCGGCGGCGAGGCCGGTGGCTCCGGCCGCTGCCAGTCACCGGCCGGGAACGCCCGGGTCTCCCCGTCGTGGGCGGTGGCGACCACCTCGGTCACGTCGGGCGCGAGGGTCGGCTCCGCGGGCGTGATGTCGCTGTCGTCCCATGGGACGGAAGGGGTGATGTCATCGCGGCCGAGCCGCTCGTCGTCCTGGGCCATGGTGCCTCCTCGTCGCTCCCAACGATAGGCGCACGGCGCCGATGGCACCGCGCGATGGCACGGGGCACATGGCACGGCCCCCCGAACCACTTCCGGGCGGGGGGGTGGCAGAATCTCCCCCATGCCGAAGATCATCGGGGCCACGATCGCCGAGCACCGGGAGGTGACCCGCACCCGGCTCTTCGACGCGCTCGCCCACCTGATGGCCACGCGCGGCTTCGATGCGATCACGCTGGCGGACATCGCCACCGAGGCGGGCGTGGGGCGCACCGCGGTGTACAACCACTTCGCGGACAAGGAGGCGCTGCTCATCGAGTTCATCGAGCACGAGACCACGCAGTACCTCGGCCTGCTCGCCGCCGACCTCGGTGCGGACGCCTCCCCCCTCGAGCAGCTCCAGCTCTACATCCGGCGCCAGTTCGAGCTGAAGCGGTTCTTCCACTTCGCGCCCGGCCCCGTCCTCACCCGCGTGGTCTCCCCGGACACGGCCCAGCGGATCCACCGGCACGTCGAGCTGGTGGAGGAACACCTCCAGGGCATCCTCGCCGACGCCATCGCCGCGGGCCTCATCCCGGATCAGGACATCCACGTGGCCTGCCGGCTCATCCACGCGTGCGTCACGGGCCGGCCGGCCCCCGAGCGGGAGCCGGAGCGCACCCACTTCATCGACGGCACCGAGCGGTTCCTCCTGCGCGGGCTGGGCGCCTGACTCACCAGTTCTGCCCGCCCCCGAACCCGCCACCCTCGTCCCGCAACTCCTGCTCGGCCTCCTCGCGGGCACGGTCGTTGCGTTCCTGGAGCTCCTCCAGCCGGGGATCGCCGGGGGTCCCGGTCGGCGACGGCGGCTCGCTCGGCTCCGGTTCCTCCCCCGGCGGCGGGGTCGGCTCCTCGGTCGGCGGCGGCTCCTGCTCCCCCGGCGGCACGCACGGCGCCCGGGTCTCCCCGGCGTCGGCCCGCGCCGCCTCCGCCGTCGCCGCGTCCGACGCCGTCGCGGCCACGCCGTCGAGGGCGGCGGCGAGGTTGGTGCGCACCCGGCACTCGGGGGAGGCAGGGTCGAGGCGGCCCTCCTCGTCCGGGGTCGCGGCGGGCACCTGGGCGAGGGCGGTGCGCAGCGGCTCGACCGCGTCCACGTACTCGCCCCCGGCGAGCCGCCCCGTCCCCTGGTTGTAGGGCGCCTTCCACGGCTCCGGCCAAAGGGGCGTGAGGCTGCGCTGACGGTCCCAGGAGGCCCCCGCCCCGGCGAGGTCGCCGTCGTCGTACGCCCGGGCGGCCGTCAGGGACCACACCCAGAGCAGCACGAGCAACGCCCCGAGCACCGCCGCCAGGACGATCACGGGGAGGGCGAGCAGCAGCTGCCTACGTTCGCGCCGCACGGATCCCCCTCAGCTCACGCAGGGCCCGGGCCTGGTCGAAGGCCTCCCAGGCGAGAAGCCCCACCACGATCCACACGAAGGGCCAGTACACGTCCCGGTAGACGTTCACCGTGGTCCGCCCGTCCTCCACGATGGTCTCGACGTCCACGCCCTCCGCCACCACCTCGAGCCCACCCGGCGCACCCCGGTGCAGGTAGGGCACTCCGAGCACGCCGGCCAGGTCCCGCAGGTTCTCCTCGTCGATGCGGGAGACCGCGTCGGCGTGCGGGGTCTGCGTGGTGTCCTGGATCCAGGGCTGGTTGGGGTCGGCGGAGCCGTCGTACTCCCGCATGCGCCCGCCCGCCTCGGTGCCGTACCCGAGCACGGCACCGCCGTCCACGAGGCCGGCGAGCGGGGCGTAGGCGTCCACGGACGCGTCGGCGGCGGAGGCGTCGCCGTCGGTGTTCTCCCCGTCGGAGAGGAAGAAGACGAGGCGCACGTTCTCCGGGTTCCGCTCCGCCGCCCCCGCCAGGGCCTCGGCGAGCGTGGCGGCGGGCCGGTCGATCGCGGACCCGGCCGAGTACATGGTCAGCTCCTGGCGCAGCGTCTCCGCCCAGGAGACGACCGCGCGGGCGTCCGTGGTGAGGGGCAGCTGCCGGGTGGCGCGGGAGTCCCACGCGATGATCGACCACCGGGAGCCCGGGAACACCTCCGTGAGCGCCGGGACGTCCGCCCGGACCCCGTCCAGCCGCGGCTCCCCGCCGGCCCAGTCCTCCGCTGCCATCGAGCCGGTCCGGTCCACCACGATGAACGCCTCCACGTTGGTCGTGACCTCCTCGGACGACGCGACGACGGCGGGGGTCGCCCCGATCGCCACCGTCGCCAGCACGAGGCCGAGGCGGCGCACCCACGCGAGGCGGGTGCCGTCGTCGTCCCGAACGGCCCGCACGAGACCCCAGGCGGCGAGCCCGCCGAGCACCACGAGGACGACGGCGAGCGCGGCCGGATCCCACACGAAGCGCAGCGTCATGGGCGCACCCACCACGCGGCGACCACGAGGGCGGCGACCAGGGCGACGAGCCAGCCGTACCACCGGTCGGGCCGGTCCACCTCCACCACCTTCGGGTCGGACTCGAGCTCCACGGCCTGCTGGGCGGCGATGTCCGCGATGATGCCGTCCACGGCGGCGGGGTCCGCCAGGTCGTGGAAGAGCCCACCACGGGAGGTGACCACCTGCTCGTACTCCGTGCGGGCGAAGGCGTCGTCGATCGCGGCGGCGTAGAGGGCGTGGATCCGGACGCCGCGCTCGTCCGCGAGCGCCGCGGCCTCGGCCAGGGTGAACACGGGCGCGCCGGCGATCTGGTTGTCGGTGGCCATGATGATGGTCCGCGAGCGCTCGGAGTCGGTGAGGTCGAAGGACTGCACGCAGTTCGCGAGACCGTCCCCGATGAGGGAGGAGTTGGCGTCCGACCACGAGACGGTCCCCGCGATCCACCGCTCCAGGCGGAGGAACGCCTCGGCGCTCGTGAAGGGGTTGCCCAGGTCGATGCCGAGCACCTCGGCGCCCTCGGCGAGCTCGGCCTCCACGAGGGCGTAGTCGTCGGTGAGGGGGAAGACCACCCGGGTGGTGGCGTTCCAGATGTTCAGCGCGATCCGTTCGCCCCGGAAGGAGGGGACCATCTCGCTGAAGGACTGCAACACCTCGGAGTCGAAGGGGATCATCGAGCCGGAGACATCCAGGCAGAGCACGATGTCCCGGGTGGCCATCCGCTCGTCCTCCACGAACCGGTCCACCGGGCGTCCCGCCAGCAGGGCCGTGGCCGCCGTCGCCCCCGCCACGAGCAGCGCGATCAGTCCGGCCCCGATGCGGCGCCGCAGGAGGCGGCGGCGGAAGGAGGGGAGCCGGAGCAGGTAGGAGGAGTTGGCCACGTACCGCTGGGTGGCCGCGGCCCGCCCACCGTGGAGGAGCCAGCCGAGCACGCCGGCCACCGCCACCACGACGGCGGCCACCCACACCAGCACGGGACTCACCACCGGGAGATCACCTCCAGGGTGCGGTCCACGGACTCCCGCGCCTCGGTGCGGGGGTCACGGGCGAAGCTCGGCTGCTCGAAGCGGGCGAGGAGTTCGCCGGCGGCGGGGAAGCCCTCCGCCACCTCGCCGCGGGTCATGGAGGTCAGGTCCGTCCCCGTGCGCTCGGTGCCGAAGCCGCGCACGAGGTGGGCGAGGGCGAGGTGGAGCCCCCGCAGGTCCAGTTCGCCGGCCAGGAACCGGGCGTGCAGGGTCTCGACTGCGCCCCACCAATCGGTGCGGCCCCGCGCGGTCCGCTCCCGGTCCGGCCCCACCGTGCGCGCCCGGGAGGCCAGCCACAGCAGCAGCGCCACCGCGGTCACGAGGAGGACGGCGCCGAGGGCGGGGACCCACCACGCGTGGGTGACCGGCGGCTCAATGCCGGGCATGGCGTTGCCTCCGCAGGAGGTCCACGAGCGCGTCGACGGCGTCTGCGGTCCCCGTCGCCACCCCCACCTCGACGCCGCGGCGCCGCAGCATCGCCCGCACCGCGGCGCGGCGCGCGGCGGTCGCCTCCTCCGCCTCCCGCCGGATCGCCCGGTCGTGGCGCACGAACTGGGGCAGGGGGCCGCCGTCGACGTCGACGACGAGCCCGGTGTGGTCCAGCAGCTCGGTGGGCCGCATGTCCGCCACCGCCATCACGATGACCTCGTGGCGGGTGCGGAGCCGGCGCAGGTCCATCTCCGCGTCCGGGCCGGGCCGGGCCTCGTCCGTGATGACCACGATCAGGGACCGGCGGGCGCTGGCCGTCAGCACCCGGTGCAGCACGCGCGACATGTCCGACGGCGGCGCGTCCAGCCCCATGTCCGCCTCCAGCCGCCGGAGCAGCAGCTCCAGGTGGCGGGTCCCCTGGCGGGGCGGCATCTGCTGGAGGCGCTCGGCGTCCCCGGCCACGAGGCCCACCTGGTCGCCGCGCCAGCGGGCGAGGTAGGCGATCACCTCGGCGAGCAGGAGCGCGACCTCCGCCTTCGTCTCCCCGGTGGGGGTGAGGGCGGCCATGGAGCGCCCGGTGTCCACGGCCAGCACCATCGACAGGTTGGTCTCCTTCTGGAAGCGCTTGATCACCGGGTGCCCGGCGCGGGCGGAGGTCTTCCAGTCGATGTCCTTCGGGTCGTCCCCCGGGCGGTACTCCACCAGCTCGTCGAAGTCCTGGCCGTGGCCGGAGAAGATCGACCGGTGCCGCCCCTCGAGCAGCCCGGAGGCCCCACGCACCACCGGGAGCTCGATCCGGGCGCGCAGCGAGGCCAGCCGGGAGATGGAACTCACGGCACCGGCACGGCGGCGAAGACGGCGTCGACGAGGGACTCGGGGGCGACGTCGTTCGCCAGCGCGTCATAGGTGAGGACGAGGCGGTGACGGAGCGCGGGGTGCCGCATGGCCCGGATGTCGTCCGGCACCACGTACGCGCGGCCCTGGAGGAGGGCGAGGGCCTGCCCGAGCCGCATGAGCGCGATCCCGCCACGCGGGGAGGCCCCGACGCGCACGTGGTCCCCCCACTTCGCGAGCGGACGGGGGCCGCCGCCGCGGGTGGTGTCGATGAGGGAGACGATGTACTCCTTGATGGTGCGGTGCACGAACACCCGGCTCGCGACGTCCTGGAGGAACTCGACGTCCGGCAGCGAGATCGGCTCGGTGGTGAGCGGCGCCGAGAGCGAGCCGTCGGCCAGGCGGTCCAGGATCTCCACCTCGTCCGTGGGCGAGGGGTAGGTGATGACCTCCTTCACGAGGAACCGGTCCATCTGGGCCTCGGGCAGCACGTACGTGCCCTCCTCCTCGATGGGGTTCTGGGTGGCCATCACCATGAAGGGCTGCGGCAGCCGGTACACCACCCCGCCGATCGAGGTCTGCCGCTCCTGCATCGCCTCGAGCATCGCGGACTGGGTCTTCGCGGAGGAGCGGTTGATCTCGTCCAGCAGCACCAGGTTCGCGTGCACGGGGCCGAGCTGGGTGGTGAGCTCCCCGGTGGTGTAGTTGAAGATCTGCGTGCCCACGATGTCGTTGGGCATGAGGTCCGGGGTGCACTGGATGCGGTGGAACGATCCGGACACGGCGGCGGCGAGGGTCTGCGCCGCCGTCGTCTTCGCGAGGCCGGGCACGCTCTCCAGCAGCACGTGCCCGCCGGCGAGCAGCGCCGAGGTGAGTGCCGTCCGCAGCGGCTGCTGCCCCACCAGCCGCTGGTCGAAGACGCGGGAGACGCGCGCGAGCAGGTCCCGGGCGCGTTCCATGTCCTCGGGCGAGACGCTTGCGTTCACGTGGTCCTCATTCCTCCGCCGCAGTCGGGCGGGCCCCCGGCCGCGCCCTGCCCGTCGCCGGGTGCGCACTAGGCTACGTACGTGAGCAGCGCGGCGGCAAGGAGGCGGGCCCTTCCCTGGTTGCTCGGCGTCCTGCCGGCGGCCCTGATCGCGCTCGTAGCGGGGCTCGCGTTCACCGGGGCGGCGCGGCCGAACGAACTCGTCGACCCCGGGGCGCTCGTCCGGTGGGGCCTGCCGGTGGTCACCGTCGCCACCCGGGTGGCCGCCACCCTGACGGTCGGGGCGTTCGCGGTGTGCGCCGTCGTGATCGCCGGGCCGGGGCGCGGGGCCCGCGGCCCGGCCGCCTCCCCAGCGTGGGCGCTCGCCGCCCGGATCGGCACCGTGAGCGCGATCGCCTGGGCGCTCACGCAGGTGGCGCACATCATCCTCGGCTACGCCCAGGTGTGGGGCCGGCCGCTCGACTCCCCCACGTTCGGCCAGGAGCTTCGGGTGTTCCTCACCGCCACCGAGCTCGGCGTGGCCTACTTCTGGGCCACGGTGCTGGCCGCTGTGGTCTCGCTGTTCGCGGTGGCCACCGCCGGGATGACGACGGCGGCGTGGACCGCCGTCCTCGGGGCGGTGGCCCTCGTGCCGGTGGCGTTGACGGGGCACTCGCAGGGCGCCGTCGCCCACAACCTCGCCGTGTCCTCGATGTGGCTGCACCTCGTCCCGCTCGCGCTGTGGGTGGGCGGGCTGGCCACCCTGGGGGCAGTGGTGCACCGGCTCGGCGAGGAGCTCCCGCGCGCCGCGCGGCGCTTCTCGGCGCTCGCCCTGTGGAGCTTCGTGCTCGTGGGGGTGTCCGGGGTGTTCGCCTCGGCGATCCGGCTGACCTCGCCCCTCGACCTGGTGACCACCCCGTGGGGCGCCGTGCTGGCGGTCAAGATCCTCGCGTTCCTCGGACTCGGCGTGATGGGGTGGCTGCACCGCGAGCGCACCATCCCCCACCTGGCGGAGCGGCCGGCCCTGTTCTGGCGCCTCGCCGGGGTGGAGGTGCTCGTCATGGGGGCCGTCACGGGGCTCGCGGTGGTGCTGGGCTCGTCCGCGCCCCCGGTGCCGCAGGACGCCGTGGTGGACCCGTCCGCGGTGTTCGAGCTCAGCGGCTACCCGGAGCCGCCCCTGCCCACCGTGGCCACGTGGTTCACCCAGTGGCATCCCGACCCGCTGTACCTGGTGGGGGCGGTGAGCGCCGTCGTCGTCTACCTGGGGTGGGTGCGGCGCGTGACGGCGCGCGGCGACCGCTGGCCGGTGGGACGCACCGCCTCGTGGCTGGTGGGCTGGGCCGTGTTCACCTGGGTGACCAACGGCGGGCCGTTCGTGTACGGCATCCTGCTGTTCTCCGCGCACATGGTCATGCACATGACGCTCGTGATGCTGGTGCCGGTGTTCTGGACGCTCGCCGCGCCGATCACCCTCGCGCTGCGGGCCCTGCCCACCCGACGCGACGGCTCCCGCGGGCCGCGGGAGTGGCTGCTCGCCCTCCTGCACTCCCGCTGGGCGGCGGCGTGGGCGAACCCGTGGGTGGCCGGGGTGAACTTCGCGGGCTCGCTGTTCGTCTTCTACTACACGGACCTGCTGCGGATCGCGCTGACCACCCACGCCGGGCACGTGCTGATGGTGGTGCACTTCTCGCTCGCGGGTTACATGTTCGCGAACGCCATCATCGGGGTGGATCCGGGGGTGAACCGGCCGTCCTACCCGGTGCGGCTCGTGCTCCTGTTCGCCACCATGGCGTTCCACGCCTTCTTCGGGCTCTCGCTGGCGAGCAACACCGCCTTGCTGGCGGCCGACTACTTCGGGCGGCTCGGGCTCACCTGGTGGGTGGACGCGCTGAAGGACCAGCAGATCGGCGGATTCGTGACCTGGGGGATCGGGGAGGCCCCCACCCTCGTGCTCGCCGTCATCATGGCGATGATGTGGGCGCGGGCGGACCAGAAGGTGGCCGTGCGCCTCGACCGTCAGGCCGACCGCTCCGGCGACGCCGAGCTCAACGCCTACAACCGCATGCTCGCCGAGCGCGCCCAGTCGATGGGGAGAGCGGATTCGCGTGGGGAGAGCGCGGAGACACCGTCCCCACGCGAATGAGCTCTCCCTGCGCGTGTGCTGCCGGCGGCGGGCGGACCGCTACCGGAACATCGCCTCGTCCGGGGTGAAATCCGTCCCGTCCACCTGGAGGTGGACTCCGTCGGGCAGGACCTCGATCGCAGCGATCCGCAACCCCTCCGGCAGGCCGAGGGGCAGGAGTAGGTCGCCCGCGATCCCGGAGAACAGCCCCTCCAGCAGGGAGATGTCGAGCTCGCGGTCCCCGAGGGCGAGTGACTCCGCGGTCAGCGTCAACCCACCGTCCGCCAGTGCGGGCCGGAACAGCACCGCCAACTCCTGCCCGAGTACCTCCCCGGTGATCGCCATGGACTCACCCCGCACCTCGATGTCCGCGCTCAGCCCGCTCGCCTCCTTGAAGAGGCGGTCGATCTCCGCGATGGGCACCGTCGCGGTCGCGGTGAGGGAGCGGATCGTGGTGGGGTCCGACGTCGCGACCCCCAGGGCCACCACGTGCGCGTCCTCCAGCGCGATCCCCTCGAGGGTGAGCGCGGGGATGTCGATCTCGAGATGTTCCAGCTCCCCGGTGGCCAGCTGCGTCAGGAAGGGGAACCCCTCCACCGCCACCGTGGGCTCGCCGCCGGTGGTGGCAACCACCTCGGCAGCGATCCGATCCTCGGTGGTGGCGCGCGCGTAGACGTCGAGCGCCCACGCCACCCCCACGAGCCCGACGACCACGATCAGGGCCCACACCACCTTCCTCATGACACCACCGTAGGGCGTCACGGCCCATCACCACGGCCCCAAGACGGGATGGATGGCAGGACGGTTGTGTAGTGTCGGTGGGCGAGGAGGCTGTGATGGCGCGAGATTCCGAGGAGGCCCGGCGGCTGGCCGCCGATCCCACCACCGACTGGGGCACGCTCTACGAGCTCGCCCAGACCAATCCCGAGGTGCACGCCGCGCTCGCCGCCAATCCCGCCACCTACCCGGATCTCCTCGCCTGGCTCGGGTCGCTCGGGAAGCCTGACGTCGACGCCGCACTGTCAGCCCGCGCGGCGGCGGACGCCGGCGCGCCGGAACCCGAACCCGAACCCGAGCCCGAACTCGACGCCACCGTCGCCGCGCCGGCGGTGCGACCGGACGAACCCTCTCCCGAGACCCAGGTGATCCCGGCCGAGGAGCCGCGAACGCCCCCCGCCTACGCCCCGGCCGCGGCGGCCGCGGCGGCCCGGGTGCCGCTCACCGTGGAGCGGGTGCCCGTCGCGCAGACCTTCGGTCAGCAGCCCACCCCCGTGGAACCCCCTCCGCTCGAACCCGAGCCCCCGGCGGAGGAGGCCGGCTCCCGCCGCCGGCTCGTCGCCATCCTCGTAATCGTCGGGATCCTCGTCATCGCGGGCATCGCGTGGCTCCTCGGACGCGGCGGGGACGAGCCCGACGCGGGCCCCACCGCCGGCCCGACCGCCACGGCACCGGCGACGTCGTCGCCCACCACCCCCGCCCCCACCGCGACCACCCCGACGGCCGACCCCCAGGCGGCCCTCGACGCCGCGAGCGTCGCCCTGGCGGACGCCGTCGAGGGGAGTGCGTGCGAGGATCCCGCCACCGAGGCCGCCGCGTTCACCGACTTCGCCGCCGCCCGCCTGGCCGTGGGCGCGTGGGGGGAGGACGCGAGCGCCACGGTCGGGGAGGTCATCGGGCTGCTGCAGTCACGGTGCAACGCCGGCTACGCGGTGCAGGTGGCCGACCGGGCGGGAGAGCAATCGCCCGAGCTGGCCCGCGAGCTGGGCGGGCGCGACTGGGTGGTCCCCACGCTTCCCGCGCCCACCGGCGCCGCCGACATCACCGCGTTCTCCTCCCCGAGCGGGAACATCGCCTGCGTACTGGGCGAGGACTCCGTGACGTGCTCGATCGCGGAGTACTCCTTCGGCTCCCCGGGCTCCTGCACGGATCGGGGCGCCCCGGTGACCGCCGTCATCGACGCCACCGGTGCCCGGGCGGACTGCGCCGCGGGCGCCGTCACCGGCGGGCCCGCCCTGTCCTACGGCACCGCCGCCCGGCACAGCCACTTCGCCTGCACCTCGGAGCGCGACGGCGTGACCTGCTGGGACACGTGGACGGGCGCCCGCGTGAAGCTCGCCCGCGCGACGTTCGAGGTGGAGGGCCCGCGCTTCGGCTCAGCCGGCTGACGGGTCCCCGCCGGGGGTTGAACTAACCCCTCCGGGGGCCGCCCCCCCGTGGAGCGTGACGAGCGCGTCGGCGATCGCCTGGGCGTACCGCTGCCGCACCGCCGGGTCCTGCACCGCTGCCGCCTCGGCCGGGTTCCGGAACTCGGCGAGTTCGAGGAGCACGGCGGGCGCCGCAGCGAAGTTGAGCGTCGCCAGGTCGTCCCGGCGCTGCTGGGCGTCCGGCACGGTGTTCGACGGCGCGAACCCCGCTTCCGCCAGGCTCGCCCGCATCGCGGCCGCCAGTTGTTCCGACGGCTCCCCCTGGGCGCCGTTGAGCGGGGTGGCGACCACGATGGTGAAGAACCCGGCGGGCTCCGGGGACTCCGACCCGTTCGCGTGGATGGAGACCAGCGCTGTGACCCCCGTCCCGGCCTGCCCGCGCGCGTCCACGCACGGCCCGACCCCGTCCGGCCCCCGCGTCAGGGTGACGTCCGCCCCGAGGTCCTCCAGCAGCAGCCGCGCCCGGTCGGCGACGTCCCAGTTGAAGGCGTGCTCCTCGTAGCCGTCCGCGGTCGAGGTGCCCACCGTGTTGCACGCCTTCAGCGCGCCCCGCCCATCCGGGACGAGGGCGTTGATCTCCGCGACCGCCGCCGCATTCCCGGCGTTGTGACCGGGGTCGAGGACGAACGCCTCACCCTCCAGCGGGAGGGGGACCGGCGACGGCGCGGGGACCGGCGACGGCGCGGGGCTCGGCGCCCCCGTCACCGTGACGGGTGCGGGCCCAGGTTCGGGGGGCAGCGACGACGTCTGCCCCAGCCACAGCCCGATCCCGCCGGCGACGACGGCGGCCACCGCGCCGGCCACGTCGAACGCGCCCACCGGGCCGCCTAACCGGCCGGGCGCAGCCGGCGCACGACGGCCCGGGCGGCACGCCGTCCCGACACGAGGGCGCCCTGGATGGAGGCGGTGTCGCGATGGTCACCGGTCACGTACAGCCCGTCCCCGAGGTGCACCGGCTGCCGGACCGTCACCGGCGGGGCCTGCACGGGCAGCGCCCGTTCCACTCGGTGCACCGTGACCACCTCCCAGCTCGCGGGGTCCGCGCCGAGGATGGCGCCCGCGTGGGCGCGGACCTCCGCCTCGGACGGCCCCTCCCCGCGCAGCAGCGTGGTGGCCTGCACGAGGTGGCGCCCGGCCGGGGCGTACGACGGCGCCGCGTTGCTCATCACCGCGGCGTTCACCACGGGGCCGGTACGCGTGGCGTCGAGGTGGAGGAAGTCGAGGTCGCTCGGAGGCTCGTCCACCGCGAACCACCAGGTCACGCAGCCCTTCATGGCCGGTGCGGGGGACCCGGTGAGGCGCGCGGCGGAGACGGGGTCCGCGGCCACCACCACGGCCGGGGCGGTCAGGAGGACGCCGTCGTCGGCCTGCACGCCCCAGCCGCCCCCGATGGGCGAGACGCTCGTGGCCCGGCGGCGCAGCTCAACCGGCCGGGAGAGGCCGGCGGCGAGCTGCGCGGGCAGCGCGGACATGCCCTGCGCGGGCACTCCCGGGGTGCCGAGGGCGAAGGCGCGCACGAGCAGCCGGACGAAGGTCGCGGAGGTGGTGCCCTCGTCCTCGAGCACCACGCCCGTGATGAACCGCTCGAGCAGGGTGCGCAGCGGCCCCTCGAGGCCGGCGGCATCCAGGGAGGCGGCGAACGTGGTGTCCGGGGCGGCGAGGAGCCGCTTCACCGGCCCGAGCGCCGCTGCGGCCCAGGCTGCGGCCGCCTTCAGCTGTGCCGGGCGCACGTATGGGCTGCGGAGGGTGGCGACGGCGCGGGACGGGTGCCGGGTCGGGTCGGCGAGCACGGTGAGGCCGGCGGCGTCCCGCACCGCGACCCCGCGTCCGAAGGACTGCAGGTGGAGCGCCCGCACGTCCACGTCGCGCTTCACGGCCGGGTAGGCGGGGTTCAGGAGCTGGAAGCCGCGGTCGCAACGGAAGCCGTCCACGAGGTCCGTGCGCACCCGGCCCCCGATGTCGTCGCTCGCCTCCAGCACCCGCACGGTGAGGCCCGCCCGGGTGAGGTGCCGCGCGCACTGCAGGCCGGCGAGGCCGGCGCCGATCACGATGACATCCGCGTCCATGGTCCGATTCTGCCCCGGGGTGCCGTACTCGGCGCGGAGGTTCAGCGGCGGGCGCGGAGGTTCAGCGGCGGGCGCGCTGGTACCGCTCCAGGGCCTCGGTGCGCTCGGCGGCGTGGTCCACGATCCGTTCGGGGTACCCGGAGTCGTACCCGCGCGCGTCCTTCCAGGGCTCGTGGGCGGCCGCGCCGCGGAGGTGCCGCAGCTCGGGGATCCACCGGCGGACGTAGTCGCCCTCCGGATCGAACCTCAGCCCCTGCGTGACCGGGTTGAACACCCGGAAGTAGGGCGCGGCGTCCGTGCCGGTGCCCGCCACCCACTGCCAGCCGTGGTTGTTGGAGGCCACGTCCCCGTCGATGAGGTGGGCCAGGAAGTACCGTGCCCCCACCGGCCACCAGACGTGCAGGTCCTTGGTCAGGAAGGACGCGGTGATCATCCGCACCCGGTTGTGCATCCAGCCCTCGGCCAGGAGCTGCCGCATGCCGGCGTCCACGATCGGGTAGCCAGTCTCCCCGGCCTGCCACGCGGCGACGGCGTCGGTGTCCGGCTCGTCGTACGCGAGCCCGCCAAGGCCCGGCTTCAGGTCCTGCCACAGGCTGTCCGGGTTGTGGAACAGCACGTCCGCGTAGAACTCCCGCCAGGCCAGCTCGGCCTCGAAGCGGGCCCGGCCCTTCCCATCCCGGCCCGTCAGGTCCGCCAGCAGGGTGCGCGGGTGCAGCACGCCCAGCTTGAGGTAGGGGGAGAGGCGGGAGACGGCGTCGAGGTCGGGGCGGTCGCGGAGCTCGCCGTAGTCCTCCAGGGCCTCCTCGCGGAACCACTCCCAGCGGGCGAGCGCCGCCTCCTCCCCCGCCCCCGGCAGTGCGGGAACCCCCTCCGCGCCGGCGGCGGCCCGCACCTCCTCCCACGCGGCGTCGTCGCCGGGCGCGGAAGCGAGCCGCAACCCCGCCGGCTCGGCCGCCGGCGCGGGCCAGCCGTGCTCCCGCCACGCCCGTGAGAACGGGGTGAACACCTGGAACGGGTTGCCCTCCCCGTTGCGGACCACTCCCGGGCCCACGGCGTAGGGGGTGCCGGTCTCCGCCCAGGCGACGCCGTCGCCGTCCAGCGCCCGGGCCACGGCGGCGTCCCGACGGCGCCCGGCCGGCGTGGTCTCCCGGGAGACGTGGACGGCGCTCGCGCCGGTCTCACGGACGAGGGCCGGGATGACCTCGCGCGGGTCGCCGGCCCGGAGGACGAGGTGGCCGTCCCAGGCGTCCCGCGTGGCCTCGAGGGTGGCGGCGAGCCAGGCGCGCCTTGCGGGCCCGGCCCCCTCCCAGAGCGACGGGTCGAGCACGAAAACGGGCACCACGGGCCCGGCCTCGTGGGCGGCACCGAGGGCGGGCAGGTCGCGGCGGCGCAGGTCGCGGCGGAGCCAGAGGATCGCGGTCATGCGCCCAGTCTGGCACCGCCTGCTGCGCCGTCGCGCGCCCGGTGGGCGGCGCCCCGCTCCGGCTCACCGTCCCAGCCCGCACCTCCCGGGCGGCCGCGATAGTGTCGAGGAATACACCCATCCGTTCGATCCCCCGAGGAGATTCCCATGCCCACCCTTGCCATCATCGGTGCGGGCCCCGGTCTCGGGGCCACCGTCGCACGCCGGTTCGGCCGCGAGGGCTTCGCCGTCGCGCTGCTGTCGCGGGACCAGGAGAAGCTCGACTCCCTGGCCGCCGACCTCGGGAACGACGGGATCGTCGCCCGCGGGTACGCCGCGGACGTCCGCGACCCGGCCACCCTGGAGGCCGCGCTCGAGCGCGCCGCCGCTGACCTCGGGCCCGTCACCGTGATGCAGTACAGCCCCCTCCCCTCACGCGACTACCTCAAGCCCGTGCTGGACCTGACCCCCGAGCTGGCGCTGGAGGCGTTGCGCTTCTCCGCCCTCGGCCTCATCCACGCCGCCCGGGCCGTGCTGCCCGCGATGCGGGAGGCCGGCGAGGGCAGCATCATCCTCATCAACGGCGGCACGTCGGTGAAGGCCCGGGCCGGGTTCGCCGGCACGTCGGTGGCCTTCCCGGCGGAGAGCGCCTACGGCGAGATGCTGCACGACGCGCTCGAGGAGGAGGGGGTCCGCGTGGCACAGCTCGTGATCCCCGGGTCCATCCCGAAGCTGAGGTACACCCTCGACGAGGTGGCCGAGCGCATCTGGCAGCTGCACGCCGCGCCCGGGCCCTTCCGCTCCATGCTCATCCCCCTCGAGGAGGGCCGGGAATGAGCGGCACCCCGTTCGCCTCGCTCGACGACTACATCGCCCTCCCCCGCACCACCACGCTCGCCGCTGCCCCCGACGGCAGCCGCGTGGTGGTCGGCGTGGGAGCGCTCGACAAGGACTCCACCGCCTGGGTGACCAACCTCTGGGAGGTGGACCCGGCCGGTGAGCGCCCCGCGCGCCGCCTCACCCGCGGCGAGAAGGGCGAGTCCACCGTCGCGTTCACCCCCGAGGGCGATCTCCTGTTCGTCGCGAAGCGCGGGGGAGACGACGACGCCCCGCCCGCCCTCTGGCTGCTCCCCCGGGGCGGGGGCGAGCCTCGCCAGGTGGCCACGCACCCGGGCGGGTTCTCCGCCGTGAAGGTGCGGGGTAGCGCGGTACTGCTCGTGGCGAGCGTGCTGCGGGGCGCGAAGGACCTCGAGGACGACGAGCGGCTGCGCAAGGAGCGCAAGGAGAAGAAGGTCGCCGCCATCCTCCACGACTCCTACCCCGTCCGCTTCTGGGACCACGACCTCGGCCCGGACCATCCCCACCTGTACGTGGCGGACCTCGGCTCGCTCTCGCACGCGGCGGCCGGCGCGCCCGACCCCACGCTCGAGCTGCGGGACCTCACCCCGGACGCCGGCACCCACCTCATCCACGGCGAGGCGGACCTCGCCCACGACGGGTCCTTCGTGGTGACCACGTGGACCGAGTACGAGGGACGCGCCGAGCAGCGGCCCGCCCTCGTCCGCATCGACGTCGCGAGTGGCGAGCGCACCACCCTCCTCACCGAGGCCGAGTGGGAGTTCGAGTCCCCGCGGATCAGCCCGGACGGCACACGTGTCGCGCTCGTGGCCACGGAGATGTCCACCCCGGAGCGCGCGCCGGACCCCTGGCTCGAGATCCTCGATCTGGGTACCGGCGAACGCACCCGTCTCCTGACCGGCTGGGACAACTGGCCCGGGCCGAAGGAGTGGCTGCCGGACTCCTCCGCCCTCGTCATGGCAGCGGACGACGGCGGGCGGGCCCCGCTGTTCCTCGTGCCGCTGGACGGCTCCGAGCCGGTCCGCCTCACCGGGGACGGCGCCCACTCCGACCTCGCTGTCTCCCGCGACTCGGTGTTCGCGCTGCGCTCGTCCTACGAGCACCCGGGCGAGCCGGTGCGCGTCCCCCTGGCGGCCGTGCGGGAGGAGGGGTTCGCGGACGGGCGGGCCGACGTCGTCGTCCTCCCGCCGCCGGCGCCCCGCCCGGCGCTGCCGGGCACGCTGACGGAGGTGGAGGCCACCGGCCTCGACGGCGCCCCGGTGCGGTCCTGGCTGGCGCTGCCGGAGGGCGCGAGCGCCGAGGCGCCCGCACCGCTGCTGCTCTGGATCCACGGCGGCCCGCTCGGCTCGTGGAACGCGTGGAGCTGGCGGTGGAACCCGTGGCTCGCCGTCGCCCGGGGCTACGCGGTGCTCCTCCCGGATCCCGCGCTCTCCACCGGCTACGGCCGCGCCTTCATCCAGCGCGGCTGGGGGACGTGGGGGGACGCCCCGTTCACCGACCTGATGGCCGCGACGGACGCGGCGGAGGCGCGGGACGACGTCGACGCGACCCGCACCGCCGCGATGGGCGGGTCGTTCGGCGGGTACATGGCGAACTGGGTGGCCGGCCACACGGACCGGTTCCGCGCGATCGTGACGCACGCGTCGCTGTGGGCGCTGGACCAGTTCGGCCCGACCACCGACGTGTCCTCCTACTGGCAGCGCGAGATGACCCCGGAGATGGGCGAGAAGCACTCGCCACACCGTTTCGTGGGGCAGATCCGGACCCCCATGCTCGTGATCCATGGGGACAGGGACTACCGCGTGCCCATCGGGGAGGGCCTGCGGCTCTGGTACGAACTGCTCTCGAAGTCAGGCCTCCCGGCCGGGCCCGAGGGGCAGAGCGCGCACCGCTTCCTGTACTTCCCGAACGAGAACCACTGGATCCTCTCGCCGCAGCACGCCAAGGTCTGGTACGAGGTGGTGTTCGCGTTCCTCGCCGAGCACGTGCTCGGCGAGGAGGCACCAGCGCGCCCGGAGTTGCTGGGCTGAGCGCCTCCTACTCCTCGTGTCCCTTGATCACCATCATCATGATCCGTGCGTCGATCGCCACGAACCTGACAGCCTGGACGAGCAGGTTCTTGCGCATCGCGAGGGTCAGGGGGGTGGGGATCGGCGCGGCCGGGAAACTGGTGATCACCGGCCCGGCGGTGGGTTGGGTGGACATGTCTCCTCACTCCGGGATCAGGGGCCAGCCCGGCAGGGCCTTGGCCTTGTAGATGAACAGGTAGTGCAGCATCAGCTTGACCCAGTGTCCGGCCAGCCCGAGCTCCCCGCGGGTGCCGTGGAGGTCACGGCCGGTGGGGTACTTCTCCCAGTCCGGCACCACCGGGTAGACCGTCATGGTGGCGGCGGAGCCAGTCCGCAGGCCCGCGCCGGCGGAAGCGACGCACGCCGCGCCCAGCTTGGTGAGCGAGACCTTGTGCGTGTGGGCCGCCGCACCCTTCGTGATGCGTTCCACGATCGTGAGCGCGCAGGTCTTGCCGATCACGCCGGACGGCATGCCGGTGCGCGGCGGGGCCGGGGCGATCGCCGTGCCGTTGGGGGTCTTCCGGGGCTTCGACACCTGGTGCGGCGGGGCGAACGCGATGCCGGCAGCGAAGATGTTCGGGTACCCGGGGACCTCGTACGTGCTCGGCCAGTCGGAGGCCTTCCACTCCTCGTAGGGCTTCGGCGTGTAGTCCGCGTCCACCCGCATGAAGCCGGAGGGTACGAACAGCTGGTCCGTGATGTCGGCGCCGTCCCGGTCGTACGCCTTGATCCCCACGCCACCGAAGGGCGGGATCAGCATCGAGAAGTCGAACTTCTGCGTCCAGTGGTTCCCGTCGAGGGTCTCGTAGTGGATGAGGCCGGGCTCGACCTTCTCGACGTGGGCGCCCACGATCGCGTGCACGTCGCGCTCGTTGAACAGGGACTCCGTCCACAGTTGCGAGCTCTGGGTGAAGCCGCGCTGCTGGAAGGTCATGCCGCCCATGCCGAAGTCGCCGAGTTCGGCCTCGTTCGTGAGGTAGATGACCTCGGCCTTGTCCCGCACCCCCGCCTCGCGGAGCTCGTGCTCCACGTTGAAGGTGTACTCGAAGGCGGCGCCCTGGCAGGTGGCGGTGCCGTGTCCCATCCCGATCACGATGGTCTGGTGCTCGCCGGCCTTCGCACGCGCGAGGCACTCCGCGAACTTCTCGGCAGCCTCCGTGGCGTGGTCCGCGGTGCAGACGGACACGGTGTGGCCGCCGTGCGGACCGAGCCCCTCAGTGGCCTCGAACCGCAGCTTCGGCCCGGTGGCGTTGATGAGGTAGTCGTAGCGCAGCCGGGCCTCCTGGCCGCTGCGCGCGGGGTCGGTGTAGACGATGTCGACGGCGCCGGTCGGGTCCGCGGAATCGCCGTTCGGCCGGATCGCGACCGCCTTGGCCTGGTGGAACTCGATCCCCTTGCGCTTGTACACGGGTGCGAGCGGGAAGACGACGTCCTTCTTGGACATACGTCCCACACCTACCCAGATGTTCGACGGGATCCAGTTCCACTTCGAGTTGGGGGACACCACGGTGACCGAGTGTTCCTTGTCAAGTAGCCTGCGCAGGTGCAGTGCGGCGGTATGGCCGGCAACGCCTGCTCCGAGCACGACAACGCGTGCCATGAGTTCCTCCACGGCCTTGTGGGTGACCTCGGCGCGGCCCGCTGGTCGGCCGAGCTGACCCGGCAATTCTACGCGTGTGGCGCCTGCCACATGCCGGGATTCAGCTCCAGACCATCGCCTGGGCGGGATCCTGCAGGATCTTCGCGACGTCGGCCAGCACCCGCGAGCCGAGCTCGCCGTCCACGAGGCGGTGGTCCATGCTGAGCGCCAGCTGGGTCACGTGACGGACCACGATCTGGCCGTCCACCACCCACGGCTGCTCGCGGATCGCGCCGAACGCGAGGATCGCGGCCTCCCCGGGGTTCAGGATCGGGGTGCCGGTGTCGATGCCGAACACCCCCACGTTTGTGATGGTGATCGTGCCGTCCGACATGTCCGCCGGGGTGAGCGTGCTCGCCCGCGCGTTCGCGGTGAGCTGCGCGAGTCCCTGCGCGAGTTCCTTGAGGCTGAGCCGGTGGGCATCCTTGATGTTGGGCACCACGAGCCCGCGGGGCGTCGAGGCGGCGATCCCCAGGTTCACGTAGTGCTTGTAGACGATCTCCTGCGCGTCCTCGTCCCACGAGGCGTTGATCTCC
>DBPQ01000119.1:12363-44617 GCA_002304945.1 Actinomycetales bacterium UBA1416 | reverse complement strand
TTGTGGGCGAGGATGACGGCGTCCCTCTCGCGCTTGAGGCGCTCGATGGCCGCGATGTCCGCGGCCGCGGCGTCCCAGTCCGCGGCGGCGAGCGGGGTGATCGGGGCGCCGGAGCGGACCAGCTCGCTGGGCGCGACGAAGTGCGGCGTCGGCAGGGCGGTCGCAGACCGTGCGGTGGGCTGTGCGGCGGATGGTGCGGTGACGGGCGGTGCGGTGGCGGGGAGTGTGGTGGTCACGGCGTCGCTCCTTATGCTGGGTGTGAGCATATGTTGTGCTCAAGATTAGCACTGGTGGGCGCGCGCGGGAAGGGTGCGTCCACGTGTCCTGGCCCACGACGGCTGGACGGGCGCGGGGGCGGCGCCTCAGCGCGAGCGGGGCAGCTTCGTCCCGCCGGCGGCGCGCTCGTCGAGGATCTCGCGGCGGAACCGGAACAATCGCGCCGGCCGGCCGCCCGTCTCGGAGGAGGTCCCGCCCGTCTCCTCCACCAGGCGCTGCTGCTCCACGATGCGGCGGAAGTTCTGCTTGTGGACGTGCTGTCCCGCGATCGCCTCCACGCACGCCTGCAGTTGTCCGAGAGTGAACTCCGGCGGCATCAGCTCGAACACCACCGGCCGGTACTGGATCTTGGCGCGCAACCGGCCGATGCCGGTGGCCACGATGCGGCGGTGGTCGTGCAGCATCCACGGCCCGGTGACCTCCGGGCCCAGCACGCCGCGCCAGTCCGGTGACTCCCGCACCAACCCCGCCTCGTACAGCACCTCGTACCGCTGGAGGGCGAGTTCGGGCAGCCAGTCCCTGCCATCCAGGGCGAACGTCACCCGACAGCGGACCTCCCGTCGCTCGGTGTCCTCCTCGCCCGCCCACGCGCGCAGGTGGGGCACGAGCGTGGCCACCGCGGCGCCGTAGCCACGCTGGTCCTCCCACGGGAACAGGTCGTACCAGCTCACCCACCGCTCCACGTCCACGTCCGTCGGCCACGCGAGGGCGAGGTAGCTCACGGAGATCATGCGCTCGGAGCCGTCGCGGGCACGGTCGCGGTCCGCGAAGGTGTAGAGTTGCTCCACGTACCCGAGGCGCAGCCCGGTCTGGTCCTCCACCCAGGCGCGAAGCCCGGCCTGCATGGAGCGGTGGCTGTCCCGGAGTGGCCCTGCCGGGAGTTGCAGCGGGTAGCCGGAGGTGGTCAGGACGCGCGGCGCCCCCTCCGCCACCGCGACGACGACGGCGACCAGTTCCGTCCGCACCGCGTCGTGCCGCTTCGCCATCGTGTCATTCCCCGGCGACTGGTCTGATGAGATCGTGCAGTGTTGCGAAACGTGTGAGGTCACGGCGGAAATCACTCAATGTCGCCAGCGTGTACATCCCATCGATCTGGTGGCTCGTCCAGAGTCCGTGAATCCGTTGGAGGTCGGCCTTTCGACTCTTCCAGCCGATGCCATCGATCACTGCCATCACGAACTGGGTGGGGAGACGAACGCTGGCCATCTCCTCGATCTCTCGCACTGCATCCGTGAGCTTCGATCCGGTGGAGTCAAACCCCTTCGCTGCGACGGCGATGTGTTGGCGACCCTCGTCGTCGAGCACCAGCAGATCACACGGCGCGGACTGCCCGTTGCGCCCCGTGAAACGGGTCCGGGTCTGGAAGTTGAGCTGCAGATCCTCAGCGATCTGCTCCAGTTCATCCTCGATCTTCCTGCCTGATGCTCCGGCAGTCTTCGCTGTCACTCGAGTCCCGGCGCGTGCGACGAGGATGTCCCCGAACTCGTACACCCGATGACGTTGTGCAGCAAGTGAGCGAACGAGATCGAACTCGGTGTCCAGCCACTCAATTAGTTCATGGGGTTTCGTGCGTGCCAGCGTGGCAATTCCAGCTGTTCCAAAATGGTTGCGGAGATTGTTCTTCATCTTCTCCTGGGTGAGGCCGACGGTCAGTGCGAGGACGTCTGCATCAACGGAGTGGGTTTCGAGCCATCGGACGAGCGTCTGCGCCGTGATCTCCCCGATGTCCGCAAGTGACGCGGAGGCTCTCCGGATTCGATCCGCCTCCGGGGTCGTGGGAATTGGGTCGACATGGGCTGACAGGCGGCCAAGAGTGCCGAGGTATTCCTCGAAGCTTGGTACCTGATTGATCATCATCGCGCGACGAACAGGTACTCGGAGACGGAGCGACGAGTCGCTGCGGCGTGGGTGCCGAACGTGTAGGTGTGGTCGATGGGGTGAACTTCAACATTGGGCTTCACGTGGCGCAAGAGAGAGACGATCGTCGCGGCGTCGGGTACGGCGTTGCTCGAGTAGGACATGACCAGTGATCCAGCGTCAGCGAACTGCTCGAATGTCCTCGAGAGGGCGTCGACAATGGTCCTCTTGTAGGCGAACGGGGTGAACTTCTTGATGATCTTCTTCGTCTTCGTGGTGGCCATGATCTCCTGCCCCTCCCAGTAGACGGCCAGTCCTTGAAGGAAGTGGTAACGCTTCATGTAGTCGGCGTCGTCGGATTGAGGGGCGTAGGGGGGATCGAGGTAGACCAGATCGAAGTCAGAAGGTGGGAGGTCGGCGATGTCCCCCACAACAGCCGTGTGGGACTGGCCGTCATCGAACACAGTCGCGTTGTACTCGGCAACCCGTTCGACGAAGTGCTCACGCAACGTCAGGGTCAGATCCCGCCGACCATCCGCGTACCTGCTGCTGTCGGTGAAGGTGAACACTCCACGCGGCTGCTTCCTGGCTGCTGAGAGCACGAGTGCTGAGATGGCGATGTGGCGCTTTGCGCCTCCGAGGAGGTCGATGTGGGACCATGCCGAATCGAGGAAGGCGCGGTCCTCGGCATTGAAGTAGAGACCGTCAAACGTCCTCGAGATGAAGTCCCGATCGTCGGCTGGTGGGCCGATGAGGGTGCGCACGTCGTCGTGTGTCAGCAGTTCCGACTGATTGACGACCGTTGCCGATGTGATCGCAGCAGGGAAATCCAGGAAATCGTTCGAGGTCACCTCAAACCCCTGCGCCTTCAGAAGGTACGAGACCACTCCGCTTCCCGAGAAGGCATCCAGTGCGCGTCCGCCACCCACTTCCTCGAACACGGAGGAGAGGTGTGGAATCAGCCGGTACTTGGAGCCCATGTAGCGCAGTCGTGGAAACAGCGCCGTTCGAGCCAGTGCTTCAGCCCGAGGCACGAGCCCGCGCTCATGCGTTCGGTAGAGGCTGGTCATGAGATCATCCTGCCGCATCTGGTTGAGTGTGCCCGGGTGCCCCGCCACGTGGGTGTTCATGCGCCCCACCATTGCAGGGCCGGCTGACATCCTCCTCTCGGGGTTGCGCGGATGGCGGCGCACTGAGCCTGCTGGGAGGATGGGGGACCCGCACAACCCCAGGAGGAGCCATGACCTACCGCGTCGGCTACATCGTCGGCAGCCTGTCATCGAAGTCGATCAACCGGGTGCTCGCGACGGCGCTCGTCCGCCTGGCGCCCGAGGACCTCGAGTTCGTGGAGATCCCGATCGCCGACCTCCCCCTGTACTCCCCGGACTTCGACTCCGACTACCCGCCGGTCGCCCGCGCGCTGAAGGAGGCCATCGCGGGGGTGCAGGCGCTGCTGTTCGTCACCCCGGAGTACAACCGGTCCATCCCCGGGGCCCTGAAGAACGCCATCGACTGGGCCTCCCGCCCGTGGGGCCAGAACTCCTTCGACCACGTCCCCGCCGCGGTCATCGGCGCCACCCCCGGCCAGCTCGGCACGGCCCTCGCCCAGCAGAGCCTCCGCGGCGTCCTGAGCTACTGCAACGCCCGCCAGATGACCTCGCCGGAGGCCTACATCACGTTCAAGCAGGACGTGTTCAGCGAGGACGGCGAGGTGCGGGACGAGTCCACCCGCGAGTTCCTCACCACCTTCATGACCGAGTTCCGCGACCACATCGCCCGCGTCCTCACCGTCCTGCCGCGGGACTGATCGGTAACCGACCGATCGCTGTCCGGAGCGCGATCACGGCACCAGCATCACCTTGATGGCCCGCCGCTCGTCCATCGCGGCGTAGGCCTCGGCCACGTCCGCGAGCGGGAGCACCAGGTCGAAGACCCGTCCCGGGTGGATCCGGCCCGCCACCACGTCCTCCAACAGTTCCGGGATGTAGGCGCGCACCGGCGCCACCCCGCCCGTGACCCGCACGTTCGTGCCGAACAGGGACCGCACCGGGATCGTCGAACCACCGGCAGGCACGCCCACGAAGCCGACGGCGCCCCCGGGCCGCGTCGAGGCGATCGCCTGGTCCATCGCCTGCTGCGTCCCCACGCACTCCAGCACGACGTCCGCCCCCACGCCGCTGGTGCGTTCGCGGACGGCGGCGACGGCGTCGTCGCCCCTCAGGGCGAGCACCTCGTCCGCCCCGAACTCGCGCGCCACGGCCTGGCGCGGGGCGTGCGTGGACAGCGCGATGACGTGGCGCGCGCCCAGCCGCTTCGCGGCGAGGACGGCGGAGAGGCCGACGGCGCCGTCGCCGACCACCGCGACGGTCGTGTCCGGGCCGACGCCGGCACTGACCGCGGCGTGGTGGCCGGTGCCGAAGACGTCGGAGAGGGTGAGGAGGTCCTTGAGCTGGTCCTCGGACTCCGGGGCGGGGGCCGTCACGAGGGTCGCGTCGGCGAACGGGACGCGGACGAACTCGCCCTGGGCGCCGTCGTTCATCGTGCCGTCCGCGTTTGCGCCGCCCCACCAGACGACGTTCTCGCAGGAGGTGAAGATGCCGTTGCGGCAGTTCTCGCACGTGCCGCACGAGCCGGCGAACGGCGCGATGACGAAGTCGCCGGGGGTGAGACCGGTGACGGCCTCGCCCACCTCCGTGACCGTGCCGACGAACTCGTGGCCCATGTGCTTCCCGACCGGCACGCCGTTCACCCCGCGGTACGGCCACAGGTCAGAGCCGCACACGCACGCGGCGACCACCTTCACAATGGCGTCCGTGGGGTGAACGAGGACGGGGTCCGGCACCTCCTCGGCGCGGAAGTCCTTCAGGCCGTGGACGATGGTCGCGAGCATGTCTCTCCTTCGAGGGTCGGGGTGCTGGATCCATTGTCTCGTGCAGGGCGGGGTGACGCGCATGGTCCGCCACCTGCGTCGTGCCCGTGGTTGACTGGCCACATGAGGATGTTCGTCGCCCTCACCCCGCCCATCGAGGCGCTGGAGCACCTCGCCGAGTTCTGGGAACCGCGCACCCAGGCCGACGCGGAGATGCGCTGGGTGGATGCCGAGCAGTGGCACCTCACCCTCTCCTTCCTCGCGTCCGTCCCGGAACGCGCCCTCGACGGACTGGAGGAGCGGCTGGAACGGGCCGCGCGCCGTCGTCGGGCGTTCGACTGCCGGATGCGGGGCGGCGGCGTGTTCCCGGACGTGACGCGCGCCCGCGTGCTCTGGGTGGGGGTCGAGGAGGCCGACGACGGCGCTCACCTTGCCCGCCTCGCCGAGGGCGTGCGGGCGTCCTGCAACCGGGCGGGGGCCACGCCCGAGGGCGGCAAGTTCCGCGCGCACCTGACGCTCGCGCGCTTCCGGCTCCCGCAGGACGCCACGCGGTGGGTGCGGGTCGCGGAGACCTACACGGGTCCGTGGTGGCGGGCCGAGGAGATCCAGCTCATCGAGTCCCACCTGGGGCAGGGGAGGGGTGGGCGGCCGCGGCACGACGTCGTCGCGTCCTTCCCGCTGGGACCCGCTTGATTCGGGCGCGCAGCTGTTGACGGCGAGGGCGTCGTCGGGCAGTGGCGGCTCCGAAGTGCGGCGCCGGGCAACCTACACCCAGCGGCGCACGCGCCGGGTGTACTCCTCGTACGCCTCCGCGAACAGATCGCGCAGTGCGCGCTCCTCGGGCCCGATCTGGAACCGCTGCAGGTAGGTCATGTACGCCGGGATCGGCAGCAGCGCCACGGCCCGGCCGTGATAGGCGGCCAGCCCCACCAACCCGAGCCCCATCCCCACGTACATCGGGTTCCGCGTGCGGGTATAGACGCCATTGGTGACGAGGGTGGTGGTCTCCTCCGGGTGGTGCGGGTGGAAGGTGGTGCCGGCGTCGTCGAAGTGGAGCAGCCCGCGCGCCCCGATCGTCCCCCCCACGACGGCGAGCACCACCGCCGTCGTCCTCCCGCCGTGGGTGCGGCGCGGGTTGCGCCGGGTGAGGAGCCACTGTACCCCGGCGGCGGCCGCAGCGATCAGCGGCGGGGGTATCCGGAGGTCCAAGGGATGCCTGAGGTAGGGCGAGGTCATTGCGCCAGCGTAGGGCGAGAGCACCACGCACGCGAGGGGCGCGACTCCCGGCCGGAGCCGGTGAGCCGCGCCCGCCGTTCAGCGCGTCAGTTCAACCTCAGGCCGGGACCATCGCCCCCGCCATCTGGGCGCGCATCTCCTGCGCGTACTGGTCGGCGTTGAGGCCCACGATGAGGTGGACGGTGTCGTCGTCCACCCAGACGTGCCCACGCACGCCGGCCTCCTCGAGCCCGCTCACCCTGCCGCGGTCCTTGACCACCACCCGTAGCCGGGTCTCGGCGGCGTCCTCCACCTTGACGATGTTCTTCGCACCGCCGAGGGCCTTGAGGTACTTCTCCGCCTTCATCGGTCCCTCGGGATCCCGCAGCTTGGGCTGCAGGGTCTTGGGCTCGTAGGTGACCTCGGGGATGTCCTCGTCGGACAGCTCCGCCTCGTCCCCGGCGTGCTTGAGGTACTCCTCCATGTCCGTCTTCAGGTTCTCGGACCGGGTGCCGAAGATGGCCTGGAGGTTGTTGCCCACGGTGAGGACGCCGGCCGCGCCGAGAGCCCTCATCTTTGCCTGGTCGGCCCGCGAGATGTCCTTCACGCCCACCCGGAGGCGGGTGATGCAGGCGTCGAGGTCCAGGATGTTGCTGCGGCCGCCGAACGCGAGGACGAGTTGGCGGGCGAAGTCGTCCGCGGCGTCCGCCCCGGAGGACCCCTCGGCCACGGCATCCTCCCGGCCGGGCGTCTTCATGTTCAGTGCCTTGATGAGCCCGTAGAACACGAAGAAGTAGATCGCGAAGTAGATCGGGCCGATCACGAGCACGAGCCAGGGCCGGATGCCGTTCTGGAAGAACAGGGCGTAGTCGATGGCGCCCTGGGAGAACGTGTAGCCGAGCCGGCCGCCCAGGAGGTACATGACGGTGAACGCGGAGCCGTAGAGCAGGGCGTGCACGCCGTAGAGCAGCGGGGCCACGAACAGGAAGGAGAACTCGAGGGGCTCGGTGATGCCGGTGAGGAAGGAGGTCAGCGCCGCCGCCATCATGATCGAGCCGATGCGCGCGCGGTTCTCGGGCTTGGCGGTCCGCCAGATGGCGAGGGCCGCGCCCGCGAGGCCGAACATCTTCACCAGGAAGCCGCCACCGAAGATCCCGGACTCCGGGTGCCCGCGGAAGAAGCAGGTGAGGATGCCGTTGCAGTCCTCCCAGCCGCCCACGTTCACCTGGAAGAAGAACGGCGCGTTCCAGATGTGGTGCAGGCCGAACGGCAGGAGCGCGCGCTCCACGATGCCGTACACGAACACCGCCACTGGCGCGTTGGCGCTGATGACGCTGTTCGCCGTGTTCTCGATGAAGCTCCCCACCGGCGGCCAGATGAAGGACAGCACCAGCCCGAGCGCGATCGCGGCGAACGCCGTCACGATCGGGACGAACCTCTTCCCGGCGAAGAACCCCAGGTAGGGCGGGAGTGAAATCCGGTAGTACTTGTTGAACGCCCAGCCGGCGATGATGCCCACGAGGATGCCGCCGAAAACACCGGTGTCGAGGCTCTGGATGCCCAGCACCGCTTTCGTCTCGATGCCCCGGGCCTGCGCCACCACGCCGAGCGTCCCCGACATCACGAGGAAGCCGACAGTCGCGGCCAGGGCCGAGACGCCGTCGTTCCGGGCGATGCCGAGCGCCACGCCGATCGCGAAGATCAGGCCGAGCGCCGCGAAGATCGGGTCACCGGATCCCTGGAGGATCTGGAGGAACACGAAGATCGGCTCGGCGACGATGCCCGCGGCAATGGGATCGCCGACGGCGCCGTCCACGGCACACGCCGCGGCGTCGGCCGCGATGGCGACGCCGTTGACGGTGCAGAAGCCCTGCGTGAGGGCGTCCTGGCGGTAGCCGCCGACGAACGCGCCGCCGACGCCGAGCAGGATGCCCGCCACCGGCAGCACGGCCACCGGCAGCATGAGGGACTTGCCGAGCTTCTGGGCCTGGCCGAAGACCCGGCTGCCGACACTCTGCTTCTCAGCTGTTTCAGCTGTGGTTGTCATCTCTCTCCTCCGATCAGATCTCGTCGGCCGGCACGAGGGCACGGACGGCGGCGGCGGAATCCTGGGTGAGCGCGCGGGCCGCGAGCTCCTGGCACTGCGCGAGGGTCAGCTCGCGGATCTGTGCCTTGACGGACGGGATCGCGGGGATGGAGACGGACAGCTCGTCCACCCCGAGTCCCACGAGAAGTGGCACGGCCTGCGGGTCGGAACCCATGCCACCACACACGCCCACCCACTTCCCGTGGGCGTGCGCCGCCTTCACCGCGTTCGCGATGAGGCCGAGGACGGCGGGGTTGAGCCCGTCCACCTGTGGTGCGAGCTTCGGGTGGCCGCGATCCATCGCGAGGGTGTACTGGGTGAGGTCGTTGGTGCCCACCGAGAAGAAGTCCACCACCGCGGCGAACTGCTCGGCCATGACGGCCACGGACGGCACCTCCACCATGATCCCGAGCGGAACCGGGTCGACGCCCAGCTTGGCCCGTTCCTCCTCGAACACCCGCTTGGCGAGCCGGAAGTCCTCCATGGTGGCGATCATCGGGAACATGACCTGCAGCTTGGCCCCGGCGCCGGCGGCCCGGAGGATCGCCCGCACCTGGGTGCGGAGGATGTCCGGCCGGTCCAGGCCCACCCTGATGCCGCGCTCGCCGAGGAACGGGTTCTCCTCGCGGGGGATCGGCAGGTATGGCAGCGGCTTGTCCCCGCCGACGTCCAGCGTGCGGATCACCAGCGGCTGCCCCGGCTTCAGGGCCTCGGCGATCGCTGTGTAGACCTCGGCCTGGTCGTCCTCCGAGGGGGCCTTGGCCCGCCCCATGAACACGAACTCGGACCGCAGCAGGCCCACGCCCTCGGCGCCCTTGCCCATGGCGGCGACGGCGTCGTCCAGCCCGCCGATGTTCGCCACCACCTCCACGTGGTGCCCGTCGGAGGTGACCGCGGGCTGCTCGGCGGCAGCCAGCTCCGCGGCACGCCGCTCGGCGTGCCGGGCCTGCCGCTCGCGGATCTTCGCGACCTCGTCCTCGGTGACGTTGATGCGCACGGTGCCCTTGGCGCCGTCGAGGATCACGCGCGAGCCGTTCGGGAGGTCCAGCGCTCGGGCCTCGATGCCGGCCACGGCGGGGATGTCGAGGGAGCGGGCGAGGATCGCCACGTGCGACGTGGCGCCCCCGGAGGTGGTGGCGAAGCCCGCCACGCGCTCGCGGTCCAGGGACGCGGTGTCCGACGGCGTCAGGTCCTCGGCCACGAGGATCGAGCCCACCGGCAGCTCCTCCTTCTCCGCCCGCTGCCCGGTCAGTTCCTCCAGCACGCGCTGGCCCACGTCACGGACGTCGACGGCGCGGCCCGCCAGGATCTCGTTGTGCAGCTTGGCGAGCCGGGCGGCGTACGTCGTGTACGCGCCGCGCCACGCGAACGCGGCGGTCTTGCCCTTGTCGATGGCGCTGTTGGCGAGGTCGAGGAGGTCGGGGTCCTCGAGCAACTCGCGGTGGGCGGTGAAGATGGCGGCCTTGTCCGGCTCCGCCTCCCCGAGCAGGTTCGACTCGAGGGCCTTGAGGTCCAGGGCCGCGCGGTCGAGGGCGGAGTTGAGCTGGCGGCGCTCGTAGTGGCGGTCGGAGGCCTCCTCCTCCACCACGATCTCGGCGCGCCGCAGCTGGTAGACGGTGCCCACCCCGAGCCCGGGCGAGGCCGCCACGCCGGTGAGCACGTTCGGGTCCTCGGACCGGTGCCGGGTGAGGGGCGCCTCCCTGGGTTCGTGGGCGGCCGCTTCCTCCACGCCCCCGGCCGGGACGGGCTGGACGTCCTCGCCGAGGCCATCGACGACGGCGGCCGTCAGCTCGCGTACTGCGGCCGCGGCGTCGTCGCCGGTGGCGACGAACTGCACCTTGTCCCCGTACGCCACGTTCAGGGACATGATCGCGATGAGCGACTTGGCGTTGACCTGGACGTCCTCGCGCTGGAGGCGGATCTGGCTCTCGAACTTCTTCGCCAGGCCCGCGAGCACGGACGCCGGGCGGGCATGCAGGCCGGTCGGGTTGGGGACGATCACGGCCTCCGAGATCTCGGTGTGGCCGATCGCCTCACCCTCCTCGCCGCCGCCCTCACCGATCCACGCCTCGGCGACGGCGTCGTCACCGGCGGTCACGAAGCCGGAACGCGGCTCGAACCCGCCGAGGACCTCCGAGTTGGAGATGACCATCTGGGTGAGCAGGCTCTTGGCGTTGGTGGCCACCTGGTCGAGGTCGAACTCGATGAGGGGCTCGCCGGTGCGGACCTTCGTACCGAGCGTCACCCTGGGGGAGAAGCCCTCGCCTCGCATGGCGACGGTGTCGAGGCCGATGTGCAGCAGCACCTCGAGCCCGCTCTCGTGACGCACGGTGACCGCGTGCTGCGAGGGGTGGATGAGCGCCACCTCGCCGTCGCAGGGCGCGAGGAGCACATTCGAGACCGGGTCGATGGAGATGCCCTCACCGACCATCTTCTCCGCGAACACCGGGTCGGGGACCTGTTCGATCGGGACGAGCACTCCGGAGAGCGGTGCGACCAGCACCACCCTCGCACGTCCGGGGGATTCCACCATTTCCACTCCTTCATGGACGACACACGTGCGCCCAGACTGGCAGGGCGCTGAGGGGGATGTGACCGTTTTGAGAGTCCAGTGGAGGTCCTGTGACGGGTGGACAGTCGTGAGGCCGGTGGGTGGCTCGGCCTACCCTTGATCCATGACCGAATCCGCCACCACCGCCACCACCGTCGTCGACGACGCCGCCCCGGCCGCGTCCCTGTTCTCACCCATCACCCTCGGCCGGCTCGAGCTGCCCAACCGGATCGTGATGGCCCCGCTCACCCGCCGCCGCGCCCACGCGGACGGCACCCCGTCGGACCTCATGGTCCGCCACTACGCGGACCGGGCCACCGCCGGCCTCATCATCGCCGAGGGAACGTTCCTCTCCCACCGCTCACGCACCTACCTGAACCAGCCGGGCCTCGCCACGGACGAGCACGTGGCCGGGTGGCGCCAGGTCACCGACGCCGTCCACGCGGCCGGCGGGCGCATCACCGTGCAGCTCATGCACGGCGGTCGCGTCGCCATGCTCCCGGACGCCGAGGAGCGTGGGATCGTCGCGCCGTCCGCCCTCCCGGTGGGTGGCGAGCGTCGCCTGCCGGACGGCACCACGCGTCCGCACGCCACGCCCCGGGCGTTGGCGACGGACGAGATGGGGGGCGTCGTCGCCGAGTTCGCCGATGCGGCCCGCCGGGCGATCGACGCCGGCTTCGACGGCGTGGAGATCCACGGTGCCAACGGCTACCTCCTGCAGCAGTTCCTCGCCGCCTCCACCAACCACCGCGACGACGCGTACGGTGGCTCCCCCGCGAACCGTGCCCGCCTGGTCGTGGAGGTGACGCGGGCGGTGGCCGACGCCGTCGGGGCGGACCGCACCGCGCTCCGCCTCTCCCCGGGCGAGACCCGCCAGGGCCTGGAGGAGCACGACTCCCCGGACGTGGCCGCGACCTACGCGGCGCTGAACGCCGGTATCGCCGGGCTTGGCCTGGCGTACCTGCACGTGCTGAGCTTCCACCCCGATTCCGAGCTGGTGCAGGGCATACGCCGCGACTTCGGTGGGCCGTTCGTGATCAACTCCGGTTTCGAGGAGGTCACCACCCGCGCCGAGGCGGAGCGGTTCCTGGTGGAGGACCTGGGTGACGCCGTCGCCGTCGGGCGGCCGTTGCTCGCCAACCCGGACCTCGTGCGGCGCTGGCGCGAGGGGCGGGAGCTGAACACCCCCGATCCGGCCACGTTCTACACGCCCGGCGAGGTGGGGTACAACGACTACCCGTTCCTCGAGGACTGACGGGATCGTCGGCCGCGGACGGGTCCGTTGACGGACGGACTGACGGACTGACGGTTCGCCCGGTCCGGGCCTCAGCCGATGCGGCGGGGTCCGGCCTGCCAGGCGTCCCAGGCGCTGGTGACGATCTGGGTGAGGCCGTTCTCGGCGGTCCAGCCGAGTTCGTCGGTGATGCGGGCGGGGGAGGCCACGAGTTTGGGCGGGTCGCCGGCGCGGCGTTCGACGACGTCGGGGGTGGCGTCGAGTCCGGACGCCTGGCCGACGGCGTCGATGACCTCGCGCACCGAGTAGCCGGTGCCGGTGCCGACGTTGAAGACGTGGTCGCGTTGGTCGGTGATGTGGTCGAGGGCGGCGAGGTGGGCCTTGGCCAGGTCCAGGACGTGGATGTAGTCGCGGATGCAGGTGCCGTCCGGGGTGGGGTAGTCGTCCCCGAACACCTTGGGGCGGTCCCCGCGGGCCAGACGGTCGAACACCATGGGGATGAGGTTGAGGATGGCGGGATCGCCGAGGTCGGCCCACCCGGAACCGGCCACGTTGAAGTAGCGCAACGCGGTCCAGTTCAGCCCCCAGGCACGCTCGGCATTGGCGAGCATCCACTCCCCGATCAGCTTGGTCTGCCCGTAGGGGTTGATCGGTTCGCAGCGGGTGTCCTCACTGATCAACTCCGCGTCCGGCATGCCGTACACCGCGGCGGAGGAGGAGAAGATGAACTGGGTGACCCCGGTCTGCCGCATCGCGGTCAGGACCTTCGCCATCCCGCCGACGTTCTGCAGGTAGTACCACTCCGGCTTCTCCACCGACTCGCCCACCTGCTTGCGGGCCGCGAAGTGGATGACGGCGGTGACGGCGTGCTCGGTCATGGTGCGGGTGAGGACCTCCTCGGAACCCTCGGAGGCCACGTCCAGCTCGATGAGGGGGGAGTCACCGATCCGGTCCGGGGTGCCGGTGGACAGGTCATCGACCACCACCACGTCCTCCCCCCGTTCCTGCAGCAGGCGGACCACGTGGGCGCCGATGTACCCGGCGCCTCCGATGACGAGGATGCTCATGTCTCTCCCTGGGATGTCGTTGGTCTGGGTCAAGCCTGCCACTCATCACTGCCGCTCCGCGCCACCTCGGCGGCTCGATTGCTCCGCGCCACCTCGGAGGCGGGATCGGCCCCGGGAGAGCCCGGGGCGGGGACGTCGGCGCTACGCTCGGCTGGTGACCGAGATCCTGCTGCCCTCCTTCGATCCCCGCCCGGACATCCGGCTCATCGCCGCGGACATGGACGGCACCCTCCTGGACGACCGCAAGGAGATACACGACCACTTCTGGCCGCTCGTGGACGAACTGTTCCGCCGCGGCGTCCTCTTCTGCCCCGCGAGTGGGCGGCAGTACCACACCCTCCATCGCGAGTTCGGGGACGTGGCGGACGAGATGGTCTACATCGCGGAGAACGGCGCGTTCGTGGTGCGCGGCCGGGAGGAGATCTCGGCGGACACGCTGGACGACGACGTCGTCACGCGCGTCGTCGAGGCGGTGCGGGGGCTGCGGGAGGCGGGATCCGACGTCGGCGCCGTGGTGTGCGGGAAGGACTCGGCCTACATCGAGCGGGACGACCCCGCCTTCATGGAGCAGGCGGATCACTACTACGCCCACCTGGAGGTGGTGGAGGACCTGCTGGCCCGGCCCGAGGATCCGATCCTCAAGATCGCCGTGTATGACTTCGGTTCTGCCGAGGAGGGTGCCGCGCGCGGGCTCGGCGGATTCGAGGGCGAGGTCAAGGTGGTGGTCTCCGGCGAGCACTGGGTGGACGTCATGAACCCGGACACCAACAAGGGCAACGGGATCCGTCGCATCCAGGACGCGCTGGGGATCACCCCGGCCCAGACGATGGTGTTCGGGGACTTCCTCAACGACTGCGAGATGATGGACGCCGCCGAGTGGTCGTTCGCGATGGACAACGCGCACCCGCAACTGCGGGAGCGTGCCCGCTACGTGGCCCCGCCCAACTCGAGGAACGGCGTGGTGCGGACCATCTCCTCCGTGCTCGGCCTGCCCTGGACGGAGTAGCGCTCAGAGCTCGAGCGCGAACCTGAGCGCGGCCTCCACGTGCAGGCGCGTGGTGGGGAAGAGCGGTATCTCGCCGAGGCTGCCGGGAGTGGCGAGGAGCTCCAGTTCCGTGCAGCCGAGGACGATGCCCTGGGCACCTCGGACCACCAGCCGTCGCGCCACGGCGAGCAGGGCGTCCCGCGAGGCGTCCTCCACGCGGCCCATGCAGAGTTCGTCGTAGATGATGCCGTGCACGAGGGCGCGGTCAGCGGCGTCCGGGATGAGTACCTTCAGGCCGTGGCTGTCGAGCCGTCCGCGGTAGAAATCCTGCTCCATCGTGAAGGCGGTGCCCAACAGGCCCACGGTGGAGAGGCCAGCGGTCGTGACGGCGTCGGCGGTGGCGTCCGCGAGGTGGAGGAGGGGGATGGAGACGGCGCTCGCGACGTCGTCGGCCACCTTGTGCATCGTGTTCGTGCAGAGCAGCACCACCTCCGCGCCGGCGGACTCGAGCCCACGCGCCTCGGCGGCGAGCAGCGCTCCAGCGTCCTCCCAGCGGCCCTCCACCTGCATCCCTTCCACCTCCGCGAAGTCCACGGAGGCGAGCACGATCTGCGCGGAGTGGAGACCGCCGAGCGCGTCCCTGACGCCCTCGTTGAGCAGGCGGTAGTACTCGGCGGTCGATTCCCAGCTCATGCCGCCGAGCAGACCGATCTTCCTCATCCACGTCCCCTTCCCGCTGTCGAACCATCCGTGGATAAGTTGCGTGCAATCTAACTGAGGGCCACACTGGAGCCAGCTACACCGAGCGCCAACTGCCCCACCGAGGAGCACGCCATGTCCACCCAGCAGACCGAATCGACCGAGTCCACCGAGAAGGCGCGCTGGTCCTTCCTCACGGAGCGACGCGAACGTTCCTCCGTCCCGCGGATCATCGGGCGGGTGGTCCTCGGAGGATTCCTCCTCTCGGCGGGACTCGGCCACCTCGGCCCCCTCCGCGAGGAGTTCCAGGCGCAGGTGCCCACATGGCTCCCCCTGGACCCGGACTTCGTCGTGGTCGCATCAGGCGTCGTCGAGGTCACGCTCGGCGTTGCCCTGATCGCGCTCAACCGCTACCGCGTGGCCGGGGGGTGGACCGCGGCGGCGTTCTTCGTGGCCATCTTCCCCGGTAACATCTCGCAGTGGGTGAACGGGATCGACGCCTTCGGCCTCGAGTCGGACCAGGCGCGGTTCATCCGGCTCTTCTTCCAGCCCGTGCTCGTCGCGTGGGCGTTGTGGTCCACCGAGGCGTGGAAGGCCTGGCGGGAGAGTACCGCTCAGGCGAAGACGTCGAGCTTGCCGAACTTCTCCGCGAGAAGGTAGTAGACGGTCGCACGGCTCTTGGTGCGGTCACCCTTCATCCGGGCGGCCACGTCCGCGATGGCGGCGTCGAGGGTGGCGTCGTCCTCGGTGAGGCCGAGCTTCTTCTTGAGGAAGTTCTCGCGCACCGTCGCGATCTCGGAGGCGTCACTCGTGGCGACGTAGGCGGAGTCGCGGTTGCTGAGAACGAGCCGGTAGGTCTTCAGGATCTTCGCGACGATCGCGTCGTCCGCGTCGGGGGCGTACTTCTTGATGTCGGCGGCCCAATCGGTGGCCATGTCCTGCTCCTTCTCTGTCGGGAGGTGGAGCGGCGGTGCTCCATCCTCCACGCTACCGAGGGGAGTGCCACCCGGCATCCGCAACCGATGGCGTGGGCCACACGGACACCTGTGCGAGCCGGGGGAACGTCTCGCGATTTCCGCTGATGGTAAACGTTTGCTTAGGTCCTACGTCATATCTCTTCGCCCGGATGCCCTGCCACGCTGGTGCCAGACCCCCGTGTCGCCGGTGACGCGGGCCCGGGAGGAGATCCCATGAGTGTGCGCACGCCGATGACGTTGGCCTCGATCGAGCTCGGAGCGGGCATCCGCAACGCCTGCACGGAGGGCCCCGACGAGGTCATCACCCGTGTCAAGGAGTCCGGCCTGCGCGGACGCGGGGGTGCGGGCTTCCCCACCGGCCTGAAATGGGACCTCGCGCGGCAGGCGCCCGCTCCGGACGGCCGCCGGTACGTCATCTGCAACGCGGACGAGGGTGAACCCGGCACCTTCAAGGACCGGGTCCTCCTCGAGGACCTCGCAGACCTCGTCTTCGAGGGCATGACCATCGCCGGCTGTGCGATCGGCGCGAGCGAGGGGATCGTCTACCTCCGCGGTGAGTACGTCTACCTCCAGGACGGGCTCGAGGAGACCCTCGCCCGCCGTCGCGCCGCCGGGCTCCTCGGCGCCGGCGTGCGCGGCCGGCCGGACTTCGACTTCGACATCTCCATCCGCATCGGTTCCGGTGCCTACGTCTGCGGCGAGGAGACCGCCCTCATCGAGAGCCTCGAGGGCCGCCGCGGCGAGCCCCGCAACCGGCTCCCGTTCCCCGTGGTGCGCGGCCTGTACCAGGCGCCCACGGTGGTCAACAACGTCGAGACCTTCGCCTGGGTCGCGGCGATCATGGCGCGCGGTTCCGCGTGGTTCGCCTCCATCGGCACACCCGGCTCCTCGGGGCCCAAGCTGCTGTCCGTGTCCGGGGACGTGGAGCGCCCCGGCGTCTACGAGTTCCCCCTCGGCGTGTCCATCCACGAGGTGCTCGCCGCGGCGGGCGGCGAGGACGCCAAGGCCGTCATCGTGGGCGGTGCGGCGGGCCAGTGCGTCCCCCGGCGGGACTTCGGCCGCGCCATCGCCTACGACGACGTCTCCACCGGCGGTGCCTTCATCGTCCTGGGGGAGCGCCGCGACCCCCTCGACGTGGCGGAGAACTTCATGGAGTTCTTCGTGGACGAGTCCTGCGGGCAGTGCACCCCCTGCCGCATCGGGAACGTCACCATCCTCGAGGGTGTTCGCGCGATGCGGCGCGGCGAGATGACTCCCGAACGGCTGCGTGACCTCGTGAAACTCGGCCACACCATGCAGGCCGCCTCCAAGTGCGGCCTCGGCCAGTGCAGTGCCAACGTTTTCCTGTCCATCGTCGAGCACGCCGATGTCCTCGGCCGCGAGCTCGTCCACGCCTGAGGAGGCCACGATGACGACGACGTCGCTCCCCACCCCCGCCGTCCCGACGGCGCCCCCGCCCACGCCGTCGTCGACGGTGACCGTCACGATCGACGGACGAGAGGTCGAGGTGGCGTCCGGGACGACCATCCTCGACGCCGCCCGGCTCGCCGGTGTACGCATCCCCACGCTGTGCCACCACCCGGACCTGCCGCCGTCAGGCCTGTGCCGGCTCTGCATCGTGGAGGTGGAGGGGCAGCGGCAGGCCCAGGCCAGCTGCGTGTACCCGATCACGGCGCCCGTGGCCATTCGCACGCACAGCCCGCGGATCGGGCAGGCCCGGCGGGACATCATCGACCTGCTCCTCTCCGAGCACTACGGCGACTGCCGCACCTGCGCACGCAACGGCAACTGCGAGCTGCAGGACCTCGCGGTGGAGTACGGCGTGGACCGCTACCGCTTCGGGGAGCGCTCCGAACCCGTGCACGGCGTGGAGGCGTTCGGGCCCTCGATCGTGCGGGACATGGACAAGTGCGTCCTGTGCCTGCGGTGCGTGCGTACCTGCGCCGAGTTGCAGGGCGTTCACGCGATCGGCGTGGTGGGCCGCGGGGACACCAACACGATCTCCACGTTCATGGACCTGCCGCTCGACGAGGTCAACTGCATCAACTGCGGGCAGTGCATCAACCGTTGCCCCACTGGTGCGCTGACGGCGCGGGACGTCACCGACGACGTCTGGGCGGCGCTCGAGGACCCCACCAAGCACGTGGTCATCCAGACCGCGCCCGCGCCGCGGGCGGCACTGGGCGAGGAGTTCGGGCTCGAGCCCGGCACCCCGGTGACCTGGCAGATGAACACCGCGTTGCGGGAGATCGGCTTCGACAGGGTCTTCGACACCAACTTCACCGCCGACCTCACCATCATCGAGGAGGGCACCGAGCTGCTGCTGCGGCTGTACCGGAACCTGGTACTGGGCGACACGAGCATGCCGGTGCCGCAGTTCACCTCCTGCTCGCCCGGCTGGGTGAAGTACATCGAGCACGGCTATCCCGAGTTCCTGCCCAACATGTCCACGTGCAAGAGCCCGCAGCAGATGTTCGGGGCGCTCATCAAGGCCTGGTACGCCGGGCGTGCGGGCGTGGATCCCGCTGACGTGGTGTCCGTGGCCCTCATGCCCTGCACGGCGAAGAAGTTCGAGGCCGGCCGGCCGGAGATGACGGACTCCGGGTTCGCGGACGTGGACCACGTGCTGACCGCGCGCGAACTCGCCGTCATGACGCGGCAGTTCGGGCTGTACCTGCCGGACATGCCGCCGAGCGACTTCGACGACCCGTTCGGGACGGCGTCGGGCTCCGGCATCATCTTCGGCGCCACCGGCGGCGTCATGGAGGCCGCGCTGCGCACCGTGCTCGAGCTGGTGACCGGCCAGCAGGTGGAGAACATCTTCGACCACGCGGACATCACCCCGGTGCGCGGCTTCGACGATGTCCGGTACGTGGAGCTCACCATCCCGGACGAGGTGGGCCCGGTCCCGGAGCTCATCGCGCACCTCGTGCCGGACTGGAACTGGCTGCGCGGTGTCACGCTCAAGGTGGCGGTCGCGCACGGCACGGCGAATGCCGGCCGCGTCATGGAGGACATCAAGGCGGGCGGCAAGTTCTCCGAATGCCACTTCATCGAGTTCATGGCCTGTCCCGGAGGGTGCCTCGGTGGCGGCGGCCAGCCGATCCCCACGAACGTGGAGATCCGCAGGGCCCGCGCCAAGGCGATCTACGCGGAGGACAGCGCGTACGGCGAGCAGGGCCGCGCCCGCAAGAGCCACGAGAACCCCGCCGTGGTGCGGCTGTACTCGGAGTTGCTCACGGACGGCCCCGGCGGCCACACCTCGCACCACCTGCTGCACACGGAGTACACGCCCCGCGGGTCCTTCATCCGGTCCGACGGCGCCGAGAAGGAGGCCTGACCATGCTGACCCACGTTCCCGACGACGTCGTCACCGCCCACCCCGAGGTGGCGGCGGCCGTCGACGAGGCGGTAGGGCGTCACGGCGCGTTCCGCGGGGCCCTCATCCCGGTGCTGCAGGACCTGCGCCGGCAACGTCCGCTCGACGGGGTGGTGATGCAGCTCGTGGCCGACCGGCTGGGCGTGCCGCCCGTGGAGGTCTACGGTGTGGTGTCCTTCTACTCCTTCCTCGGGACCAGCGTGGCAGGGACGTACGTCATCCGGCTCTGCCGGACGATCAGTTGCGAGATGGCCGGGGCGAAGGACATCGCCGCCGTGCTGCAGGAGCACCTCGGGATCGGGTTCGGCGAGACCACTCCGGACGGGCTGTTCACCCTGGAGTGGGCCAACTGCATCGGGCAGTGCGACGCCCCGCCGGCGATGCTCGTGGGTCACCGGGCAGTGGGGCACCTCACCGTGGGGGCCGTGCGGGACGTTCTCGAGGCGCTGCGGGCGGAGGCCATGACCGGCTGAGGGCATCGGTGGTTCGGTTGCCAGCGAAGGTTGACGGCGAACTGGGCCCTCCATCCCTTCCCCTGCCCTGAGCGGGGCGGGAATAATTCAGACCATGGCTTCTGACCTGCACGCCGCAATCAATCTCCGTCTCGCCCTCCTCGACCTCCCCATGGCCGACGACCCGCAGGGAGAGGGGGCCGCCCGCCTCGTCTCCCCGATCCTGGCTCGCCAGCGAGAGCTGAGCCGGCGCCTCAGCGACCGGCTCCCGGCCGTCGACCAACGGATCCAGACGTTCCTGGACGACTACTGTGCCGGGTCGGAGGTGCTCCCGAAGCTGCCGAAGCGCACGCTCGTGCTCGATCAGCCGGGCCTGGCGCGCGAGCTCTCACTGCCCCTGGGCGCGGATGAGCACGCCTCCCCGCTGCTCAGCAGCTACCGGTTGCAGAACGGGGTGCTCCACAACCCCGCGAGCGACCGCCGCACCACCGCCGGGGTGTTCCACGTGGCGGAGGGTGGCCTTCCCATCCCCGACGACAAGCTCGCGGTGCCGCGCGAGGTGTTCGCCGCGATGATGCAGCGTGCCTTCGAGATGCCCGAGGAGATCATGCGCCTGCCGTTCACCGGCAACGCGGGGAAGCCGGCCTCCTGCATCGTCTCGCTGCTGCTGCGGCCCCTCGTGGCCCCGGCCGTTCCCGGGTACTCGACCGAGCGCCGCATGGAGATCCGGTTCTTCGTGCCCGGCAGCCTGGTGGCGAACCTCGACTTCGTGGAGTCCATCTTCGGCAACGGGGGGGACCCCTACCTGCCCGAGAACGACGCCGCACTCTGCCCCGACGGGTGGACCGGGACCACCGGCCTCGTGGTGCTCGCCCCGCAGCTCACCTCGGTGAGGAAGAAGGAGATCGGGCTGCCCCACTGGGACGACGCCACCGAGCGGCAGCGCCGTGACGGCATGTGCTGGAAGGACGAGGACGAGCGCTACAACGGCGGCCAGGCCTTCAAGCTGTGCGCCCGCGACGAGCGCGGCGTGATCGTCACGATGATCGCGGACAACTACTTCGGGTACTGCAAGAAGGAGATCAAGACCCAGATCTCCTACTCCGCGAACCTGTTCGGCAACGTCGAGGAGGAGCACGCCGGCGGGGCGCTCGTGTTCCCCAGCTACAACCTCGGCCACGAGTACGTCAACGACCGCCACTCCACCTACTCGCTCGCCGACGTGCTCGCGCGGGACCCCGGCCGCTGGGATCTCCAGCCCGAGGGCCATGCCCTCGACACGCACAACGACCACATCGTGCTCGTGCCCCAGCGCTCCACGTTCTCGCTGCGCAACCAGACGATCACCTGGGACGTCGACGGGGAGCAGCGCTCGATCCGGCTCCAGGCGGGCAAGACCTACCTCGGGCCGAACGGCTACCGCGTGCACATGGAGCCCTCGGGAGCGGACAGGCGCCAGTGGCAGCTCGTCGGCACCGATCCACTCGCGAAGGCCTGCCACAAGCCGAGCACCGTCTCCGGTGGAGGGAAGTCCGAGATCTCGAAGGCGATCACGGACGCGTTCATCTACACCAACGCGTACAGCGCCGACTTCGACAAGGACATGGAATCGGTCTCCGCGATCCTCGCGCGTGACTACTCCAACCGCTTCAAGGACCCGGCCGCCAACGGCAGGGACCACCGTGCGATCCTCAGCGAGGAGCGGTCCATCGGGTCGGTGATCAAGCTCCTCACCCCGTCCGAGCAGGACTACACGTGGGAGTACAACGAGTGGCTCCGCACCATCCCGCAGCACATCAAGGAACTCGTGTACGTGGTGAAGCGGTTCTACCGCCCGGAGTGGAAGGGTGACTGGCGCAGCCACTTCACGGTGGGCATCATGAACGGCCGCCAGGGCAACGCCGTCCGCCTCGACGGCGAGCGCATCAACGTCAGCGCCCTGCGGGTCGGGTTCGAGAGGGACGGCTCGTGGCGCATCTTCAGCCTGCGGCACGACTTCAGCCCGGCGGTCAAGGTCCAGCTCGAGGACGACATCACGGCCAGCATCGTCGCGCCTCCCGGGCAGGGCTTCCCGGACGGGCAGACCTCCCGCAAGTTCGTGCAGAACTGCGAGCGGCTGCTGTTCCAGCGTCCCGACGACGCCATTCACCGCGGCTACGACAAGCAGACCGAACTCGACATGTCGGGCCCGGACAACTTCCTGTCCAACTTCGAGCCCCTTGATGGCGACGACGCGCGCGAGATGGTCGGCGACGCGATCGGCTTCAGTCAGTTCACCGCCCCCATGCAGGACCTGATCCGGCGGGCGGCGGAGCTGGAGGAGGGCGAGTCCCCCGCGTACTTCGTCTCCTCGGCGAACCCCCGCCTCGTGGACGGCAAGCCGTCGAAGAACCCGCGCTACCTCCAGCTGCGCCCGGACCTGTCGAACCCGAGGGCAACTGCTTCCGCCGACGTCGCCGTCCACCTCTTCAAGGGCGTGCCGCTCTCGGAGGACGTCATGTGGCCGATCGACGTCGTTGCCGCCGGCCGGCGCAACAACCCGCCGGAGCCGGGGGTCCGGCCGCTGTGCACCTTCAACCCGCTGCACTTCATGGAGCTCCCCGAGCTCTTCATGGAGTACATCAGCTCGATGACCGGCAAGTCCCCGTCGACGACGGGTGCCGGCTCCGAGGGCGCCCTCACCAAGGGCCCCTTCAACGCGATGCCCGCGATCATCGACCTGAACGCCGCGCTCCTCTCCTACGTTCTCACCGAGTACGACGGCTGGGTGTCCTGCGCCGGCTACATCGGACCGAACGTGCGCGTGGACCACGACATCTCGCTCCTGGTGCCCGAGCTGTTCTCCCGCATGTCCGCCGAGGAGCGGGACGCCCACAACCTCATCGCCGACGGTGAGCTGGAGAAGCTGGAGGACTTCGAGCACAACGGCAGGAAGGTGCTCGCCAGCCGGCTCGGCTACCGGATGAACAGCCACTTCGCCGCGAAGTACTTCGGGCGGGTCTTCATGCACCCGCACGTGGTCTTCACCGAGGAGATGCTGAAGCCCGAACTGCAGGACGTGGACGTGTTCGTGGACAGCATGGACACCATCGTCACCACGCACGAGCGGGTGGCGAAGGCCTACTTCGACGACGGGACGGTCGAGCTGGCCAGCCCGCCGCTCCGGGCGCTCCTCGAGATCATGGCCAACGGCGCCACGGCGGACGGCAAGGACCTGTCCTCCCCCGAGGTGCGGGACCTGTTCACCCGGGAGAACGTGCTCGCCAGCGACTGGTACGCCGCCCGCCTCGACGCCAAGCAGGCAGCGGACGTGCGGCACGCCGACGAGGCGATCGCCGCGCTCACCCGGTTCGTCGAGACGGAGAACAACCAGTCGGTGGTGGCCCGGCTCGCCCTGGACGCCCGGCTCGAGCGGGTGAAGGCCGAGCGGGAGCAGCTCGCCTCGGACGAGTACCGCCAGAGCCTGGTCGGGACCCTCGGGTTGCAGCCGCTGCGGTAACGGATCCGTCGACGGCCGGCCGGTCACACGCCTGGCCGGCCGTCGCCGTTGCGTGGGGTGCGGCTGCCCGCGCCTCACTCCGTGGGGCGGCGCCGCATCTCCTTGGTCCCGGAGCGGAGCTTCTTCGCCCGCAACCGGCGCTCCTTCGACCCGCGGGTCGGGCGGGTCGGGCGCCGCGGGGGCGACGGCGGGGCGAGCGCGTCCGCGACGACGGCGGCGAGCCGTCCCAGCGCGGCCTCCCTGTTGGCGAGCTGCGCGCGGTGCTCCGAGGCGACGACGGTCAGCACCCCCGCCACCAGGCGCCGCCCGAGCCGTTCCTCCAGCCGGCTGCGCTGGTGCTCCGTCAGGACCGCGGAGCCCATCACGTCCCAACTCAGCTCCACCCGGGAGTCCGCGGTGTTCACCCCCTGGCCCCCCGGTCCGGAGGCGCGCGAGAAGCGCCACGCGAGCTCCGCCGTCGGGATGGTGAGGGCGGGGGTCACGCGCAGTCCGGGGCGGGGGACGGCGGGCATGCGCCCATCCTGCCGCCCGCGCGCGCGGCCGGCCAGCGAATTGCGGCGCGCCGTGCCCCGAGCGCCGGCGAACTGCGGAGCGCTACTCCACGAACACCAGCAGGAGCGCCACGAGGACGAACAGCGCCCCGAACACGCGGTTCAGGGCACGGGCCCCGCGCGGGCTGCGCGTCCAGCGGCGGAAGCCCTTCGCGGCGGCCGCGAAGAAGAACCACATCACGAGGACGTCCACCACCACGATCGTCGCGGTGAACGCGGCGTACTGGGGGAGGAGGGGCATCCCCGGCCGGATGAACTGCGGGGTGAAGGCCAGGAAGAACACCACGGCCTTGGGATTCAGCAGGTTCACCCAGATGCCCCGGCGGACCATGGACCACGCCGGCTCGCCCACCACCGTCTCCGCGGGGAGTTCGCCTGCGGCGGCGGGCTCCCCGGGCGCCGTGAACATCCGGACCCCGAGGTACACGAGATACGCGGCGCCGGCGTAGCGGATCGAGTCGAACAGCACGGGCGAGCCCGCCACCACGAGCCCCACCCCGGCGGCGACGATCGCGATGTGGATCAGCAGGGCCACCTGCTGGCCGATGATGCCCCAGATCGAGCGCCGGAACCCCTCGTTCAGGGAGTTGGTCATCGTGTTGATGGCGCCGGCGCCGGGCGTGAACGAGATCAGCACCGAGGCGGGCAGCAGCGACAACCAGACGGACAGGGTCACCGGCTGATTCTAGACGCCCGTACCAGAACGCTGGTGCCTCGTTCCGCCGTCCCCTCCGATGCCGCAGGGTCCGCTGTCCGGCCCCGGCGGCCGGGACGAGCGGACCGTGCCGCCTACCGCAGCGGCTCCTTCGGGACGAAGTTGACCGGCTCCACCTCCAGGTCTCGCAGGCCCGCCGTGTCGAGTTCCGCGGGTGCGACAGAGTCGGTGGGCACCTTCCGGATGAGTTCCTCCGGGGTGGGGAGTTTCGGGTCGATGGTCATGGCACTCCCTCCTTCGAGCGGATTGTCGCACCGCTGCCACTGGTGGAGGGTTGCTTTGGGGTGGAAGGCGGGCGGTCCTTCCCACGCATTGGTACTCTTGTACGAGAACAGGGAGGTGCGATGACGACGCCCACACCCGACGACTACTCCACCGCCGTCCGCAAGAACAAGGCGCTCGCCAACGCGCTGCGCGCTGCCCGAACGGAGCTCGCGACGCTGCACGAGGAGGTGCGCCAGCTCACGGCGACCCCCAACGCCTTCGGGGTCGTGGTGCGCTCCCACCCCGCCGCCCGCACCGCCGAGGTGCTGGTCGGCGGCCGGAAGATGCGGTGCGCCGTCGCCCAGACCGTGCCGGCGGCCTCGCTGTGGCCGGGCCGCGAGGTCATCCTCAACGACCACATGGTGGTGATCGCCGCCACCGAGTACGACGACGTCGGGGACCTCGTGCCGGTGACCGACCACCTGCCGGACCACCGCGTCGTCGTCCGCGTGCGGGACGAGGAGGAGAAGGTCCTCCGCCTCGCCGAGCCCCTGCTGCGCGACCGGGTGGCCGCCGGGGACATCGTGCGCGCCGACCTGCGCGCCGGCTTCGCCTACGAGCGGGTGGAACGCTCCGACACCGAGGAGCTCATGCTCGAGGAGGTGCCGGACGTCGGCTACGAGGACATCGGCGGTCTCGGCAGTCAGATCGCGGACATCCGCGACTCGATCGAACTCCCGTTGCTGCACCCGGAGCAGTACCGCGCCCACCGGCTCACGCCCCCCAAGGGCCTGCTGCTGTACGGCCCGCCCGGCTGCGGCAAGACCCTGATCGCGAAGGCCGTGGCCACGTCGCTCGCCCGCGCGGCTGCGAACGCCAACCCGGACGGGGATGCCCGCTCCTACTTCATCTCCGTGAAGGGCCCGGAGTTGCTCACCAAGTACGTCGGCGAGACCGAGCGGCAGGTGCGCCAGATCTTCGCCCGCGCCCGGCAGCGGGCACTCACCGGCATCCCCGTGGTGGTGTTCTTCGACGAGATGGACTCCCTGTTCCGCACCCGCGGCACGGGCCGGTCCTCCGACGTCGAGACCACCGTGGTGCCCCAGCTGCTCGCCGAGATCGACGGCGTCGAATCGCTCGACAACGTCGTCATCATCGGCGCCACCAACCGCGAGGACATGATCGACCCCGCCATCCTCCGTGCCGGCCGCCTCGACGTGAAGATCCGGATCAACCGCCCGGACCGTGCGGGCGCCAGTGAGATCCTCGCGAAGTACCTGGTGCCCGATCTGCCGCTCGACGCCGGCGAGGTCGCGGCGGCCGGGTCCCCGGAGCGTGCGGTGGAGATCATGATCGACGCGGTCGTGGAGGCGCTCTACCATGAGGGTCCCGAGACCGAGTATCTCGAGGTCACCTACGTCACCGGCCAGGTCGAGGTGCTGCACGTGCACGACTTCGTCTCCGGCGCGATGCTCGCCAACATCGTGGACCGCGCCAAGAAGTACTCGATCAAGGACCGCCTCGCCGGCCTGCCCGGCGGCATCTCACGGGCGCACCTGCTGGCCGCCGTCGAGCGCGAGGTCCGCGAGAACGAGGACCTGCCCTCCGCCACCAACCCCGACGAGTGGGCCCGCACCTCCGGACGCCGCGGGGAGCGGGTCTCCGCGATGCGCACCCTCCGCGCCGCCCGCCCGCAGCCCGACGACGGCGGGCCGAGCGCCGTCGAACCCGCCGCGGTCCACGACCTGATCGTGTCCGACGACTACCTGTGAGGTGAGGAGATGACCACCGATCGCGCACTGACCGTGCGCCGCGTCATGGGCATCGAGAACGAGTACGGCATCGTGGCGCCCGCACTGCCAGGGGTGGACTCCCGTGAGCTGTCCAGGCGCCTGATCGCCGCGTATGCCGGGGTGCTGCGGGCGCGCGGCATCGCGGGCGACATCCGGTGGGACTACCTGGGCGAGCGTCCACTCCAGGACGTGCGCGGCTTCGTGCACTCCCGGGACGAGGTGGACCCCTCCCTCCTCACCGACGACCCCTCCCGGCCGGCGCCGTCGGGCCCCCGCCCGGAGGACCTGACGGGCGGGGACGGCCGCCGCCCCCACGCCGTCCCGCGCCTCACCCACTTCGCCGAGCAGGCGGCGCGCGGTACCACCACGGTGCTGCCCAACGGGGCCCGGCTCTACATCGATCACGGCCACCCCGAGTACGCCACCCCGGAGACCACCACCCCCCGTGGGGCGGTTCGCGCCGACCTGGCCGGGGACCTCGCGATGGTGCGCGCCATGGACGCCCTCACGCACGGGGGCTCGCCCGAGGTGCTGCTGTACAAGAACAACCAGGACGGCAAGGGGTCCGCCTACGGGTGCCATGAGAACTACATCGTGGACCGCTCGGTGCCCTTCGAGACCCTCGTGGCGGCCCTGGTGCCGTTCTTCGTCACCCGGAGCACAATCGTGGGCTCGGGCCGGGTGGGGCTCGGCCCGATGTCGGGCGAGCTGGGGTACCAGCTCTCCCAGCGCGCCGACTTCATCGAGACCCTGCTCGGCATCCAGACCACCCTGAACCGGCCGATCGTCAACACGCGGGACGAGCCGCACGCCGATTCCACCCGCTGGAGGCGCCTCCACGTCATCTGCGGGGACGCCAACTGCGCCCCCGCGTCCACGCTGCTGAAGCTCGGCACCATGAGCCTGATCCTCGCCGTCCTCGAGCGCCGGGGGCTGCCGGAGGAGTGGGCGGCGCTTTCTCTCGCCGATCCGGTCGGGGACTTCGTGCGGGTCTCGCGGGACCTCGGCCTCTCCGAGCCGCTGCTCCTCGCGGACGGCTCGCGCCGCACCGCGCTCGAGATCCAGCACGCCTACCTCGACGTCGTCGCGCGCGAGGTGCGGGACGGCGGTACGCCGCCCGACCCCGACACCGCGGACATCCTCCAGCGGTGGGAGCGCACGCTCGCGGACCTCGGCGCCGGCTGGCAGAACGCCGTCGGGAGCGTCGAGTGGGCCGCCAAGCGCGCCCTCCTCGAGGCGCGCCGCGCCCGGGACGGCCTGGGGTGGTCCGCCCCCGAGCTCGCCGCGATGGACCTCCAGTGGTCGGACCTGCGGCCCGAACGCTCCCTCTCCGCCCGGCTGCGCGGCCTCGGCCGACTGGAGGAGGTGGTGCCGCTGGCGGAGGTGGCCGCCGCGGAGTTCGCACCGCCGGAGGACACCCGCGCATGGTTCCGCGGCGAGCTCATCCGGCGCTACCCTGAGCGCATCCACTCGGCGTCGTGGCAGTCGATCGTCGTCGACCTGTCGGACACCCCCGGCGTCCCCGCCGCCACGCGCAGCAACGACTGGCAGGGTGACGGAATGGTGCGTATCCCGCTCGCGAATCCTGTTGGCGGCACCCGGGATCGTGTCGCCACCCTGCTCGACGACGCCGCCGACCTCGCCGACCTCGTCGCCACCCTGACCGCACCACCTGCCGCGCCACCTGCCGCGCCGTCACGCTGACCACCCCCACTGCCATCCCACAGGAAGGACACCCCCATGGCCCAGGACCAGATCCGGGAGCACCGCCCGGCCGGTGAACCCGAGCCCGTCGAGCCGCCGCCGGCCCCGGCCGCAGCGGCCGCCCACGACTTCTCCCAGGTGCTCGCCGACATCGACGACATCCTCGAGACGAACGCGCTCACCTTCGTGCAGGGCTTCGTGCAGGAGGGCGGCGAGTAGGTGGCCGCTCCCCGGATCGTGGGTCTCGAGACCGAGTACGGCCTCGTCGCCGCCCACACCGAGTCCGTCCCGCCGGGCACGCCCAACCCTCTCACCACCGCCGAGGCCATCGCGGAGCTCTACCGCGGCACCCCCCAGGCCTACCGCTCCCGCAACCGGTTCCTCCCGAACGGCGGGCGGCTCTACGTGGACCTCGGCTCGCACCCCGAGTACGCGACGGCGGAGTGCCGGTCCATCCCGGACGTTGTCGCCCAGGACCGTGCGGGAGAGGCGATCCTGCGGGGCATGGCCGAGCGGGCCACCATCGCGCTCGCCGAGCGCGGCGTCCCGGCCCGCATCCACGTGCTGAAGAACAACCGGGACGCCGCCGGCCACTCGTTCGGCTGCCACGAGAACTACCTGGTGCGGCCCGAGACGGCCGCCGAACTCGATCCCGGGTTCGCCGCGTTCCTCGCGACCCGGCCCCTGCTCACCGGCGGCGGCGCTCTCGTGACCGACCCGGACGGGACGAGGCGTTGGACGTTCTCCGCGCGCGCTCCCATGATCCTGCGGGTCCTCTCACCGGACCCCACCCGTGAGCGCCCCATGGTTCTCACCCGGGCCGAGCCGCACGCGGACGCCTCCCGGCACGCGCGACTCCAGGTGACCCACGGCGACTCCAACGTCACGGACACGACGACGGCGCTGAAGCTGGGCCTGACCGTCGCCGTCCTCGACCTGCTGGAGGACGGCGGATCGCTCGCGGACCTCGCCCTGGGGGACGCCGTCGCCGCGCTCCACGCCGTGGGGCGGGAGGGGGCGGGCACCGTCGTCGACCTCGCGGACGGGCGCCGGATGACGGCCCGCGACCTGCAGGAGGCGGTCCTGGAACGGGTGGAGGGCCGCGAGCACGCGGTCGGCGGGGTGGCGGAGGCTCTCGGCCTGACCCGGCGGGCGCTGGACGCGCTGCGCAGCGGGGACACCGCGCCGGTCGCCACCGAGCTGGACCACCTGGTGAAGCACGCGGTGCTGGCTGGCTACGTCACCCACGCCGGGACCAGTTGGGACGATCCCCGCCTCGCGCGGGTGGAACTCGCCTACCACGACCTGTCGGCGCGGCACGGCCTNNAGGCTGCGGGCCGCCGGCGCCATGGCGAGTGCGGCGGAGCCCGGGGCGGTGGCCGCGGCCGTCACCGTCCCGCCGTCGGACACGCGGGCGGCCGTGCGCGGCGCGTTCGTCGCCGCCGTCGAGGAGACGGGTCAGCAGGCGTCCGTGTCGTGGGCGCACGTACGCCTCGACTCCCCGCCCCGGCCGCAGCTCGACCTGCCGGACCCCTTCGCGGCGCAGGACGACGCCGTCGCCGCGCTCGTCGAGGAGATCAGGACGTCCCTGCCGCACCACCCCGGCGGGCGGTCCGGCCTCGGGTGGCTGCGGCACGGCCTGGGCGATCTCGAACGGGGGGGCTGAACGTCACTCCTGGTAGAGCGCCTCGAGCTCGGCGAGCGCCACGTCCACGGGGGTGAGCTTCATGATGAGGACGCGTCGCCCGCCGGAGCCGGGGAAGGCGGCGTACATGTACTCCACGCTCACGACGCCGTCGAACACCGCGAGGAGGTGGGCGAGGCCGCCGGGGCGGTCGGGGACCTCAACGCCCACGACGTCGGTGACGGCCGCGGTCATCCCGGCCTCGTGGAGTGCGGCCAGCGCGGTCTCGTTGGAGTCCGTGATCAGCCGCGCGATGCCGAAGCGATCCGTCTCGGCGATGGAGAGCGCGCGGAGGTTCACGCCCCGCTCCGCGAGGGCCGCCGCAAGGGCGGAGAGCNNCCGGGACGGTTCTCGAGGAACACCGAGATCTGCTGGAGCACCTTGACGTGCTGGTCACCGAGCATTGCTGAGCTCCCTCCGGTCGATGACGCGCTTGGCCTTGCCCTCGGAGCGCTCGATGGTGCGGGGGTTGACGAGGACGCAGGCGGCCTGGATCCCGAGCGCGGCCTTCAGGTCCGACTCGAGCTGCCGCTCGAAGTGCACGAGCACGCGTATCTCGTCCGAGAAGGTGGCCTCGCTCATCTCCACCTCCACCGTGAGGGTGTCCATGGAGCCGTCGCGCTCCACGATGAGGCGGTAGTGCGGTTCCACGCCCTGGACGCGGAGCAGCACCTCCTCCACCTGCTGCGGGAACACGTTGACGCCGCGGATGATGAGCATGTCGTCGTTGCGGCCCATGAGCCGGTGGATGCGCCGGGAGGAGCGCCCGCACGGGCACGGCTCGCCCATGAGGTAGGTGATGTCGTGCGTGCGGTAGCGCAGCACGGGGGAGCCCTCCCGGCCGATGGCGGTGAGCACCAGCTCGCCCTGGGTGCCCGGCGGCAGCGGTTCGCCCGTGACCGGGTCCACGATCTCGGGGTAGAAGACGTCCTCGAAGATGTGGAGCCCGTCCTGCTGCTCGCACTCCGCCCCCACGCCGGGGCCGATGAGCTCGGTGAGACCGTAGATGTCGAAGGCCTTGATGCCGAGCTTCGCCTCGAGGTCCGCGCGCATCGCCTCGCTCCAGGGCTCGGCGCCGAAGAACCCGGCCCGCAGCTTCAGGGAGCGCACGTCCACGCCCATGTCCCGCGCATGCTCCGCCATGAACATCGCGTAGGACGGCGTGCACGTCAGCGCCGTGGTCCCGAAGTCCACCATGGTCTGGAGCTGGCGCACCGTGTTGCCGGACGAGATGGGGATGACTGTGGCACCGATGGCCCGGGCGCCGTGGTGCACCCCGAACCCGCCCGTGAACAGGCCGTAGCCGTAGGCGTTCTGGACGACGTCGTCGCGCCCCACCCCGCCCATGTCCAGCGTGCGGGCCATGACGTCCCCCCACACCTCGAGGTCGGCGCGGGTGTAGCCGTCCACCACAGGCTTGCCGGTGGTGCCCGACGACATGTGGACCTCGACGATCTCGGACGGGTCCACCGCGAACAGGCCGAAGGGGTAGCCCTCGCGCATGTCCGCCTTGGAGGTGAAGGGGAGGCGGGCGAGGTCCGCGAGGGTGTGGATGTCGGACGGTGCCACGCCGAGCGCGTCCATGCGGTCCCGGTAGAAGGGCACGCGCGCGTGGAGGGTGGCCACGAGCCGCTGCAGGCGCTCGAGCTGGAGCCGCTCCAGCTCGGCGTGCGGCAGGGTCTGGACGGCCTCATTCCACATCGGGGGCTCCCAGCTGTTGGGTGGCCGATTGTCGGGTTCCCACCTGGTGTGGGCGCTCGGCGGCCAGTTCGCGGCCGATCGTGAACGCGTCGAGGTTGACGTCCGCGGTGCCGTCCGGGCAGAGGCCCGGGATGACCGCGCGGTAGTCCTCCACCGTGACCCCCGGTGTGAAGAGCGAGACCGCCCCGAGCAACACGGTGTTCTTCACCTTGGGGGAGATGCGGGAGCGGATGGCGTGCGGGTCGATCCGGACCACGGTGCCGAACAGGCGGTCCACCTCCTGCTCCAGGCCGTCCGGGTAGTCCTCGACGCCGTACGGGTGGGTGTCCTGCTCGAGCAGGCAGGCGGTGGCCCCCGGCTTGGCCCACGCCGCCCAGCGCAGCAGTTCCATGCGCTCCAGGGCGTAGAGCACGTCCGCCTGGCCCTGCGGGATCATCGGTGAGTGGACCCGTTCCCCGTAGCGGACGTGGCTGAACACCGCCCCACCGCGCTGGGACATGCCGTGGATCTCGCTCTTCTTGACGTCGAAGCCGCTCGCGAGCGCGGCCTCGGAGAGGATGTCGCTGGCGAGGACCACGCCCTGCCCGCCCACCCCCACCATGAGCACGTTGACGGTCACGGCAGGTCCCCCTCGTCGCAGCAACCGGCGGACGTGGCGAGCGGCGTGAGCGGGATCAGGGCCCGCCTTTCCTTCTTCTGCTGGTACCCGCCGATCTTCCGCAGGTCCTTGGCCTCGATCACGCACATCGCGATGAC
>DBPQ01000119.1:10218-12337 GCA_002304945.1 Actinomycetales bacterium UBA1416 | reverse complement strand
CGCTTGCTGCCGCCGTCGATGACGCGGACGTTCTCGTCCGGGATGCCCATCGCCTTCGCGAGGTGCCAGTAGTCGAGCGCGGGGGCCGGTTCCCGGCCGATGCGTTCCCCGCTCAGGGGGTTGGGCTGGGTCCCGGTCATGGCGGTGGTGGCGTTGTCGAGCACGATGTAGAGCCCGTCCCGCTTGTTCCACACGGCGTTGAGCAGCCCGGTGATGCCGGAGTGGGCGAAGGTGGAGTCGCCGATCACGGCGGCCACGCGCCGTCGGGCATCACCCTCCGGCAGCACGGCGTCCATGCCCTGGGCCATGGTGAGGGACGCCCCCATGTCCACGAGGGTGTCCATCGCGCTGTACGGCGGCAGGACGCCGAGCGAGTAGCAGCCGATGTCCCCCGAGACGATCATGTCCCGGTCCCGCAGGGCGGTGAACACGTTGCCGTGCGGGCATCCGACGCACAGGCCCGGGGGGCGCGGCGGGACGGGCAGGGCGCTGGGCTGGCCGGCGGGGGCGGGGAGGCCGAGGGCGCCCCGCAGCACCTCGGGGCTGAACTCCCCGATCGCGGGGAACACGTCCTTGCCGTGGCAGGCGATGCCCCAGGCGCGCACCTGGGTCTCGATGACGGGGTCCAGCTCCTCCACCACGTAGAGAGTCTCGTGCCGGGCGGCGAACTCCTCGATCATGCGCCGGGGGAGGGGGTGGACGATCCCGAGCTTGAGCACGCTCGCGTCCGGCAGCACCTCCCTGACGTGCTCGTAGCTCACCCCGGAGGTGATGACCCCCATCCCGCTGGTGCCCTCCTCCACCCGGTTCGCCGGGTGGGTCTCCACGGCCTCGCTGAGGCGCCGCCACCGGTCCTCGAGCGCCACGCGGCGCGGCCGGGCGTTGGCCGGGATCATGACGTACTTGCGGGGGTTGTGCCGCAGCTCGGGGTGGCGGCGGACGGGGGTGGGGGCGGCGTCGTCGACCTCCACCACGCCCTTGGAGTGGGACAGGCGGGTGGTGGTGCGGAGGAACACGGGGGTGTCGAACTCCTCGGACAGCTCGAAGGCGGCGCGGGTGAACTCGCGGGCCTCGGCGGAGTCGGCCGGCTCGAACATGGGGAGCTTCGCCGCGACCGCGTAGTTCCGGTTGTCCTGCTCGTTCTGGGAGGAGTGCATGGAGGGGTCGTCCGCGGTGACGCACACCAGGCCACCCTCCACCCCGGTGTAGGCGGACGTGAACAGCGGGTCAGCGGCCACGTTGACGCCCACGTGCTTCATCGTCACCAGTGCGCGCGCCCCGACGACGGCGGCGCCCAGCGCCACCTCGTAGGCCACCTTCTCGTTGACGGACCACTCCGTGTACACGTCCGGGTGGCCGTGCAAGGCCTCGATGATCTCGGTGGACGGGGTCCCCGGGTACCCGCACCCGAGCGCGACCCCGGCCTCCCACGCACCCAGTGCGATGGCCTCGTTCCCTGACAACAGCTTCCGTGCCACGTGGCGATCCCTTCCTCGCGATCCGCGGCCAAATGTACCCTCCCTTCCCCGGTGAAAGGAGGCTCCGTTCATCTTCGAGGGTTGGGGCGGGTGGTTAGGGGCCTCCGGAGTCGCCCCCTTCGAGAACGGAGTCTCCGGAGTCGCCGCCGTCGAGAACGGAGTCTCCGGATGGGTTGGGAGGGGCGGTTTCGGGCCTCCGAAGTGGCTGGGAGACTCCGTTTGCGTGAATGCCCGAGCCGACCTGACGCACGCCCGCACCAGTGGCCTCACGCGACCCTGTGGCGATCCGCGACCAGGTGGCCATCCGCGCGGTCAGTTCCACGCCCCACGTGCGTGCGCTGAACGATCCGGCGAGCGCTGTTGGGGGAGGGCGGTTCCCCGCTGGGCGTGATGGTCGATCCTGCGCCCGCCGTTGTGGTGCCGGGCGACATCCGCGAACACAAGAGCGTGCGCCCAACGGTCCTGCGGGTCTCGTGCTGCCGAACCCGCTCCCCCAGTGCGTGCGCTGAATCGTCGTGCGCACGCAGAACGATCCTGCGGATGGTGTGCAACCCGCTGAAACGTTCTGCGTACGCACTGGGGAGAGAGGCGGCCGATTCGGTGGTGAGGGCGGGGTCCGGTGGTGAGGGCGGGGTCCGGTG
>DBPQ01000119.1:7260-10188 GCA_002304945.1 Actinomycetales bacterium UBA1416 | reverse complement strand
ACGGGACGGCAGAACCGTCCCGCCCGCCGGGCTCAGCGCAGTGCTGGGGCTCAGCGCAGTGCCGGAGTTCAGCCCCGCGCCGAGGTCAGCCCCGCGTGGGGTACGAGCCGGGGGTGGTGCCCGACGTCGGGCCCTCCTCCGCCGCGTGCAGCGGATGGGTGAGCAGGTACCGCAGCGAGACAGCGAGGCCACCCCAGATGAGGGCGATCGCGACCAGCATCATCACTATGGCCGTGGCGGTCATCGCCGGCCTCCTTCATCGTCGTCGGACAGCCGCTCGAGGGTCTCCACCCGGAGCGGCTCGGGGGCGTCCACCAGGGCGTCATCGGCCCGGTCGTGGACTCGCACGGGGTCGAAGTCGTCCACCGGGGTGCGCCAGGGAATGGCACTGAAGCCGAAGGCCGCCACCACCATGAAGGCGAAGGCGCCCCACCCGAAGATGCCCACGAAGGACGTGGGGTAGCCGCCGTAGCCCTCGCGGAGCAGGGCTGCAAGCGTGATGCCGAACATCACGATGAGCATCAGCGGGTTCACGATCCCGACGGCGATGTCCCACCACTTCCCGACGCGTGCGGTCGAGGTGCGGTTCAGGTGCGTGCGCAGCGTGGGCAGCATCCGCAGGCCGAGCCCGACCACGAAGGTCATGGCGATGGCCGCGATGACGATCCCGACCTCGTTGGCGAACTTGTCGACGACGTCGAGTGCGTTCAGGCCGTTGGTGGTGGAGAAGAGCACCACCGAGAGGAGACCGGTGGTGCCGGTGACTACGAGGGAGGCCACCTGGCGGCGGATGCCGAACTTCTCCTGCAGGGCGGCCGAGACCACCTGCAGGAGGCTGATCAGCGAGGTGAAGCCCGCCAGTACGAGGCTGCCGAAGAACAGCACCCCGAACACCGGGCCGCCGGGCATCATCGAGATCACCTGCGGGAAGGTCATGAAGCTGAGGGCCACGCCCTTGATGCCGGACAGCTCGCCCACGCCCACGCCCTGCTGGAAGGCCATGAAGCCGAGGGTGGCGAACACGCCGAAGCCGGCGAGCAGTTCGAACGAGGAGTTCGCGAAGGCCGTGACGAAGCCGGTGGGCGCGAGGTTCGAGCGCCGGGGCAGGTAGCTCGAGTAGGTGATCATGATGCCGAAGGCGATCGAGAGCGAGAAGAAGATCTGCGAGAAGGCCGCGATCCACACGCCGGCGTCGGCGAGGGCACCCCAGTTCGGGGTGAAGAACTGGTTGAGCCCGTCGGAGGCGCCGGGGAGGAACATCGCGCGCACCACGAGGGCCAGGAACATGATGGTCAGCAGTGGCAGGAACAGCCGATTGGCGAGCTCCACCCCCCGGGTGACGCCCCGCGCCATGACGATCGCAGCCACCACCCAGATCGCGAGGAGCGGCCAGAACACGCCCCCGACCACGTCGAGGTTGAAGGCCGGGTCGCCGAGCTGGAGGTACTCGCCCACGAAGAAGCCGACCGTGTCGTCCCCCCACGCGAGGTTCACGGAGAACATCGTGTAGCGGATCGCCCAGGCGAGGATGACGGCGTAGTAGGTGATGATGACGAAGCTGATCGCGACGTGGAACCAGCCGAGGGGCTCGAACCTCCTGCCGATGCGCCGGAACACCGCGGGCGAGGAGCCGCGGTACCGGTGCCCGAGCGAGTAGTCGAGCAGGAGGATCGGGACGCCGGCCACCAGCAGGGCCACGAGGTAGGGCACGAGGAAGGCGCCACCGCCGTTCTCGTACGCCACGCCGGGGAAGCGCCAGATGTTGCCGAGGCCGACGGCGGAACCCACCGCGGCGAGGATGAATCCGTACGGGCTGGACCACTGCTCGCGGGCAGCGTGCTCCTTGGGAGGGGGTTTCAGAGTGCTCATGGGGTCATCCTGCCGTGAACCTCCCGTGGACGACGGCGGTGACCACGATGTCGTCAGGCCGCAGGTCGATGGCGTCCGGGTCGATCTGTTCCGCACCTCCCATCGGCCCGCTCGCCCGCATCATCTCCATCGGCCGGCCGCCCTCGGGTAGGGCTCCCACCAGCAATCCGGGATCGGCGAGCTCGTTCGGCATCACGTAGGTGAACCCGGCCGCCTTGGCCATCACCAGGGCACGGGAGCGGGCCTGGACCACCGCGGCGGCGCTCGCGGTGTCCCGGGCCTGCCGCGTGGACGTCTCGGTGAGCTGCCACTCGACGTGGCCCAGGGTGAGCCCCTTCCGCCCGGCGCACCGGGAGGCGAAGCGGGACAGCTCGGCGAAGTCCTCGAAGCGCACTGACACGGGAACGCTCGCGGAGTGGCGCATCGGCAGGATCTGGCCGAGGTCGTTCTGGGGCCGCCACGAGTGGGTCTGCAGCGCCCCCACCGAGAACCGGGATGCCGGGCCGTCCTCAGCTGTCAGCTCCTCGAGTTCCGCGGAGAGTCCGGTCACGAGGGTGACGGTGGCCTCCACCACCTGGTGCTTGTCCTCGCCCTCGAAGCCGGCGGTCAGGTGCAACTCGCCGCGCTCCGGAGCGAGGCGGAGGGTCGATTCCCCGGCCACGGAGATCTGCATGGCCCTACTCCTCCGGTCGGAACGCGTTGATGGTGGCCCACGCGGATGGCAGCAGGAGCGCCGCCGCAGCCGCCTTGATGGCATCGCCGGCGAGGAACGGCAGCACGCCCATCGCGAGGCCCTCGCGGAGCCCGACGCCGAGGAACGCCATCAGCCAGGTGGTGCCGATCAGGTAGATGACCGCGGAGCCGGCGGCAGCCGCCAGCAGCATCGCGGGCACGCGGCGGTCCGAACGGCGGCGGGCCCCCCAGCCCACGAGCATCGCGGCCGGCACGAAGCCGAGGACGTAGCCGAAGGACGCGAACGCCCAGCCGGCGTTGCCGTCCGCGAACAGCGGGGCACCGGCGAGTCCGAGCGCGAGGTACAGCACGGTCGCGGCCGCCGCG
>DBPQ01000119.1:0-7249 GCA_002304945.1 Actinomycetales bacterium UBA1416 | reverse complement strand
AGCGAGAGGGGCACGGGCGTGAACGGCAGGGGGACGGCGAGCTGGCCGGCGACGGTGAGCAGCGCCGTCGCCGAGACTACGAGTGCGGCATCACGCACGCGGTGGGCGGGCACGAGGTCGGCGAGGACGGGGGCCGTGGCGATCGTCATGGGTCTCCTCGGAGGGTGAGGGTGGTCGGTTCCACGCTAGCGGGGGCGCCCCACGGGGAGGGCGTGTGGAGCCACACAGCGGCCCGGCCGTGGTTTTGGCGGAATCGTACGGCCCGCCGGTTCTGGCCGGTCATCCCATGTCCCACACCAGCTCGTTGAGGTCCCGGCACACCTGCTCCGCGGCGCGGTCCGCGGCCCGGGATGCCGCCGCCACGGAGAACCAGCCGTGGCCGAGGCTCGGGAAGAGCCGGAAGCGCAGCGGAACGCCCGCGGTCCGCAGGTCCGTGCCGAGGCGGAACAGGTCGTCGAGCACGGGGTCGAGCCCCCCGGCGCCGAGCACCACGGGGGGGAGTCCCCGCAGGTCGGCGAGCCCGGGGGAGACCCGGGGGTCCGTGGCGAGCGACTCGTCCCCGCCGAGGTAGCTGGCCCGCAACCCCTCGGGCGGGTCCACGGTGGGCCACTGCACGGTCGGGTAGCACAGGAACAGGGCGTCCACGGCCACGCCGTGGTCGCGGGCCCAGAGGGCGACGGCGAGCGCCAGGTTCCCGCCGGCGCTCTCGCCGGCCAGCACGAGGGTGTCCGAGCCGAACTCCTCGAGATGGGCGGCCACCCACGCGGTGGCGGCGACGGCGTCGTCGTACGCCGCGGGGAAGGGGTGCTCGGGGGCGCGCCGGTAGTCGACCTGGATGACCGTGGCGGGCGTGGACTGTGCGAGGCGGGCGGCCTGCTTCTCGTGCGAGTCCAGGTCCCCGACCACCCAGCCGCCGCCGTGGAAGTAGAGGACCACGGTGGAGGACGGGGCCACCGGCTCCTGGATGCGCACCGGCAGCACGAGGCCCTCGGAGTGGATCTCCGAGTCCTCCACGGACGCGACCCCGTAGTCCACCGCGTTCAGCTCCTTGCGGAACTCGAAGGTGCGTGCCCGCGCCTCCCCCGGGTCCGTGGCGGTGAGCCCGGGCCGGACGCCGGCTGCGGCCATCCGCCCGGTCCACGCCGTCAGTTGGGGATCCGGCACGGGGCCGCGCGGGTGGTCGAGGGCGGCGCAGAGGGAGTCCAGTGCCCCCAGATCGGTCCCCCGAACGACCGTCCGGACCCCGGGGAGACCCTCCAGCGGCAGGAGGTCGGACTCCGCCCACACCGCCACGCGGCTCGTGTCCACCCCGAGGTCCTGGTCCGCCAGCCATGCGAGCGCGGCCTGCACGTCGTCGGCGCGACCCCGGTGGTCCACGAGCGCGACGGCGAGGCCCGCCATCACCAGGCGCTCGACGAACCACTCGCGGTCGAGGGCAGGCGGGAGACGGTGCCGCGACCCGGCATCCGCCACCCACGCGACGACCGGGGCGATCCCGCCGCGCGGCACGTGCAGGTCCAGGAAGAGCGGCCGCTCCCCGGCCGGGGTGGCGAAGCAGAGGCCCTCCCACACGAGCTCGTCCGCCCGGCCCCGGTGGGGGGCGGGCGTGGCGAAGGCGGCCGGGCCGTCGGAGAGGGGTCCGGAGACGGTGCGCAGCATCTGTTCAGGGTATCGCCGGGCCTGTTGTAGCGTGTCGGGAAAGGAGGAGCGATGAACCGTCTCGCCGCCGAATCGAGCCCGTACCTCCTCCAGCACGCCGCGAACCCGGTGGACTGGTACCCGTGGGGTGAGGAGGCCTTCGCGGCCGCCGTGGAGCGGGACGTCCCGATCTTCCTCAGCATCGGGTACTCCACCTGCCACTGGTGCCACGTCATGGCCCACGAGTCCTTCGAGAACAGTGGCATCGCGGCCTTCCTGAACGAGCACTTCGTCCCGGTGAAGGTGGACCGGGAGGAGCGCCCCGACGTGGACGCGCTCCACATGCGCGCCGCCCAGGCGATGGGGGTGCGCGGCGGCTGGCCCCTGAGCGTGTTCCTCACCCCGGAGGGCCTGCCCCTGTTCGCCGGGACCTACTGGCCCCCCACGCCACGGGGTGGCATGCCCGGCTTCGCGCAGGTCCTCGGCGCCGTCGCGGAGGCGTGGCGCACCGACCGGCGGGCGGTGCTCGAGGGTGCGGACCGCGTCGCGGCCCACCTCCTCGCACCCGAGGACGCCGGTGCGGTCGGTGACCTCGAGCGGGGCGTGGCGATCGCCGTCGAGACGCTGCGGGCGCAGTTCGACCGCCGGAACGGGGGTTTCGGCGGCGCCCCGAAGTTCCCGCAACCACCCCTGCTCCAGTTCCTGCTGCGTCACCACGCCCGGACGGGGGCGCCGGACGCGCTCGCCATGGTGGAGCAGACGCTGGCCGCGATGGCGCGGGGCGGCATCCACGACCAGCTCGGCGGCGGCTTCGCGCGCTACTCGGTGGACGCCCGCTGGAAGGTGCCGCACTTCGAGAAGATGCTCTACGACCACGCCCAGCTCCTCGAGCTGTACGCGGACCTCGTCACCATCACCGGCGAGGACCGGCACCGCGCCGTGGCGGAGCGGATCGTCGCGTGGCTCGAACGCGAGATGCTCGCCGACGACGGTGCGTTCGCCGCGGCCCTCGACGCGGACAGCGAGGGCGAGGAGGGCCGCTTCTACGTCTGGACCGAGGCCGAGGTGGACGCCCTCCTCGGGCCGGACGAGGCCGCCCTGGTCAAGGACCACTTCGGCATCCGTGATCCAGAGTTCGAGGGCGCTACCGTCCTGTGCGTGGTGCGGGGTGCGGACGAACTCGCGGCCACCCGGGGAGAGCCGGTCGCGGCGGTGCGGGAGCGCCTCGACCGCGCGACGGGATTGATGCTGGCGGCGAGGTCGCATCGGGTCCGGCCGGCACGGGACGGCAAGGTCGTCGCGGCCTGGAACGGCCTCGCCATCCACGCGCTCGCCCACGCCGGGCGTGCCCTCGGGGAGGGTGCCTGGGTGGCGCGGGCCGAGGCGGCGGCGTCGTTCGTCCTGTGCACGATGCGGGACGACGACGGCGCCCTCGCCCGCACGTTCGCCGCCGGCCGCACGTCCGGGGCGGGCGTCCTGGAGGACCATGCCGCCATGGCGCGCGCCCTCCTCACCCTGTACGGGGCGACCGGGAACCAGCACTGGCGGGACGAGGCGGTGCGGCTGGTCGCCGTCGTCCGGGAGCGGTTCCGGCACCCCAGCGGGGTGGGGTTCCACGACACGGCCGCCACCGATCTGTTCGCCCGGCCCCGCGAGCTCGGCGACGGGGTGACGCCCTCGGGCAACGCGCTGATGGCGGAGGTGCTCGCGGTGCTGGGCACGCTCGAGCACGACGACGGCCTCCGCGCCGAGGCCGAGGAACTGGTGGGGTTGCTGGTGGGCGGCCCCGGGATCCCGGGCTTCGCCCTCGCGGTGGCGGAGAGGCTGCTGCACCCGGCCCGGGAGCTGGTGCTGGCCGGGTCGGGAGTTGCCGTGCTGCGCGACGCGGCCCTGGCGCGGTTCGATCCGTTCCTGGTGGTCGGGCACGCGGCCGGGGAGGTGGACGCCGGTCCGTCCGCGACCGTGTGCGAGGGATTCACCTGCCAGCTGCCGGTGGCCACCGTGGCGGAACTGGTCGCGCTCCTCGAGGCGTGACCCGGGCCCTCCGGATGCCCGGACTGGGGCATGCTGGGAGCAGCAGCGAGGAGGCGCCATGACCGTGCCCGGATGGGACGAGTACTTCCTGGGGATCGCCCACGCCGTGGCGGTGCGCGCCAAGTGCACCCGCCGGAGGGTGGGGGCGGTGCTGGTCGTGGACCGGCGCATCATCGCCACCGGGTACAACGGCGCCGCCCCGGGGGAGCCGGACTGCCTCGAGGGTGCGTGCCCGCGGGGGAAGCTCCCCTACGACGTGATCCCCGGGCTCGGGGACTACGACCGTCCCGGCACGCCCGGCTTCTGCATCGCCATCCACGCCGAGGTCAACGCCCTGCTGTTCGCCACCCGTGACACCAAGGGGGCGACGGCGTACATCACCGACCCGCCGTGCCCGGGGTGCCGCAAGGCGCTGGCCGCGGCGGGGATCGAACGGGCCGTGTACCCGGGCGGCGAGTACGACCGTGCCGGGCTCACCACGTGGGAGTGAGCCGGATCAGCCCGACCTGCCGGTCCCGGGATAGTCGAACCAGCCGTCCGCCACGGCGGCCCGGATGGCATCCTGCGAGGTGGTGACGTCGCGCCCGTGCTCCTGGTAGCGGCGGCAGATCCGGTTCAGGTAGGTGACCACCGTGGCCAGCTTCACCGGCGGGTCGAGGCGGGCGCCGACATTCTTGCGGGGGACCCCGTCGGCGAGGAGTTGCAGCACCTGGAGTTCGCGGGGTGCCAGATTTGGGGTGAGGTCGTCATCGGTCGCGAGGACGAAGGCGAGGTCGCTGGAGACCGCGAAATCGCCCCGGCTGACCGAGCGGACCACCTCGAGGATGCGGGGCAGATCGTCCGACTTCAGGATCAGGCCGGCGGCGCCCGCCTTCATGGCACGGCGGATCGGGATGGGCCGCACCTCGGAGGTGAGCACCACGACGGCGATGCCCCCGGCGACCAGCTCCGCGATGCCGTCGGCGGGGTCGGTGCCGTCCCCCAGGTTGAGGTCGAAGAGGACCAGGTCCGGAGCGGCGGGCCACTGGTCGATCCTGGCGCGCAGCTCCGCGAATGTGCGCGTCTGCCCGAGCCACTCGACGGCGGGTGTGTCGGGCCGTGCACGTGAGCCCTCGGGACCACGGGTGAGGAGCGAGACGAGCCCCTCCACGACGATCGGATGGTCGTCCACCGCGGCCATACGGAGACGTTTCGGGGGTACGTCAGCTGTCGCCATGGGGCTCATGCTCCCTTGCTGTGTCCACGAGGCGTGTCATCCATCCTCCGCCATCCCGCTCGCCGTGGTGGTCAGATGGAGGAGGTTCTCATCGGCCTGCACGTCCCAGGCTGCGAACTGCCCCGCCAGGCGCTCGCGCAGGCCCCGCTCCGGCTCCGTGACAACGAGGGACGTCCGCCAGTCGCTGCCCGAGCGCATCACCGTCAGGGTCACCCCGAGGGGACCGGCGTGGTCGGCCGCGGCCAGGGCGCTGTCGAGGGCACGCGCCCCGGCATGCTGCACCTCGGGCGGTGCGTCCTCGGACATCCGCACGGTGACGGAGTGGCCGAGGTCCCGCATCCGTGCTGCCACCTCCTGCAGGCCGACGGCGACTCCCGGCTCGTCGCGCGCCGTGCGTTCCAGCGCGTCCGCCCGGGCGCGGACTCCGGCATCCGCGGGGTCGAGGGCGCCGGTGGCGACGCCATGGACGAAGGACGCGATCGCGTCGCGGCGTTGACGCATCCGCACCGCGAGCGCGATGACGAACTCCGCGCGGGTCCGGGCCTCGGCATCGGTGCGGGCCGACTCCTCACCGGTGCGGTACACCTCCCACGCCAGGGCGTCGAGCGCCATCCGCACCGCCAGGTAGGCGGCCACGCTGATGGCGGGCTGGGTGATGGTGGGCAGGAAGTCGCCGAGTGCCGGTCCCGGCCCGGCGCGCAGCACGGTGAAGGCGGCGGTGAGCGCAGCGGTCCCGAGACCGGTGACGGCGATCAGGGCGGGGTGGTGGAACATCGTGAGCGGCACCACGACGGCCAGCGCCGCGGTCCCCGCCCAGAACAGGTACGGGCTGGTGACGCCGTCGGGCAGCGCCCAGCCGGCGAGAGCCGTCGTCCCCCAGGCGACCAGCGGCAGGGCGACCGCCATCCATGGGCGGGGGCCGTGACGCAGCGTGCGGAGGAGGATCGCCGCGGTCACGGCCGTGAGGACGAGCGCCGCGGTCCAGCCCGCCCACGGCGCCGTGAGGGCGGGGGAGAGCCAGGCCGCATTCCAGAGCGAGTAGACGAAGTAGGGCAGCGTGATGAGGCTCGCCCGGGGGTAGACCTCCCCGAGCGCGCCGTAGCCGAGGCTGCCCGCGAATTGGGGTGCCACCCGGGTGGCCGCGGCTGCCCACGCGAGCCGGACGGTCGTTCCACCTCCCGGGGTGGATCGGACCTCGGCCTCGCCACCCACATCCCGCATGCGCTGGTGGATGGAGGAGCGCACCCCCCGGGACGCGGCGAGGGAGGCGTCGTCGAAGCCCGTGCCGCGGTCGGAGATCTCTACCGCGACGGTGAGTCCCGTGCGGCTCACGTGCACCTGGGCCTCCCCGACGTGCGCGTGGCGCACGACGTTGCGCAGCGCCTCGAGCGTGGCGAGCGTGAAGGCGTACTCGACGTCCGGAGGGAGGGTGATGGACTCGTCGCCGGTGACGGTGACCTCGAGGGGGAATTCCCGGGCAGCACTGCCCATCCGGTCGAGGAGGGTCTCGCCCTCACCGAGCGACGTCGGGGTCTGGGAGAGCAGGCGGACCAGCCGGGCGGCGGCGGCCACCGCTGCCTCGCCGGACACGTCCCGCCGGTCCATCGCGATCGTGCGCAGGGCGTGCAGCACCTCGTCGTGCACGAACCGTTCGACCTCGCGGGCCGTGCGCTCCCGGGAGTCGGCGAAGGCGGCACGCCGGGCGTCGCGCACCGCGGCGGCGTGGGCATGGTCGGTGACGCGGCCCGCGGTCAGGAGGGCGAGCATGATCACGAACATGATGCTCGCCGTGAACGCGGCGAGCCCGAACTCCGCCGCGACCTGGCGGACGAGGTCCGTCCCCCAGGGCAGCCCGGTGGCGGTCCAGGCGGCGGTTCGCATGTACCCGTGGAAGGCGAGGATCAGTCCGAGGAGGAGGAGCCGGTGCCACGTACGGCCCGCCACCACCACGAACATGAGCGCGGCGGTGAGGAACCGGGTGGGCCACCACACCGGCCCGGTCGCGAGCTCCCAGGTGGGAACGAGGGCGAGGGTCAGCCCCGCCAGCAGGAGCACGACGACGCCGGCGTGCCACCGGAACCCCGTGACGCCCCGGACCAGCAGACCCGCCATCGCGGCGACGGCGGCCACGGCGATCCCGAGCCCGATCCCCACGAGAGGGGCCTCATCGAGCAGGGGGGCAGCCGCCATGGTGCCGAGGACGCCGTCCATCACCACGAGTCCCGCGGTGACGACCCGCATGGCCGTCAGGAGCGAACTGTGCCACGGGTTCTCCCCGCGCGCGGACGCGAGGATCCGCATGCGCGTGAGCAGCCCGACAGCCATGGGTCAAGAATAAGCCTCGATCCACCGATGTGCTGG
>DBPQ01000052.1:15095-15262 GCA_002304945.1 Actinomycetales bacterium UBA1416 | reverse complement strand
GGTCGGGCCCGTGCGGGGTTGGCGCGAGGCCCCGGACTCGCTGCGTCTGGCGGGGCTGGCGCAGGCGTCGGTGCGGGCGGCGGGGGATGAGGGGCCCCTGTGGGTGGAGGAGCACCTCACCGACCTCGTGCTCGCCGCCGGCGTGGTCGGGGAGCTGGCGGAGCGGC
>DBPQ01000052.1:0-15061 GCA_002304945.1 Actinomycetales bacterium UBA1416 | reverse complement strand
GCCGGCGCGGCGGGCACGGCTCGCCGAGACGCTGCTCGCCTGGTTGCGGCATCGCGGCGAGCGTGGGCCGATCGCGGCGGAGCTGAACGTCCACCGCCAGACCGTCGGGTACCGGGTGAACCAGCTCCGGGAGATCTTCGGGGACGCGCTCGAGGACCCGGACGCCCGGTTCGAGCTGGAACTCGTGCTGCGGGCGGTGGCGCGGACCGGGATGCATGGGCGCCGGTGATGGGGCGGGCGTCTGCCGGAGCGCCTGATCCCAACAGCGCCCGCAGAACGATCNNCCCAGTGCGTACGCTGAACGATCCTGCGTGCGCTGTCGTGAGTGCGACTGGTGTGGGCGTCCCCAAGAGCGTGCGCTGAACGATCCTGCGGGTCGTCGGTGGGCTGTCCTCGCTTCCCAGTGCGTACGCTGAACGATCCTGCGTGCGCAAGACGATTCCGCGCGCGGTACACCACCCGCAGGATCGTTCTGCGGGCGCTGTTGGGGTGTGATGCCGATGGTGCAGGCAGTTGTTGTCGACGAGGGGGAAGTCAGCGGAGGCGGCCCGGCACCGCGCATACGAATGGGCCCCGCGGCCATCAGGCTGCGGGACCCATTCGCGTCTCACGGTATTGGGGGAGGATGGTTACCGGGAGACCGCCATGAAGAGTGTGTCCTCCGTGGAGCTGAGGTGGTGTTGCCTCGCGGTTCTGGTCCGTACCGCGCCGGCCCAGCGGCAATAGTATCCCCATTTGCCCCCCGGGTGTGGAACTCGCGCACCAGAATTGCGGCCGTCGCCCCGCCGGTGGCCCGCCCGCGCCCACGCGCCGGGCCCACTCTACCCGGGACCATCAGCTCTTGAACAATCGTTGCATCCGTGCTATGCCGAGAGCTGACGAGACCCACTCCGGGTCCCGCGCTACTACCGAAGGAGGGAACATGGCACGCGGAATTGTTCGCTTCAACCCCTTCGCGGAGTTGGACGCGTGGGAGAAGAAGCTGTTCGAGGGGGCTTCCCCTCGGTCTGGCGGGGGGTGAAGATGCCGATCACGGACGTCTACACCGAGGGCGACGGGATGCTCACGGTCGAGGCGCCCTGCCGGAGAAGGCGGACGAGGGCGCCATCGCCGCAGACTTCTCCGAGGGTATGCTGAAGGTCACCGTCCCGTTCAGGGAGCTCCCCGAGCCCCGGAAGATCGCCGTCACCACGGGGGAGTCCTCCCCGCCGGCGGCGATCGAGACGAGCTGATGCTCACCGACCGCCAGGACGCCGGCCGGCGCCTGGCCCGGCAGCTCGAGCACCATCGCGGCACTGACGCGGTGGTGCTCGGCCTGCCCCGCGGCGGGGTGGTGGTGGCCGCGGAGGTCGCCCGCCACCTCGCCCTGCCGCTCGACGTGATCGTGGTCCGCAAGCTCGGCGTGCCGTGGCAGCCCGAGGTCGCGATGGGGGCGATCGGCGAGGGCGGCGCCCGCGTGCTGGACCGCGCCCTCATGGCCCGGGCCGGCATCACCGAGGCGCAACTGGCCGCCGTCGAGCGGCGCGAGGCCGAGAGCCTCGCGATCCGCCTCGAGCGGCTCCGGCGGGGCCGCCGGGGTGAGGACCTGACGGGACGCACCGCGATCGTCGTCGACGACGGTGTCGCCACCGGCGCCACCGCGCGCGCCGCCTGCTCGGTGGCCCGGGACCGCGGCGCCATGTGGGTGGTCCTCGCCGTCCCGGTCGCACCGCCGGACACGGCCGTCCCCGAGGCCGACGAGCTCGTGTGCGTCGAGACGCCCTCGCCGTTCCTCGCGGTGGGGAACCACTACCGGTCCTTCCCCCAGACGGAGGACCACGAGGTCACCGAACTGCTCGACGCCGCCGCCCGCGGGACCGCGCCGCCGGCGCCGTAGCGCTCAGGCCTGCCGCTCGGCGAGGAACGCGTCCACCTCGGCCCGGGTCGGCGCCGACGACGGCCCCCACCGCGTCACCTGGATCGCGCCCGCCGCGTTCGCGCGCCGCGCCGCCTCCAGCCAGTCCGTCCCGAGGGTGCGCTCGGCCACCAGCACCCCGGTGTGTGCGTCGCCCGCGCCGTTCGTGTCCACCGGCTCCTGCGGGAACCCCGGCACGTGGGTGGTCACGCCGTCGAGGCGCACCCAGCACCCTCCCGGCCCGTCCCGGACGACGACGACGGCGCCCGCTCCCAGCGTCTCGGCGAGGGCCGCCGTCGCAGCCTCGACGTCGCCCTCCCCGGTCAGGTCCCACGCCTCGGTGGAGTTGGACGTCCACACGTCGGTGACGGCGAGCATCCGCCGGCGCACCTCCCAGGGCATGGTGGCGAAGGCGTCGCCGGGGTCGAGGACCACGGTGACGCCGTCGTCGAGGGACTCGAGGAAGGTGAGGAGGGGGTCGCGGGTGGGCGCGAAGAGGCTGTAGCCGGTGACGCACACGAGGTCCCCGGGCGCGGGCCCGGACGTGGCGAGGGAGTCCGCCGTGACGTGGCGTTCGGCCTCCATCGTGGTGATGAAGGTGCGCTCCCCGGTGGCCTCCACCGCCACCACGCAGATCCCGGTGTCCATGCCCTCCACGGGCGGGCTGGAGACCTCCACGCCGTCGGCGGCGAGGACGGCGCGGATGAGGTCCCCGTTCTGCCCGGTGCCGACGGCGCCGGCGTGCACCGCGTGCGCCCCCGCTCGGGCGGCGGCCAGCAGGATGGTGACTGCGCCGGCTGCGAAGTGCTGCCGGGTACTGGCCATCGAGTTGCCGCCCCGCTCGGGCAGCTCCTCGATCCGCACCACGACGTCCACCAGCGCCTGGCCGGTGTGGATGACCCGCATCAGTGGGCCAGCGCCCATGCGACGACCTCGGCGGCGAACCGGTCCCGCACGGGCGCGACGGACAGCGACAGGTCGTGCCTGCCACCGGCGAAGACCCGCACCTCCACGTCCTTCCCCAGGTCCGGCGCCAGGCGGTGCATGTCCGCGGGGTCCAGCACCACGTCGGCGGAGGCCAGGTCCGCCGGGTTCGCGGGATCGCCGGCGCGGTCGGAGGTGGCCACCAGCACTGGGACGCGGATGTCGAGGCCGTCGGCCACCCGGGCCTGCAGGGTGCGGACCGCGTGGAGGAACCCGGCGCGGGCCGGGAAGGTCTCCAGCACCTTCCAGTCCGTGCGGAAGTCCCATTCGCCGCCGTGCCGCACGTGGAGGGACCGCGGGTACTCGGCGCCGAGTTGGGCGAGAGCGGCTGTGGGCACCACCGGGGTGAGGAGGTGGGCGAGCGCGGTGGCGACCGCCCTGAGTACCGGTGGACGGTTCACGTCCAGCCACGGGGAGTTGAGGACGAGGGCGTCGATCCCGGCGTCCGGGTGGTCGGCGTACACCGCCGCCTGCAGGCCACCGGTGGAGTGCCCGAGCAGAGTGACGTGGGTGTGGCCGTGGTCGCGGATGACCGCGAGGGCGGCGCGGATGTCCTCCTCCCGCACGGTGAGGTCGCGGATGTCCTCCATCCGGCGCAGGCCCCGGGAGGCGCGGCCCTGCCCTCGCTGGTCGAGGGCGTAGTACTCGACTCCCGCGTCCAGCCACGCCTGGGCGAGATGGGTGTGGAAGAAGTAGTCCACGAAGCCGGGGACGTGGAGGACGGCCCGGCCGTGCCGGCCGGAGGCGGCCTCGCGCTGGTGGACGAGGACGGCATGGTCCGCCCCCGGGGCGTGCGGCGAGGGCGTGAGGGGCAGGATGCGGCTGACCCAGGGCTCGCCGAGGATGTCAGGGAGGATTGCGGCGGTGTTCTCCACGAGGCCGATTCTCCCATGTGCTGAGACTCACGTCCTGCGCCGTGGACCGGCCCGCGCGGCACCCGATACCGTCGGACCAGCACATCCGTGCCACCATCCAGAGCAGCCGAGAGACCTGGCTCGACGACGCTGCAGCAACCCCCCGCCCGCGGGAGAGGGTGCTAATGCCGGGGCCGATGGAGGAGCAAGTTGATCACCCTGTCCGAGGTTCGCAAGGTCTACGGCGATGTCGTGGCCCTCGACGGCGTTGACCTCGAGATCGACAAGGGCACGATCCACGGCATCGTCGGGCCGTCCGGTGCGGGCAAGTCCACCCTCGTGCGCTGCCTCACCGGCCTCGACCAGCCCACCACCGGCACCATCGAGGTGGCCGGCCAGAACCTCTCCGCCCTCGGTGAGGGCGCGCTCCGGCAGGCGCGGCGCCGCATCGGCATGGTGTTCCAGCACGTCAACCTCCTGGACGCCCGTACCGCGGCCGAGAACATCGCCTACCCGATGCGGATCGCGGGCGTCCCCGCCGCGGAGCGCCGCGCGCGCGTCCAGGAGCTCCTCGACCTCGTGGGCCTCGGCAACCGTGGCGGCGCCTACCCCTCCCAGCTCTCCGGAGGCCAGAAGCAGCGCATCGGCATCGCCCGCGCGCTCGCCACCGACCCGGACGTCCTGCTGTGCGACGAGCCCACCTCCGCCCTCGACGCGGCCACCACCCGCCAGATCCTCGGCCTCATCCGGGACATCCGGGACCGCATCGGCGTCACGGTGGTGATCATCACGCACGAGATGGAGGTGGTCCGGCAGGCCTGCGACGCCGTCTCGCTCCTCGACCACGGCCGCGTCGTCGAGTCCGGGCGCCTGGCCGCCGTCGTCGCCGACCCGGCCACGCGGCTCTCCCACGCGCTCGTCCCGCTCCCCCCGGTGCCGGACACGGACAAGGCTGTCCTCGACATCTTCTTCACCTCCACGCCGGGCGAGCCGACGGGGTCGCGCGTGTTCGACGTCGTCGCCCGCCTGGGGGGCGACATCACCGCCGGCACGTTCGAGACGCTCGGTGACACCCAGGTGGGGCGCGTGGCGCTGTCCGCCCCGCACCACGACGTCGAGCGGCTGGCCCGCGGGCTGCGCGAGGCCGGGCTGCACGTGGAGGGACGGGTGGCACGACTGCCGCAGGCGAGGGAGGTGACCGACCATGGATGAGGGCACCTGGTTCGACAACCCCGTGGTGCAGGGCCAGCTCTGGCCCGCCACGCTCGAGACACTCGGGATGACCGTCTTCTCCACGCTGTTCACCGTGGTGTTCGGCCTGCCGCTCGGCCTCGCGCTGGTGGCGACGGCGCCGCGCGGGCTGGTCCCGAACGTGGCGGTGAACCAGGTGCTGAGCGTCATCGTGAACATCGGGCGCTCCATCCCGTTCATCATCCTGATGATCTCGATCCTCCCGTTCACCCGGCTCGTGGTGGGCACCACGCTCGGCTGGGAGGCCGCGGTGGTGCCGCTGACCGTGGCGGCGATCCCGTTCTTCGCGCGGCTCGTGGAGACCGCCGTGTTCTCCGTGGAGCAGGGCAAGATCGAGGCGGCCCAGATGATGGGGGCCTCCCGCTTCCAGGTGCTCGGCGGGGTACTCGTGCGCGAGGCGCTCCCGGCCCTCGTGCAGAGCGTCACCGTTCTGGTGATCACCCTGATCTCCTACTCCGCGATGGCCGGCGCGATCGGTGGCGGCGGGCTCGGCGCGCTCGCCATCAACCACGGCTACAACCGCTTCCAGGGCGACGTGATGGTGTTGACCGTGGTGGTCATCGTGATCCTCGTCCAGGCCATCCAGATGATGGGCGACATGCTGAGCCGGCTGGTGGACCACCGCTGAGGCGCCACCAGCCGGGACCTCNNCGCGCCACCCGAACCTGACCCGGCGCTGCCAGCGCCACCCGAACCGAAAGGGACCTCCCGATGAAGAACCGTCTCGCCCCCGCCGCGATCGTCGCGGCCTCCGCCCTGGCCCTCGCGGCCTGCTCCGGCTCCACCTCCGAGGATGAGACCACCGCCGCCGGCACGACCGCCGCCGCGGGTGAGGTCACCACCCTCACGATCGGTGCCACCCCCGTGCCGCACGCCGAGATCCTCGCGTTCGTGGACGAGAACCTCGCCGCCGAGGCCGGCATCGACCTCGAGATCGTCGAGTACACCGACTACGTCCAGCCCAACGTGGCCCTGTCCGAGGGCGACCTCGACGCCAACTACTTCCAGCACCTGCCCTACTTCGACGCCGAGGTGGCCGAGAAGGGCTACGAGTTCACCGCCTCACCCGGCATCCACATCGAGCCCTACGGCGTGTACTCCGAGTCCGTGGCCTCCCTGGACGAGCTGCCCGACGGCGCCCAGGTTGCCGTGCCCAATGACCCCTCCAACCAGGCGCGCGCGCTCGTGCTGCTGGAGAACGAGGGGCTGTTCACGCTCGCGGACGTGGAGAACCCCACGATCTTCGACGTGGCGGACAACCCGAAGAACATCGAGCTCTCCGAGCTCGACGCCGCCCAGCTGCCCCGCTCGCTCCAGGACGTGGACGCCGCGGTGATCAACGGCAACTTCGCGCTCGAGGCCGGTCTGGTGCCGACCGAGGATGCCATCGCGCTCGAGTCCGGTGAGGACAACCCGTACGCGAACATCGTGGCCTACCGCACCGAGGACGCCTCGTCCGAGGCGCTTGCCGCGCTGGTCGAGCTGTTGACCTCGGACGAGGTCCGCACCTACATCGAGGAGACCTGGCCCAACGGGGAGCTCATCCCCGCATTCTGATCGCACCCATCTCCGCAAACGGAGTCTCCGGACTGCTTGGGAGGCCCGAATCCACGCCTCCCAAGTGCTCTGGAGGCTCCGTTTGCGTTGGGAGGCCTGAATTCCAGGAGCCCTCAGTCCCACCGCGGGCGGCGGTAGAACAGGTCCCACGGCTGCTCGCCCTGGCCCAGGTACTCCCACCGGCACGCCGGCTCCCCGGCTCAACCTCCGCCAGCTCGACCCGGAGAGTGTCGTACCCGAGCGACAATCAGTCCACGACCCCGTACAACCGGTCTCCGGCGTCGCCCAGCCCGGGCACGATGTAGCCCTGCTCGTTGAGCTTCTCGTCCACCGCGGCGGTCACGATCTTCACCTCGGCGCGGTGTCCCACGGACTCGGCCAGGTGGTGCAGCCCCTCCGGCGCGGCGAGCAGGCAGATGGCGGTGACGTCGTGCGCCCCGCGCTCGAGCAGGTACTCGATCGCCATCACCAGGGTGCCCCCGGTCGCGAGCATCGGGTCCAGCACGAAGCACTGCCGGCCCGCGAGCGAATCCGGCAGCCGGTTCGCGTACGTGGCCGCCTCCAGCGTCACCTCGTCGCGGATCATGCCCAGGAACCCGACCTCCGCCGTCGGCAGGAGCCGCGTCATGCCCTCCAGCATGCCCAGGCCCGCGCGCAGGATCGGCACCACGATCGGCCGCGGCTTCGCGAGCTCGGTCCCGATCGTCGCGGCCACCGGTGTCTCGATCTCCACGTCCTGCACCCGCACCTCGCGCGTGGCCTCGTAGGCCAGCAGCGTCACGAGTTCCTCGACCAGTTGCCGGAACACCGGGGAGGGCGTGTCCTTGTCCCGCAGCACGGTCAGCTTGTGGGCGATGAGGGGGTGATCGGTGACGTGGAGGCGCATGGCCTTACGTTACCGCCGCACCCTGCCGCGCCCGGCGTAGTTTGGTCCCATGCGCCCCGACCCCGTCCTCGACGCCAGCATGGCCCGCGCGATCGCCCTCGCGCACGAGGCCGCGGCCGACGACGACGTCCCGGTGGGCGCCGTCGTCGTCACCCGGGAGGGGGTGGTGCTCGGGGAGGGGCGCAACCGCCGCGAGGCCGACGGCGATCCCACCGCGCACGCGGAGGTGCTCGCCCTGCGCGAGGCGGCGCGGGTCCGGGGGACCTGGCGCCTCGACGACGTCACCCTGGTGGTCTCGCTCGAGCCGTGCACGATGTGCGCCGGCGCGATCGTGCTGGCCCGGGTGCCACGGGTGGTGTTCGGGGCCTGGGATCCGAAGGCGGGGGCGGCCGGCTCGGTGCGGGACGTGCTGCGGGACGCGCGGTTGAACCACCGGGTCGAGGTGATCGGCGGGGTGCGGGAGGCGGAGTGCGGCGCGGTGCTGCGCGAGTTCTTCGAGGCGCGCCGGGACTCAGGCTGACGGCAGCCGCTCCGCGAGCCACGGCAGCGCCCGGCTGGTGGACGCCTCGACCTTGACGGTCGCGATGTCGTCCGCGCGGGTGGGGCCCCGGTTGATGAGGACCACGGGCTTGCCGTCGGCGTGGGCGCGGCGCACCCAGCGCAGGGCGGAGCGTACGGCCAGGGAGGACCCGGCCACCAGCACCGCGCCGGCCGAGTCCACGAGGTCCCGCGCGGCCTCCACCCGCTCGGGCGGCACGCTGTCCCCGAAGAACACCACGTCCGTGCGCAGCACCCCGCCGCAGTGTTCGCACCCGGCCACCACGAAGCCGGTGGTGGCGGCGAGGGCGGCGTCGGCGTCGGGGGCCACCTCGGCGTCGTCGACATGGCGGTCCACCCACCCGGGGTTCAGCACCTCGAGGCGCTCGTGGAGCCGCGCGATGGGGGAGACGTCTCCGCAGGCGGTGCAGCGGACGGTGTCGTAGCGGCCGTGGAGGTGGACCACGTGGCGGGAGCCGGCGCGCACGTGGAGCAGGTCGATGTTCTGGGTGATGACGCCGGCCACCACGCCGGCCTGTTCGAGTTCGGCCAGCGCGAGGTGGCCCGCGTTCGGCACGGCGCGGGCGGGGTAGCGCCAGCCCACGTGGTTGCGGGCCCAGTAGTGTTGCCGCCACCGTTCGTTGGACATGAACTGCTGCACGGTGATCGGGGTGCGGGGGGCGGAGCCGGGGGAGCGGTAGTCGGGGATGCCGGAGTCCGTGGAGATGCCCGCGCCGGTGATGACGGCGAGGCGCCGCCCGGCCAGGGCCCCCACCACGGGCGCGAGGGCGGCGTCCAGGTCCACGGGCTCGGGGACGAGCGCCGTGGCGGGCGGGGGCGGTACGTTCTTGATCCGCAGGCGCTGGCCGGGCACGCCGCCGGGGAAGAAGTCCTCCAGGGTGTGTCCGCCGCTCACGCCTCGAGGGTACGTCAGGGCGACGGCGGAGCGCGTGACCCGCCGTACCTGCCGCACCGCGTCCGGGCGCACCGTGTGCGGGCGCACCGTGTGCGGCCCCACACCCTCCCCGGTTTGGGTGGCGCGGAACCGGGCCGATAGGATGCTCGGCGGTAGCGTGTCCGAGCGGCCGAAGGTGCAGCACTCGAAATGCTGTGTGGTGCAAGCCACCGCGGGTTCGAATCCCGCCGCTACCGCCACGGCCCGGGCGATCCCCGGGCCGTTTCCTTTGCCCGGGGGCACACTGGACGCAGGCACTGGATTCAGCGGGAGGACACCATGGCAGAACGGCTCGAGTTCGACGGCGCCGCCGGCCAGCGGCTCGCCGGCCTCCTCGACATCCCGGTAACCTCGCGGGCGTCCGCGATCTTCGGGCACTGCTTCTCCTGCGGCAAGGACTCGATCGCCGCGGCTCGCATCGCCCGGGCGCTCACGGATCGCGGGTTCACGGTCCTGCGCTTCGACGTCACCGGCCTCGGGGAGTCCGAGGGCGAGTTCGGCGCCGCCACCTTCTCGATGGATGTCGCGGACATGGTCACCGCCGCCGGTGTGCTGCGGGATCGCGGCCAGGCGCCGGGCCTGCTGGTCGGCCACTCGCTCGGTGGCGCCGCGGTGATCGCCGCCGCCGGGCAGGTCCCGGAGGTGCGCGCCGTCGCCACGATCGCCGCCCCCTCCGATCCCGGCCACGTCACCGATCTCCTCGCCCGCCAGGCCCCGGACATCCACGACGCCGACGAGGTCGAGGTCCAGCTCGGCGGCCGCCCCTTCACCCTGCGACGCGAGTTCCTCGAGGACATCCGCTCCCAGCCGCAGCGCGAACGCATCCGGGACCTCGGCCGCGCCCTGCTCGTCATGCACTCCCCGCAGGACCGCACCGTCCACATCGACAACGCCTCCGAGATCTTCATGGCCGCCCGCCACCCCAAGTCGTTCATCAGCCTCGACGGCGCCAACCACCTCCTCACCGATCACGCCGACGCCCGCTACGTCGCCGACGTCCTCGCGGCCTGGGCGTCCCGCTACCTCGACGACGGCGCCGCCTGACGTCGCCGGACGCGTGCCGGTGCGTCCCGCCGGCGCGCCGCCGCCTGCCCTGACACCCCGGGACGCCGTCGTCCGCGGTGGCATGCCCGGGGCGATTTCCGTCCTCGGCGAACACCCGGAACGTTCCGGCCTCCTCATGCGTTGGACCCATGACACGGCCGGGATTCGCCGGGCCCAGCGATGCGGGAGCGAGGTGGCATGAGGAAGAAGTTCGAGCAGTTCGAGGCCGACGACGGCACCCAGCGCCGCTACGTCCGCCACCCGCGCGGCGGGGGCTGGGTGGAGGTCTCCGCCGTCGTCGACCCGACGGCGCACGTCGCCGAGGCGGCCTACGTCGACCCGGGGGCCCGGGTCGAGGCCGAGGCGCGCATTGGCCCCGGCGCGTGGATCGACCGCGATGCCCTCGTGCGGCGGCTCGCGGTGGTCGGATCGGCGGTGCACGTCGGCCCGGGGGCCGTGGTGGGGGAGCGGGCCACGCTCGGTCCGCGCGCGCGGATCGGCGAGGCCGCACTCGTGACCGCGCGCGCCACCGTCCCCGCCGACGCCGACGTCCCGCCACGCGCCACCGTACCGCCGCGATCCACCGTGCCACGGACCGGCCGCTCCGCGCGGTCCCGGCCGGCTGCCTGAGGTCAGGCGATGTCGCGCCGTCGGTAGCCGGCGAACCCGACGGCGGTGAACGCCGCCGCCACGAGCACGAGCCCCACGAGCCCGCCCCACGCCGGGTCAGCGGCCTGGACGTTCGGCACGTGCCACAGCGGGGAGATGTCCAGCACCCACTCGTCGAGGGTGAACATGGGCCCGAGGATGGTGATGGCGAAGGTCGCCACCACCGCCATCCACCCGGCCAGCCGCTTGGACGGCTTCGCCCCGACGACGGCGAGTGCTAGTCCCACCAGAACCCAGACCGCGGGGATGGTCGCCACCGTCTGGCCGAGGACGTCGGCGAAGCCGATGGTGTCCCCGGTGGCGTCGGCGACCCATCCCATGACCGAGCCGGCGACCATCATGCCGACCGCGGTCGAGAGGAACGCGATCACCGCGTGGGAGGCGAGGTGGGCGGCCCGGGTGGTGGCCCCGCCGAGCAGGGGGTCGGCGCGGAACTCGAGCTCCTCGGCGTAGAGCCGCATGACCACCTGCACGCCGTGGACCGCGGCGTAGATGCCGAGGATGCGGATCATGGTGAGGAGGAACTCGGCGACGAGGTCCTCCTGGGCCACCGCGCCGGAGGCCAGGATCTGCGCGATCCCCGGATTCTCGGCGAACACGTCGGTGACCGTGTTGGCGAGGAAGCCGAGCAGGATGCCCAGCACCGCGAACCCCACCATCCAGGAGGCCAGCGCGGAGCGGTGCAGCCGCAGGGCCAGACCCCACAGGGTCCCCACCGCTCCGGCGCGGGCCGGACCCGGGCGGGGCGGCACGAGGCCCATCCCGAAGTCGCGGCGGGCGTGGAGTGCCAGGCCCACCCCCACGAGGACCAGCGCCAACCCCACCACCAGCGCCAGTGGCCACCAGATGTTGTCCACCGCGGGCCGCGTCTCCTGGAGCCAGCCGAACGGCGTGAGCCACGCGGCCCAGTCCGGGGCGCCGGAGGAGTCGATGTAGCCGCGCGCCACGAACAGGGCCCCCAGCACCGTGACCGCGAGCGTGTTCGCGGCCCGGGCGTCGGAGCCGATCTGCGCCGCCACCACCCCCACCCCGGCGAACAGCAGCGCGGAGGCGGTGAAGGTGGCGGACAGCATGATCGAGTTCGCCACGCCGCCGCCGAAGGCGATGGTCACCAGCGCGGAGACCACCCCGAGCAGGAGTGCCGCCATGGCAGCCAGCGCCACGGCCACGGCGGGCCGGGCCTCGCGCCCGATCACCCCGGAGGCCACGAGTTCCGCGCGGCCGGAGTCCTCCTCCGCGCGGGAGTTGCGCACCACGATGAAGATCGCCATCAGCCCGGAGAAGAACATGCCAAGGGCTCCGGCGCGCCACGCGTTGAACCCGTCCGCGGTGGTGAGGTCCACGGGCTTGCCGAAGATGAGGGCCATCGCCGGGTTCGCGGTCACATTCAGCTGGAGGATCCGCTGGGCCTCCGGGTCGGGGAACACCCAGTCGTAGACGAGTACCGAGCTCGCCGAGAGCACCGAGATCAGCGCGATCCACGGTGCGATCGACTTCCGGTCCTGGTGCAGCGCCACCGGCAGCAGATGGCGCACCCCGGTCAGGCGTCCGCCCATCAGTCCCTCGCCCTCCGGCCGTGGCGGCTCGGCGAGGCGGTCGCGCCCGACGACGAGGCCGGTGCGGCGGCGTCGTCGCCGTAGTGGCGGAGGAACAGGTCCTCGAGGGACGGCGGGGTGGCGGTGAGCGCCTCGATCCCGAAGCGGCCGAGCGCGCCGAGCGTCTCACCGACCCGCTCGGCCTCGACCGTGCCGCGCACGTGGGCGCCGTCGAGGTGGACGTCCTCGAGGGGGGCGAGCTCGGCGGGCGCGGCAGGCGGGCGCTGCAGGGTGACGCGGATGGTGGTGCGGGTGCGGTGGCGGAGGTCGTCGAGGGTGCCGGTCTCGACCACCACGCCGTCGCGGATGATCGAGACCCGGTCCGCGAGCGCCTCCGCCTCGGAGAGGATGTGGCTGGAGAGGAGCACGCTGCGTCCCTGCTCCTTCACGTAGCCGATCTCCTCCTGGAAGACCATCTCCATGAGGGGGTCGAGGCCGGAGGTGGGTTCGTCCAGGATGAGCAGCTCGACGTCCGAGGCCAGCGCCGCCACCAGCGCCACCTTCTGCTTGTTGCCCTTCGAGTACTGGCGGCCGCGCTTGGTGGGGTCCAGCTCGAACCGTTCGATCAGGTGGGCGCGGCGGGCCTCGTCCAAGCCGCCGCGGAGGTTGCCGAGGAGGTCGATGGCCTCGCCGCCGGTGAGGCCCGGCCAGAGGCTCACCTCGCCCGGCACGTAGGCGAGGCGGCGGTGGAGGGCGACGACGTCGCGCCACGGGTCCCCGCCGAGCACCTCCACGTGGCCGGCGTCCGCGCGCAGCAGGCCGAGCAGCACCCGGATCGTGGTGGACTTGCCGGCGCCGTTCGGGCCGAGGAAGCCGTGCACCTCGCCCCGGGTCACCTCCAGGTCCAGGCCGTGCAGGGCCGTGAACCGCCCGTACGACTTGACCAGTCCCTCCACGCCGATGACCGTGTCCATGGGCGCAAATCTACGCCCGTCCCCGCCGTGGCCCGCGCCTCCCGGGCAGTGCGGGTCCCCGCCCGGCGTCCCACCGCCGCACTGGCTAGATTGGGCGCATGACCGCTCCCTCCGATCCCGCCGACGTCCCTGCGACTGCCACCGCCGTCCCTGCCGCTGCCACCGCCGCCGACCTCGCGGAGCTCGCGATCGTGGTGCGCAGCGGGTTCCCCGAGTCGCACCATCTGGGGATCGTCGCGGCGGTGCACCCGGACGGCACGCCGGCCCTCGAGCTGGGAAGTGCGGGGCGGCTCTTCCTGCCCCGCAGTTCCTCCAAGCCGTTCCAGGCCGTCGCCAGCCTCCGGGCCGGGGCGGACCTCGCGGACGAGACCCTCGCCATCGCGGCGGCGTCGCACGCAGGCGCGGCTGCGCACGTCGCGGCTGCCGGCGCCATCCTCGAGGCCGCGGGACTTGGCGAGGCCGACCTCCGCTGCCCGCCCGCGATGCCCCGCGACCCCGTCACCCTCGACGCCGCCATCCGCGCCTGTGACGCTCCCCGGCGCCTGCTCTACAACTGCTCGGGCAAGCACGCCGCCATGCTTGCCGCCTGCGTGGCCAGCGGCTGGGACACCGCCACCTACCTCGACCCCGCCCACCCTCTCCAGCTCCTCGTCCGCGAGGTGCTCGAGGAGTTCGCCGGGCCCGTGGGGGCCGTGACCGTGGACGGCTGCGGCGCCCCCCAGTTCGCCGTCACGGTCCGCGGCCTCGCGCGCGCCTTCCACCTGCTCGCGACGGCGCCGCCCGAGTCCGAGGCGGGGCGCGTCGCCACCGCCATGCGCGCGCACCCGCTGCTCGTCGCGGGCGAGGGCCAGGACGACACCGTCCTCATGCGCTCCCTCCCCGGGGCCCTCGCGAAGAGCGGCGCGGAGGGCGTGGTGGGCGTCGTGGCGCCGTCGGGGCACGCCGTCGTCGTCAAGATCGCCGACGGCGCCGCCCGCGCCGCCACCCTCGTGGCGCTCGAGGTGCTGGAACGGATCGGCGCGGACGTGGCGGGCGCGGCGGTGCTGCGGGAGGTTCCGGTGTTCGGGCGGGGCGAGCCGGTCGGTCGGATCGAGGTGGCCTTCTGAGCGGGCCGCCGACCGCCCAGGCCGTCCCGGGGGCGGCGATCCGGCGCCGGCTGGGCGCCGAGGTGTGGATCGTGCTCGGGCTCAGCCTCGGGCAGTCCGCGGTGTACGCGATCGTGCGGATCATCGCGCGGCTCACCGCTGAGACACCGCTGGGGGACCAGTCGACGGCGCTGAACCCCTCGGTGTCCCCGCGGCCCTGGCTGGACCTCACCTACCAGCTGCTCGGGATCGCCTTCGCCCTCGTGCCGGTGGTGCTGGCGCTGTACCTGTTGAGTGAACCCGGGCGGCGCGCGATCGACCGGGTGGGCTTCAACGTCGCGCGGCCGGTGCGCGACCTCGCCGCGGGCGTGGGGCTGGCAGCACTCATCGGGATCCCCGGGCTCGGGTTCTACCTGCTGGGACGAGCGCTCGGCATCACCGTGGCCATCAACCCCGCCGCCCTCAACGACGTGTGGTGGGCCGTGCCAGTCCTCCTCCTCTCCGCGGTGAAGAACGCGGTGTTCGAGGAGGTCATCGCGGTGGGCTACCTGTTGGAGCGGTTGGGGGAACGCGGCTGGGCCTGGAAGTGGCAGACCCTCGCCTCGGCCGTGCTGCGCGGGGCGTACCACCTGTATCAGGGGATCGGGCCGTTCTTCGGGAACCTGGTCATGGGCCTGGTGTTCAACGAGTACTACCGACGGTCGCGCCGGGTCATGCCACTGGTGGTGGCGCACACGCTCATCGACGTCGTAGCGTTCGTCGGGTGGTGGATGATCCCCGAGACGTGGCGGGCCTTCCTGGCCTGAGCGGGCAGGCGCCGGTCGCTCAGGCCGCTG
>DBPQ01000025.1 GCA_002304945.1 Actinomycetales bacterium UBA1416 | reverse complement strand
CCTTACAGACCCACGCTCCTAGCCATCGTCCTGCTCCTTCGACCGCAAGTAGGCGCGGACATCCTCGTCGCTCTGCTCCTTGGCTCTGAAGTAGCCGGCCATGTCCTCGTCGAAAGTTGCCTTGCCCGACCTCGCTGCGTGTTCGGCGGCGTCGGCATCATGCTCGCCCAGCCATGCCTCGGCGGCGGCGCGAATCTTCGGAGTGACCTCGCCGTCAAGAAGCGAAGCGATCTCCCACCGGGTGCTCACGAACCGATAGGCCCAGGTATTGATGCGCCCGAGGGCCTGGCGCCCATCTTCCATCTTCCGCCAGGCCTTCCGCTCGTCCTCCGGCGTGACCATCCTGTTGATGTCCGATCCAAGGGCGTCCGCGATCACCAGCGCCTCATTCAGCCGGATCGATCGCTGACCCGCCTCGATCCGCGCGACCGTCTGCTGGTGGAGCGCCAACCCGCGATCGCGTAGTTGCTGCGCGAGGTCAGCCTGGGTCAGGCCGCGCTCAACCCTGAGGCGCTGCATCTCCGAGCGGAAGCTCGCCTCCCACAGCCCTGCTGTGCCTTCTGAGTCGGTCCCAACGTCGTCCATACGATCAGCATACAACAGAACCGCGTTTCGTACATCCAATGTCATTGTGTCCGTGTACAATCAAACCGTCAGCCAGTAACACAGCCATCTTGTACCGAGGAGGACCCCGCCATGAGGATCATCACCATCACCGACGTCTCCGAGAGGACCGGCGTACCAGAGGCCACATTGCGGTACTGGCGCCACCTCGCCGACGGGACCGGACCCAAGTCCTTCAAGCTGGGCCGGCGCGTCGTCTACTCCGCGGAGGACGTGGAGGCGTGGATCGTCGAGCAGTACAACGCCGAGGACAGCCGGAGGGCGTCGTGAAGACCAAGATCACCCCCGGCGCGGAGTTGCAGCTCCGGTGCGCCGAGGGTGTCCAGCCGCAGACCACCAGCTAGGAAGGACCACGGACATGCCCGAGCCTAAGCCCACCCGCGAGGAGATCGACAGGCGTTACGCCGAGGCCCTCGCCCGAATCCCCGACCTCACCTGCCGCACGTGGCCCCGCATCCCGATCCCGCCCGGCACCATCGTCGGCAAGCACGTGGCCGGATGCAGGACCAACGGCGGCAGCATCTCGCCGTACCAGTGTCCTCACTGCTCCAGGCACGTCGAATGGCGCTACAGGAGCGCGTTGGCTCGCCTCGACAGTCGGGCGCGCGGGAGGTGAGCGCGCCCGCCCTGCACGAGCTGTCCGCGAAGGGGCGGGAGATTGTTCTGGAGTACTACGAGATCGGATACCAGCACGGCCGGGACGCTGCCGAGGCCGAACACTGGGGCCTTCCCACGTATCAGCAGGCGGTGGACGCCCTTATCGAGATTGGCACTCTCGGCATCAATCGGCGGGAAGCCGCCCGGCGTCGGGAGGTCGCATGAGTGCCGCCCCGGTCTTCGAGGACGACCCCTTCGAGGAGCCGCCCGAATGGCTCCACGCTGCCGCCGACAAGGCCGATCCGCTCCTCGAGGCGGAGGACGACTTCTTCGACGCCACGCCCGTCCTCGGCATGATCCGGCAGGCCGCACGGTCCAAGCTGGTCTCCCCGTGGGCGGTCACCGGGTCCATCCTCGCGCGCATCGTCGCCGAGGTGCCCCCGCACGTCACCCTGCCCCCGGTCATCGGCTCCGACGCCTCCCTCAACCTCGCGATCGCCCTCGTGGCGACCTCCGGGCAGGGCAAGTCCGGGTCGGCGGGATGCGCCGACGACCTCCTCGGCCTGACGTTCCCCCGGGCGGTCCCCATCGGCGCTGGGACCGGAGAAGGGATCATGTCCACCTTCCTCGAGTTCGACAAGGAGGCCAAGAAGAACGTCCTCACCTCCACGCCCCTGGCGTTCATGTACGCCGACGAGGTCGGGCAGATCGGTGCGGTCCAGGCCCGCAGCGGGTCCACCTTCGGTCCGATCATCCGCACGATGATCACCGGTGGGGCGGTGTCCACCACCAACGCCGAGGAGACGCGCCGGCGTCACCTGCCAGCCCACTCCTACCGGCTGTGCATCGTCTCCGGTGTCCAGCCCCGGCTGAGTGACGTACTGCTGGCCGACGAGGATGCAGGCACCCCACAGCGGTGGGTGTGGTTGCCTGCCCTCGATCCGTTCATGCCCGACGAGGAGCCCGAGTGGCCGGGCACCCTCGGCTGGGAGCTTCCTCGCATGCCAGCCCCCGACCATGACGGGCGGGTCAGGATCGCGATCCCCGACGAGGTCCGCAAGACCATCCGGGACTCCCACCGTGCCCGGCAGCGGGGTGACGGGAAGGCCCTGGACGGTCACAAGCTCCTCACCCAGGAGAAGGTCGCCGCGGCCATCGCCCTCCTCCACGGCGACGTCCGCGTCACCATGTTCTGGTGGGACCTGGCCGGCACCCTCATGGAGGTCTCCACCCTCACCAGGGCAGTGTGCGAGAAGGCGCTGGCAGACAAGGCCGATGGCGAACGCCGGGAGGCCGGTCGCCTCGACGTCGTCCGCGACCTCGGTGCACGTGAGGCACGGGCGGACCTCGTCGAGAAGGCTGCGGTACTGCTGTGGAAGACCGTGGTCAACCCCCACCACCCCAACTCCGCACACTCCGAGCTTGGCTGCACCCGGCGCTGCCTGACGTTCGCGCTCCGCAAGAAGAAGGGCATGGACCCTGACGTGGTCATCGCCGAGGCCACCGAGATGGAGTGGATCGTCCGCAGGGACGGGAGGTGGTACCCCGGTGCGTCACAGCCTGCCAACCAGTGAGTCTGAGCCAGTGGTACCCGTGGTACCCGGGTACCACGGCCCCCCCTGTCTCCCTAACTCCCCTCGCGCGGGATTCCACACTATTGCTTGTATTTATGCAGGTCAGAGGCTTGACGCTTATCTGGAGAGTCGCCGGGACCTCCGGCGAGACACCCCCCCTCGTGGTACCCCGGGTACCACGGGTACCACAGACTGAGGAGCCCGGAATGAAGACCTACCGCCGCCACAGCTGCACCCGCACCCACCGCACCTACCGCACCATGGCCCAGTGCATCTGGCCCCGCGCCGTCTGGATCATCGGCAACGGCGAGTTCGCCTCGGTCGCCTGGTGCCGCGCCCTGACCATCCAGCTCCACCACACCCTCGAGGCCGCCGAGGAGGCCAAGGCCGCGATCGACTCCACCGGCTGTGGAGGAGCCTGCCGCGGGGACCACGAGATCGTCAGGTTGGCACTGTGAGCCGGCGTCACACCTCCCGTGCCACCGAGGAGGTCCGCGCCGTCGAGGAGTCCCAGTGGTGGGAGGACGTGCCCGCGACGCGCCACGAGCCGATCGAGGACTGGCAGTCGGTGTGGGCGGAGACGACCGTGGCCGTCGTCGAGCGGGTGTGGTCAACGACCGGCGCGCGGATGTACTTCGCCCAGCGGGACAAGCTCCTCCGTGAGGACCTGCGGGATTGGCTGGTCGTCCAGGCCCAGCTCGTCGCGAACGCCTACGAGCCGAACTGGGCCGCCCAGGACCCCATGCGGTACTGGGCCGCCCACCTTCGCAAGACGCTCCTCGGGCAGGCGCGCTGGCACTTCGAGGAAGTCCTCGGGGGTGCGGACTCGGTCGCCGGGAAGGCGGCACGGGAGGCGCACGCGCGGGGTGTGGTCTCGACTGACTACCTCGACGAGCAGGAGAAGGAGACCGGGTCCAGGGTCAAGCGGCACGTCCTCCACTCCGATGACTTCCTCGCGAAGGACCCCGCCGTCGTCGTGCTCTGGTTCGACAGCTTGCCGGCCATGTTGCGGGAGATCGACGCCCTTCGCGCCTCTCGTCCCGGCGGGTATCAGACCACCTCCGAGGGGTGCATCGAGGCGGGCTGTAACGCCCCGGCGATGTCCACCGGGAGGTGCACGAAGCACGAGCGCGAGTACCGGCGCGCGTGGGGACGCGAGGACGGTCGCCCGGCATGCGCGATCCCTGGGTGTGAGTTGGTGGCGGAGCGGCGGTCGCTGTGCGTCACCCACGCCGCCCACCTCCAGAAGGGCACCCTGCCCGTGGAGTTCATCCAGTACGTCACCCCGGGCAGGATCAAGAACACCGAGTGCACGGTCTGTGGGGCACCGGTCTACGACCGGGGCAAGTGCCGGGCGCACCTGTTCCCGCCCTGTTCCGTGGAGGGGTGCTCCGAGGAGGGGTCCTTCGCCGGTGGGTTGTGTCAGAACGATTACGCCCGGCGGCGGCGTGCTGCGAAGAAGTCCGTCCAGTGAGCGCCTCGTGGTCCGGGTCCACCGTCCGCAAGGCCCGCGCCTTCTGGGCTGCGCGCCTGCCTGTCCCGTGCTGCCGGTGCCGTAAGCCGGTGCTGCCCGAGCAGTCATGGCACGTTGACCACTGGCCAGTCCCACGCGAGCTAGGTGGCACCGAGACATGGCCCGCACATGCGAAGTGCAACCTGGCCGCCGGCGGGAAGCGTGGCGCCGAGCTGACCAACGCCCGCCGCGCCCCCGAGGTGACGCGCCGACTCGAAGAGAGGCCGCTGAAGTGGTGACGATGACAGAGCTTTTGAGGTCGCCGGACAGTCCGCGCGTGTCGTCCACTGCCTTTCTCTCTCTCGACGTCAAGATACTTTGGAGGATCGCATGAGGCCGGCGCACGTGTCCAAGATTCCCCGCGGGGTGGACCTCGAAGAGGCCTACATCGGGGCGGAGTTGCTGAGCTTCGACCTGAAGCCGCAGGGAGTGTTCATCGCCCAGGTTGCCCAGGCCTGTAAGAAGGATGGCAAGCCGCTGTACCGGCAACTGGCGGTGCAGGTTCCGAGGCGGGCGGCCAAGACCACCTCGACGACGATGCTCGCCCTCGGCCGGATGGTCAGCCGTCCCGGCTACAAGATCATCTCGACGGCCCAGACTGGCGACATCGCCCGCCGCATGTGGCGTGAGGTGGTGCAGATGCTGGACCAGAAGTACGTCGGGATGGAGGACGAGGACCGCCCGTACAAGGCGCGCGTGGCGAACGGCACCGAGGAGCTGCGCTGGTCCAACGGTTCGACGTGGCGCCCGGTCACCCCATCCCCGCTGTCCTACCGTTCGCAGGCCGCGGACCTCCTGATCTTCGAGGAGGCCGGGCACATCGCCCCCGAGCTGGCCGCGGACCTCCGGGCAGGCGCGTTCCCCACTATGGACACCCGGCCGGGCGCCCAGGTGTGGATCATCGGGACGCCGGGGCGGGCGCGTGCGGGCCTGCTGTGGGATGCGCTGGTGGCAGGACGTGAGGGCAGGTCCGGGTACGGGCTGGTGGACTACACCATCGGCGATGACCAGCTCATCACCAACGAAGATGGCACCCTGAATGAGAAGCTTCTCCGCAAGGTCCACCCGGGTATCTCCTCGGGCCTGACCACGATGGAGGTCATGCGGGAGCGGTTCGCCGGGATGTCACCCTTCGACTTCGCTGCCGAGTACGCCGGGCAGTGGCCTGCCGATGGGACGACGTCGGCGATCGACATGGAGGCATGGAACGCTGGCGCCGTTCCCCAGGTCCCGCTGCCGGAGCGGTTCGGCGTGGCGTACGACGTCGCCCCCGACTCCTCCTCCGCCGCCGTCTGTGCCGCGTGGCGGGACGAGGAAGGCGTGGCGTACATCGGCATCCTGGAGCACCGTCAGGGCGTCTCGTGGCTCGCGAGGACCGTGCACGGCATCGGCAAGAAGCACCACCTCCCGATCCGGTATGACGGCATCGGCGCGAACCATGGCCCGGCCACCGAGGTGGACCGGATGCGTGGGGTCAAGGTCATCTCCTCCCCGGCGAGGGACATGCAGGGCGCCACCCAGGCCCTCGTCTCGGCGCTGGCTGACGGCAAGCTCCGCCACTTCGACCAGGGCTCGCTGACCTCGGCGGCTGAGGGTGCGGCGTGGCGGCAGTCGGAGGGCGGACGGTACTTCGCGCGCAAGGCCTCCGCGAACGACATCGCCCCACTGGTGGCCGCGTCGCTCGCGTTGTGGGAGTTCGACCAAACACCGGAGCGCCGGCCCATCACGATCCGCCGCGCTACTTCCGCATGATTGCAGGCGAAACGCCGGATTGCTGCTCGTAGATGTCAGGGTAGTGCGGTATGCTGATCTTGTAGGAATCCTCCAAGCGAGGGGTGCGCATGGCGCTGTGGGACGCGTTCCGATTGGCCAGCCGGGTGACGGCCCTCCAGAGTGACGCCAGTCCCGTCTACTCCTCGATCTCCTCGCCGTGGACGACCACCGCGCTCTCGAAGATCGCCTATAGCGACATCTTCGGCGGCGACGTCACCCTCGTCTCCCGCGCCGAGGCCATGAAGGTCCCGGCGATTGCGAAGGGCCGGGCGCTGATCGTGGGGACGCTGGCCCGGCAGCCGCTGGCCAAGTTCCGCGGCGCCACCCAGCTCGCCCCGGATGCGTGGATGTACCGCACCAACTCGCAGGTGGCCCCGCAGGTGCGGATGGCGTGGACCCTCGATGACCTGATCTTCTACGGCAACAGCTTGTGGGCGGTCCAGCGTGGCACGAGGGACAACATCCTCGACGCCGTCCGCGTCCCCCGCGAGTACTGGCAGGTGGACCCCGACTCCCTCGGCATCCTCGTCAACGGCAAGACCGTGACCGCCGAGGAGGTCCTGTACTTCGAAGGACCCCAGGACGGTCTCCTCGACATCGCGTCGGACGACATCAAGGCCGCCCGCGCGATGTCCCGGGCGTGGGCCTCGCGGGTGGATGCGCCGGTCCCGTTGATCGAGCTGCACATCACCGATGTCAACGCCCAGCTCACCGACGACGAGCAGGACGCGCTGGTGGACTCCTGGGAGGAGGCCCGCCGCCTGGGTGGCACCGCGCTCACCCCGGCCGAGATCGAGACGAAGGTGCACGGGAACACCCCCACGGACCTCTTCGTCAACGGCCGGAACGCCTCCCGGCTGGACTTCGCGAACTACCTCGGCGTCCCCGCGGCCCTGCTGGAGGGCTCCACCTCCACGGCCTCGCTGACGTACTCCACCAAGGAGGGCTCCCGTAACGAGCTGGTGGACCTCTCGCTCGCCTTCTGGGCCACCCCGATCGAGGCGCGCCTGTCGATGGACGACGTGACCCCGGCGGGCACGCGCATCGCCTTCGACCTGACCTACCTGTCCACCCCGACCCAGCCGGCCTCCGGGCCTGTGAGCGAGGACTGACCATGACGACGATCCAGGCCACCGGCACCCTGCTGAAGGCATCGCGCGATGAGCGCACCCTGACCTACCTCCTGCTCCCGTACGGGGAGCCGGGGCGCACCAACGTCGGCACCGTGACCGCCTCGAAGGGCTCGGTCACCCTGCCGGAGGATGCGTCCTCGCTGCGCCTGAACATCGAGCACGACCGCAAGCGCCCGGTCGGGCGGGGCGTGTCCGTGGAGGAGGCCGACGCCGGGCTGGTGGCCACGTTCGCTGTGGCCCGCACCCGCACCGGGGACGACCTGCTCGAGGAGGCCCACGAGGGCCTGCGTGCCGCTGTGAGCGTGGAGATTGACGACCCGGTCATCCGGGCCGGTCGCCTCGTGGGAGGCGCCCTGACGGGTGCTGGCGCGGTCGTGGAGCCCGCCTTCCCCTCCGCGCTCCTCGTGGCTGCTGACGCCGGCGAGCTGCCGGAGGACCCCCAGGTGGAGGAGTCCATCACCGAGAACGCCCTCGACGATCCTGCCGAGGACAACACCGAGGGCGAAGAGCCCGAACCGAAGGAGAACACCGTGGCAGAGTCCATGACCGCCGCGACGGCCCCCGCTGGTGGGCTCGCCGCTTCCAAGGCCACCAAGCCCGAGCCCACCAAGGGTGAGGTCTTCAAGACGCTGGCCTCCGCGTTCCAGCAGGGCGGGCAGTCCCGCATGCTGGCCGCGCTGTCCGACATCGTCCCCGCCGACACCGTCGGCATGGAGCAGCCCCAGTTCGTGGGCGAGCTGTGGTCCGGCAAGGCCCACCAGCGCAAGATCATCCCGCTGTTCAACTCCGCGCCGCTGACCTCCTTCAAGGTCAAGGGGTGGCGCTGGGTCACCAAGCCCGCCGTGGCCGCCTATCTCGGCGACAAGACCGCGGTGCCGTCCGCCGACGTCGCCACCGAGGAAGTGGACATCACCGCCGAGCGGATCGCCGGTGCCCACGACATCGACCGCAAGCACAAGGACTTCGGGGACGCCGGCTTCTTCCAGTCCTACTACGCCGCGATGACCGAGTCCTACTCGCGAGTCTCCGACGCCGAGGTCCTGGCCGACATCCGCACCCAGGCTGTGAAGAACACGATCACCCGGGGCACCGTCCCGACGGGCGTGTCCGCGGCGATGGTCTCCATCGTGGACGGCGCCCTGGAGGTCCTGTCCGGCACGGACACCCCGCCCACGTTCGCCATCGTCGAGTCCTCGCTGTACCGGGACCTCATCCTGACCCGTTCCGACGACGCCCTGGCGTACCTGAACGCGGCGCTGGGACTGGAGGACGGGAGCCTGCAGAACTTCAAGATCCTGCCGTCCTCGTCGCTGAACATCGGGCAGGTCATCGTGGGTGTGAAGGACGCGGTCACCGTGCACGAGCTGGGTGGCGGCGCCCCGATCCGGGTGGAGGCCGAGAACATCACCCTGGGTGGCATCGACGCCGGAGTGTTCGGCTACTACGCCGTGAACATCCACGACGCCGACGGACTGGTCCTCGTGGCCCCCGCGGCGCGCGACAACTCCACCGCCTACGTCAAGGGCGATGTCGTGGTCCTGTCCGGGAAGACCCTCGAGGTCACCACGGCGGGCACCTCCCACACCGCCGCCCCGGACGTCTCGGCGACCATCGTGGGCGGCACAGTCTCGGACGGCACCGTGACCTGGACGCGGCGCGCCTGAGCCTGACAACGGACGATCGGAGGAGGTGAGCAGGGATGACCGCAGGATGGCTGACCCCCAGCAACGTCACCATGGTGGCGCGGTACTGGCCCGGCGCGGTGGACCTCGACCTCGACGAGCTGGCAGCCCTGCTCGCCTCCGCCGCCGTCCAGTGTGACGCCTACGCCCCGCAGGTGGAGGTGGCACCGGATAACTACCTGCACGCCCAGTGTCTGCAGGCCCGGGCGCTGTACCGCTCCACGATGGCCGGGTCCGGTGACCAGATCGGCATCGACGGGCAGGCGGTCCAGGTGTTCCCGATGGACTGGACCGTGAAGAACCTGCTGCGACCCAAGAGGGGACCGTGGGTGAAGTGAGCGCACGTACCGAGCTTCGCGAGGCACTGGCGGCCGCGCTGCCCGCCTACCGGGTCACCGGCTCCAAGGGCGTCCTCGACGGCGTCACCCGCCCCACCGTGGGCGTGTGGCAACAGTCCTTCACCCGCCGCACCGACTGGGGCAAGGACCACGTCCAGGTCGGGCTGGAGGTGTGGGTGGTCGTGCCGACCGAGGACCCCGACAAGGCGGACGACGCGCTCGACGAGGGCCTGGACGACGTCCTGGCCGCACTCGCTCCACTGGGCTGGGCCGACTGGTCCGAGTGCCAGCGGGGCGTCCTGAATGACACCACCCACGGATACAACATCACGGTCACGGCCGTGGCAACGATAGGAGACTGACCATGGCCGTTGTGCCGCTCACCACCCCGTACAGCCTGAAGAACGCCACCCTGTCCATCGCGGCGGACGAGTACACCGCCGCGGTCACCCAGGTGGAGTTCAGTCCGTCCACCGCCACCTCGACGGTTCGCACCATCGATGGCGTGGCCCACAAGGACCAGTCCACCGCCGAGTGGAACTGCACCATCGGCTTCGTCCAGGACCTCGCCCCGGGTGGTCTGCTGCGCTACCTCCTGGACAACGACGGGGAGTCCAAGGCGGTGGTCTTCACCCCGAAGACCGCCGGCCCTTCCATCGCCGCCACCCTCGTGGTCTCGCCCGGCTCCATCGGTGGAACCGCGGGCGCGGACCTGACCACCGCCTCGGTCACGCTGGTCTCCACCAAGCCGGTCTTCACCGACACTGCCGCGGCCGTCCCGGTCATCACCGGCGCCCTGCCCTCCGGTGCTGCCGTGGGCGACCAGGTCGTCCTGTCCGGGTACAACTTCACCGGGACCACCGACGTGGACTTCGACGCCGTCGCGGCGGACTTCGTCGTCGTGGACTCCCACACCCTCGTGGCCATCGTGCCCGCCACGATCACCGGCGCCACCGACATCACGGTCACCAACGCCGCCGGGGTGTCCGCGGCTCACGCCTACACCGCCGCGTAGCCCAACCTCCCGCCGCCCGGGCGCGTCCTTCCCCCGGGCGGCGGGACCCCAGCAGGAGGAGGTGGAGGAGTGCAGCCCTACGTGCTGAAGAACGCGGTCCTGACGATCGCGGCCGACGACTTCACCGCCGCCATCGCCCAGGCGGTCTTCACCCCGCAGGTCTCCTGGACGTGGCACCGCGGACTGTGCGACATCGCCGGTTTCCCGGTCTTCGACTCCATCCGCTGGACCGTGACCCTGTCCTACCTGCAGGACCTCGCGGACGGCTCCCTGACCATGTACCTGTTGGAGCACGTCACCGAGACCAAGGAGATCATCTTCACCCCGGTGGCGGGCGGGAAGTCCGTCAGGGCCGACGTGATGATCGTCCCCGGTCAGGTCGGTGGGGTGACCAACCAGCTCGCCACCGCCACTGCCACCATGCCGCTCTTCGATGAGCCTGAGCTGGGCATGGTGGTCTAGTGCTGAAGGTCGGAGACACCCGCGAGCTTCAGGCCGCGGTCCTGGCGATGAAGGCCGCGGACCGGGAGCTGAAGAAGCGCATCAACGCCGCCACCCGCGAGAAGATGAACCCGGTCTGGCGGGATCAGGTCAAGTCCAACTTGGCCGGTGAGCGTGGCCTGTCCGACCGGGTCCTCGGCTCCGGGGTGCGGATCGCGGCAGGCAACCCGCCCAGGGCGATGGCAGCCCAGTCCACCCGTGGCATCGGCGACGGCAAGCGAGTGGTCCCGCGCCGGGACTTCGCCGGGTGGGAGTTCGGCGCGAACCGGATGGCCTACTCGAGGTACGAGCGGAAGAACCGCACCAAGCCCGGGTATCACACCGTCACCCGGCGCACCATGAAGCACCTGCCGCGCCGGACCCCGCAGGGCCGGGCGGTGTACCCCGCGTTCGCTGAGGTGGCCCCGCGCATGGTCTCGCTGTGGGTCCAGCTGATCGTGAAGTCCTACTACGACGCCGCCGAAGGGAAGAGGTGACCCGTGGCCGGGATCAAGATCGACTTCATCTCCGATGTCTCCAAGTTCATCGGTGGCACCAAGGACATCGAAGGGGCGCTGGACAAGGTCTCCGACTCCCTCGACGACGTCGCGAAGGACGCCGACAAGGCCGGGAAGAAGATCGGCGACGAGCTGACCGACGGGGCGAAGGACGCCCAGGACGCCGGCGAGAAGATGGAACGCAAGTTCCGCGACGCCTTCGACGAGACGAAGAAGGACGCGAAGACCACCGGCGACAAGGTCGGGGACGACGTCAAGCGCGGCTTCAAGCGCGCCGAGGGCGCTGCCGACGAGTTCAAGGACGAGGCCAAGTCCACCTCCCGCGAGGCCGCCGCGTCCTTCACCGGTGACTTCGAGGACGTCTCCGACGCCATCCAGGAGACACTCGCCAACGCGCTCTCCGGCTTCGGTCCCGCCGGCGCGGTCGCTGGCATGGCCGCCGCCGCCGGTATCGGCATCCTCGTCTCGGTCCTCCAAGGGTCAGCGGAGAAGGCCGCCGAGGCCAAGGAGAAGGTCATCGACCTGGCCGGCGCGATCCGGGAGGCTGGCGGAGACATCGAGGATATCGACTGGTCCGGGAAGTTCGAGGAGTTCGCGAACGAGATCGCGGACCCCCGGTCATGGTTCGAGCCGTGGCAGAAGGCATCGAAGACCAACGCCGAGGTCATCGCCGCCGACGCCGAGAAGCTGGGCCTGAACTACCAGGACCTCTTCCAGGGCCTCGCCGGTGACTCCGAGGCCGCCGGGCGTGCCCTGGAGGACATCAACGGCAAGATCGCCGAGCAGGACGAGGCCTACCAGAAGCTCGTGGCCGACGGGGTGGACCCCGCCGCCGCTGCCGCCCAGACGTACACCGGGCACCTGGAGACCCAGCGGGACCGCCTCGAGAAGGCCACCGCCGCCACCGAGGGCGCCATCGACCTCGCCGAGCTGTACACCGAGGCCATCGAAGGGTCCTCCGCCGCGGTGGAGGACTACAACGACGCCCAGGAGAAGCGCCTCGACCTCATCAAGGAGGAGGCCGAGCTGAACATGTCCGCCGCCGAGGCGCAGGCGGCGTGGGCACAGCAGGTCCTCGACAACGCCAAGGCCCACGACGAGCTGGAGAAGCTCATCGACACCACGGACGAGTCCACGAGGGCCGCCACTGACGCCGTGAAGGACGGCGGCGCCGCGCTGGACCTGTACACCGAGGCCGGACAGTACGCCTCCAAGGCTCTCCTCGACACGTCCAAGGCCGGGTGGGACATGATCGAGGCCGCCCGCGAGGGTGGCGCCACCACCGAGCAGCTCGAAGCGAAGACCGCCCAGGCCCGGGAAGAGTTCGTCAAGCAGGCCACCCAGATGGGCCTGACCCGGCAGGCCGCCGAGAACCTCGCGAACGAGTACGGACTCATCCCCTCCAGCGTCAAGACGACCGCGGTCTTCGACGACGACGCCGCCCAGCGCGGTATCGACCGCTTCATCACGACGAACGACGGCCGGCGCATCCGCGTCTACGTGGACGCCACCGGCGGGACCTCCTACTCCACCGGCGCCGGGAACATGTCCTACAAGAAGGACGGCGGACCCATCAACGCCGCCTCCGGGGTGTACGTCACCGGCCCCGGCTCCGACATCGACGACCGGGTCCCCGCCATGCTCTCCCCGGGAGAGTTCGTCCTGGACAAGCAGGCAACCGACCAGCTCGGCGTCGGCAACCTCCAGGCACTCAACGAGGGCATCCGCCCCGGCGCCGTGTCCGCACCCGCCGCCCCGCCCGTCATCAACGTCAAGGTCTACCTCGGGGACGAAGAGATCACCTCCCGCATGCGCGTGGTCGCTGAGTCCGCCGTGACCCAGCGCATGGGAACCGCCGCCCACACCCTCAGCGGCTACCGCACCCGCTGACACCGAAGGACGCCCCCACACCCGAAGGTGCGAGGGCGTCGGTCCGCTCGATGTCAGCCCTCGAGGATCGCGATGCAGCGGTCGATGGTCTCCGCCATCGTCACCAGCGCCGCCGCCACCTGCCGCGCCTCGTCCGCGGTCATCACGTACCCGGCCCAGTCCCCGCGCTGGAGGTGAACCTCGGCATCGCTGCCCGGCTCCTGCTGCACGTACAGGGTGAACCTCTCCGGCTCCACGCCCTCCGGCACCATCGCCACGTCCGGGTAGAGCGAGGCCGGGACGCGCACGTCCTCCGAGAAGCAGATGTCATGGTCAGCGAACGGGCCAGTAGGCGCGCTGCACCACGCCGCGTGAGTAGTAGTCATGATGTGTCCCTCCATCAGTTGATCCGCCGGGCCATCCGGCGCACCGTCCGCAGGGCGCGGGCGGGTGTCTGTGAGGCACGGCGTAATCCGTCGATAATCCGTGCCCGGTCTCGGGCGGCCCAGTTCTGGCCAACCCCCGTCAACACCTAGAGTGGCGTCGTTCCAACGATCCCGGCGGGTGCCAACGGGCACCATAGGCGCGGGAATAGTTCGAGCTGTATTACGACCTCTGAGCCACACGTCGCAGGGCCGGTCCCGCCAGGGACCGGCCCTGCGGCGTCTCACCCCTCCAGGAGCTCCTCCATCCACGAGCGGACCCTCCAGCCATCGGCCGTCTCGTCGAGGACCACCCGTCCGGTGTTCTCCAGGATGCGGGAGGTGGCGAAGGCAGGGGTGACGTTGCGGGCGTGGTGAGCTGCCCAGGTGCGGATGATCGCGCCGTGCGAGAAGAACACGGCGACACCGTCGCCGACACTCGTGCGCGCCTCGGCGATCGCCTTGTTGTAGCGGGCGAACACCTCGTGGCCGTTCTCCCCTCCCGGCATGCGGCGGTCGAGGTCGCCGTGCGCCCACGCGTCGGCCACGGAGTGGTAGGCGATGATGGAGTCCAGGTCGCTCCTCATCTCCAGGTCGGCGGCGATGATCTCCCGGAGCCCCGGAAGGGCGACGGGCTCGATCCCGAGGCGCTGCGCGAGTGGCCGGGCCGTCTGCCGGGTCCGCATGAGGTGTGAGGTGAAGATGCCACTCACGCCCTCGCCCACGAGGGCCTCGGCCACCAGTCGCGCCTGGTCGTGTCCGAGACGCGTCAGCGGTGCACCGGGTTCCGCGGTGTCGAGCGCGCGGTTCACGTTCGCACTTGTTTGTCCATGCCGGACGAGGATGAGTCTCACCCGAACCATCCTCCTACGAGAAGAACACGGACTCGACCACGCGCCGGGCGTGACGGGCGGCGCGAAGGTAGTCCTCCTCGAAGTCGAGGGAGGCGCCGGGGGGGTAGCCGAGCAGCCGTGAGACGAGTGAGAGGTCACGGCCGACGCGCGGGAGCACATCGGCCTTCTGCGGACGGCCGGTGACCAGCAGGATCGCATCCCGCACCCGCGAGGCGAAGAGCCAGGCGGTCCGGAGGGCCGCGAGGTCGACGGCGCTCAGCACTCCGGCCCGGTGTGCCGCCTCGAGGGCCGCGATCGTCCCGGTGGTCCGCAGGTCAGGGAACTCGTGGGCGTGCTGCAGCTGGAGGAGCTGGGCGGTGAACTCGATGTCGGTGAGCCCACCGCGTCCGAGCTTCAGGTGACGGTTCGGGGGAACCCCCCGTGGCATCCGCTCCGCCTCCACCCGCGCCTTCATCCGTCGGAGGCTGGTCAGCGCGTCGGCAGTGAGTCCGCCGGACCGGTAGCGCACCGGGTCGATGAGGCCCATGAAGCGGCCCAGCAGGCCCGGATCGCCCGCGACGGGCCGGGCCCGGAGCAGGGCCTGGCACTCCCACGGTTCCACCCACCGTTCGTAGTACTCACGGTAGGAGGACAGTGAGCGGACGAGGGGACCGCGGCGTCCCTCGGGCCGCAGGTCCGCGTCGACCGCGAGCGGGGGCTCGGGACCGGGGTGCGTCAGGACCGTCCGCACGCCGGTGGCCAACCGCGTCGCGAACTCGAGCGCCGCCTGGTCGTCGCCGGTGGGCTCGTAGACGAACATGACGTCCGCGTCCGACGCGTACGCCATCTCCCGGCCCCCCATCCTGCCGAGCGCGACGATCCCGAAGTGGGCGGGGTCGGGGTCCGGGTCGCCGAGGCCGGCTGCCGCCCGGGCGACGTGGCGTGCCACGCGCAACGCCCCGATCAGGGCGACGTCCGCCGCATCGGTGATCATGCCGGTGCGCGCGGGATCCACGCCGTCGAGGACGTCGCCCAGGGCGGCCCGGGTGATCTCGCGGCGGCGAAGGTACCGGGCGGCCTCGGCGCCCTCGTCCTGGTCGTCACGTCGCAGCAGCATGGCATCCAGTTCCCGCAGCAGCGCCTCGCGTGACCGGCGGGCCAGCCCGTCGTCGTCGGCCAGCCACTGGACGGACTCGGGGAGCCGCGCCATGGCGTCGCCCGCGTACGCGCTGGAGGCGAGCACGTGGGCGAGCCGCTCGCCCGCCGTGCCCGAGTCCCGCAGCAGCTTCAGGTACCAGTGGGTGCTCCCGAGCTCCTCCGAGAGCTTGCGGAACGCGAGCAGTCCGGCGTCCGGGTCCGGGGCCTCGGCGAACCAGCCGAGCATGACGGGCAGAAGGTGACGCTGGATGGTGGAGCGGCGCGAGACGCCGTCGGTCAGCACCGCCATGTGGCGCATCGCGCCGGCGGGATCCCGGTAGCCGATGGCCTGGAGGCGGGCGAGGGCCGCGTCGGGTTCCAGCGCGATGTCCTTCGCTGACAGACGCGCCGTCAGCGGTAGGAGCGGGCGGTAGAAGATGGCCTCGTGGAGTTCCCGCACCCGGCGCCGGGTGGCCGCCCACTCCCTGTCGACGTCCGCGACGCCGAGTTGGCGCGAGAGCCGGCGGAGGTCCTCGGGGCGCGTCGGGACCACGTGCGAACGGCGCATCCTGTGCAACTGGATCCGGTGCTCCAGGGCGCGGAGGAACCGGTAGCACTCCCCCAGTTCCGCCGCCTCATCCCTGCCGACGTACCCCCCGGCGGCCAGCGCCGCCAGGGCATCGAGGGTTCCCCGCACCCTCAGTGAGGGATCGGTGCGCCCGTGGACGAGCTGCAGCAACTGGACGGTGAACTCGACGTCGCGCAGCCCGCCCTTGCCCAGCTTGAGCTGGCGCTCGGCGTCGCGGGCGCGGACGTGGTCCTCGACGCGACGGCGCATCGCCTGGGAGTCCTCCACGAAGTTCTCCCGCTCGACGGCGCTCCAGACGAACGGGTTGGTGGCCGCCACGTAGCGGTCACCCAGGTCGGGATCGCCCGCGACGGGGCGTGCCTTGAGGAGGGCCTGGAACTCCCAGGTGCGCGCCCACCGCCGGTAGTACGCGACGTGGGAGGCGAGCGTCCGGACGAGCGGGCCGTCCTTCCCCTCGGGCCGCAGGCCCGCGTCGAGGGGCCAGAGCGGCGGCTCGGGACCGGCCTCCGAGACGATCCGCATGACGGTCGTGGCGAGCGTCGTCGTCGCGGCGACGGCGGCGGCCTCGTCGTCCCCGTCGCACACGTGGATGACGTCGACGTCGGAGATGTAGTTGAGCTCCTCGGCGCCCGTCTTCCCCATGGCGATGATGGCGAACGGGTAGGGGTCTGCCTCCGGGTGCCGGTGCCGGGCCAGGACGAGGGCGCCGTGCAGCGTCGCTCCCACGAGCGTCGCGATCGCCCGCGAGACGGCGGGCATGACGGCACCGGCCGGGCCCGTGGACGCGGCGTCCAGGTCCGCCACCACGATCCCCAGGAGCTCGCGGCGGTAGTGCCGCCGGAGCGCCACGACGGCGTCACCGAAGGCGTGCTCCGTCCGGGTGAACGGCCGCACGGCATCCTCGACCCGCTGGTAGACCACGGTGTGGTGGTCGTCGAGGGGTCGCCGCCCGACCGCGGCGAGCAGGTCCGGTGTGGCGACCAGGAGGTCCGCGAAGTACTGCGACGAGCCGAGCACGCGCAGGAGGGATCGCCACCGGTCCTCCGTGAGCGACCGCACGTCGCCGCCGGCCACCTCGAGGAGCCGCAGCAGGTTGAGGAGGGCGGCGTCCGGGTCGGCCGTCTCCGCGAGGTCCCCGAGCAGGCTCCCGGGGTCCATGCCCGCGAAGGCCGGGCTCGCGAGGAAGCCCTCCGCCCGCGCCGTGTCGAGGAAGCCCCGGCGGGCGAGTTCGAACCGGAGAGGAGAGTTCTCGCGCGCCATCACTTCCCCAGCGCGAAACGCCTCAGCTCCCAGGGCGTGACCTGGCGGCGGTACTCCTGCCACTCCTGGTGCTTGTTGCGGATCACGAAATCGAACACGTCCTCACCGAGCGCCTCCGCGACCAGCTCCGAGTGCTCCAGCTCGGTCACCGCCCGTTCCAGCGACGACGGCAGCGCGGTGATCCCCATGGCGCGCCTCTCGGCGTCGCTGAGCTCCCACACGTTGTCCTCGGCGCCGGGAGGGAGTTCGTACTCCTCCTCGATGCCCTTGAGCCCGGCCGCCAGGATCACGGCAAGGGCGAGGTAGGGGTTCGCGGCGGAGTCGGCGGCCCGGTACTCGATGCGCGAGGAGGTCGGCTTGTCGGGCTTGGCGAGCGGGACGCGCACGAGTGCCGACCTGTTGTTGTGCCCCCAACACACGTAGCTCGGGGCCTCGCCACCGCCCCAGAGCCTCTTGTAGGAGTTGACGTGCTGGTTGGTGATGCTCGAGATCTCCCCGGCGTGACGCAGCAGGCCGGCGATGAAGTGCCGGGCCGTCCGCGAGAGCTGGTACTCCCCCGCCGGGTCCCAGAAGGCGTTCCGGTCGCCCTCGAAGAGGGAGAGGTGGAGGTGCATCCCCGAACCGGGAACGTCGATGACCGGCTTCGGCATGAAGCTGGCGTGGTAGCCCTGCGCGGCGGCGACCTCCTTCACGATCGTCCGGAAGGTCATGATGTTGTCCGCCGTGGACAGCGCGTCCGCGTAGCGGAGGTCGATCTCGTTCTGGCCAGGTCCACCCTCGTGGTGGGAGTACTCCACCGAGATCCCCATCTGCTCGAGCAGGGAGATCGCCTCACGCCGGAAGTCGGTTCCCTTGCCACGGGGGACATGGTCGAAGTAGCCGGCGCGGTCGATCGGCACCAGCGCCCCGGACTCGTCCGGTTCCTCGAAGAGGTAGAACTCGATCTCGGGGTGCGTGTAGAACGTGAACCCACGGTCGGCGGCGCGCGACAGCATGCGCTTGAGGACCGAGCGGGGCTCGGTGCGCGCGGCCTCGCCTCCGGGCGTGAGGATGTCGCAGAACATCCGGGCGGTGCCGTTGCCCTCTCCCCGCCACGGGAGGATCTGGAAGGTGGACGGGTCCGGGCGGGCGATCATGTCCGCCTCGAAGACACGGGCGAGGCCCTCGATGGCGGAACCATCGAACCCGATGCCCTCCTGGAACGCGCCCTCCAGCTCCGCGGGAGCGATCGCGACGGACTTGAGGACCCCGAGGACGTCGGTGAACCACAGCTGGATGAACCGGATGTCCCGTTCCTCCACCACCCGCAGCACGTACTCCTGTTGCCGATCCATCTGTGCTCCTGACTCTCCGCCGGTCCGACCTCCATCATCACCCACCCCGTCACTCCACGGTGCGCGGCTGGGCGCCCGGACATGTAAACAATCCGTTACGTCAGCTCCGATGCGTAGGCTGGGGCCCGAGACGAAGGAGAGTCACATGGCCGACCAGAGCGCGGGCGTGCCCGCTCCCCAGCGATTCCGGGTCCACCACCTCCAGCAGGCCAAGGAGCGCGGCGAGCCCCTGACCATGCTCACCGCCTACGACGGCGTCAGCGGACGCATCTTCGACGAGGCCGGGATCGACCTGCTCCTCGTCGGCGACTCGATCGGGGACAACATGCTGGGACACCCGTCGACCATCCCGGTGACCGTGGAGGAGATGCTGCCCGCTGTCCGCGCCGTGTCCCGCGCGGCGCGACGCGCCCTGGTCATCGCCGACCTGCCCTTCGGGAGCTACGAGTCCTCACCCGCCCAGTGCCATGCGACAGCGGTGCGGATGTTCAAGGAAGGCCTCGCCCAGGCGGTGAAGTTCGAGGGCGGCGCCCACCTGGCGGACCACGTCCGCCTGTGCGCGTCCTCCGGCATCCCGGTGGTGGGCCACCTGGGCTTCACGCCGCAGGCCGAGAACATGCTCGGCGGCAAGCGCGTGCAGGGGCGCGGCGACGAGGCCGCTGAGCGGCTCGTGGCCGACGCACGGGCGCTGGAGGAGGCCGGTGCGGTAGCCGTCGTCCTCGAGATGGTGCCCGCGCCCGTCGCACGCCGGGTCACCGAGGTGCTGCGCATCCCGACCATCGGGATCGGGGCGGGACCGGACGTGGACGGCCAGGTGCTCGTGTGGACGGACATGGCGGGGATGGGCGCATGGTCGCCGCGCTTCGCGAAGCGCTTCGGCAACGTGGGTGAGGAACTCGCGGCCGCGACACGCCGCTACGCCGCAGAGGTGCGGGACCGCGAGTTCCCCGGCCCGGAGCACTCCTACGAGTCCTGAGACCCCTCGCTGTCCCACTCGTCAGCCCACCGCCGGTCCTCCTCCTCCCACTGGAGGTTGCGGTGCCGGGCGTGGGCGAGCGCGTGCAGTGCGTCCTCCCGGGTCGGGTAGGGCCCCATCCGGTGGAGGCCCTCACTGACCCGGCCCTCCTCCACCTCCCCGGTCTCGAGGTTGTAGTAGTACTCGGTCACGGCTCCTCCTGAACGTAGACTTCCTCCCATGTTGGCTGATCGGGCCCCCCGGGGCACCCTGATTCCCGGAACCGTGACCTCCCGCCTCCCGGTTCCGTCCTCGATCCCCCGGCCCGAGTACGTGGGCCGGCGGGGCCCGGAACGGGTGACGGCCCCCGAGGTGAAGGACGAGGAGACCATCGAGCGGATCCGCGCGGCGTCGCGGCTGGCCGCCCGTGCCCTGCAGGAGGTCGGACGCGCCGTGGCTCCCGGCGTCACCACGGACGACCTGGACCGCATCGGCCACGACTTCCTGGTGGCTCACGGCGCCTACCCGTCCACCCTCGACTACCAGGGGTACCCGAAATCGCTGTGCACCTCGCTGAACGAGGTGATCTGCCACGGCATCCCGGACGACACGGTGCTGGCGGAGGGAGACATCCTCAACATCGACATCACCGCCTACCTCGACGGCGTGCACGGGGACACCAACGCGATGTTCCTGGTCGGCGAGGTCGACGAGGAGTCCCGCCTGCTCGTCGAGCGCACGCGCACGGCCATGGAGCGTGGTATCCGGGCCGTGCGGCCCGGGCGGCAGGTGAACGTGATCGGCCGGGTCATCGAGTCGTACGCCCGCCGGTTCGGCTACGGCGTGGTGCGGGACTTCACGGGCCACGGCGTCGGGGAGGCCTTCCACTCGGGGCTCATCATCCCGCACTACGACGCGGCCCCCCTGTACGCCGACGTCATCGAGGAGGGAATGGTGTTCACGATCGAGCCGATGCTCACCCTCGGGACCGTCGAGTGGGACCAGTGGGAGGACGGCTGGACCGTCGTGACGCGGGATCGCGCCAGGAGCGCGCAGTGGGAGCACACCGTCGTCGTGCGATCGGACGGCGCGGAGGTCCTCACCGTCCCGTGATTCCCGGCGCCGCCGGCACCCGCGTGTCAGGATGACGGCATGACCCTCGAGCGAATCACGATGTTCGGCGTGGCGGCCATCCTCCTCATCTCCGTGATGGTCGGCCTGACCGCCCTGCTCCAGCGCACCTTCGACGTCCGGGTCTCGGCGACGCGGCTCGGTGCCGCCACGGTGGCCGGGGCGCTCGTGGAACTGCTGATCGAGCAGCAGTTCATGTGGCGGGCGGACCTCGCCACGGGCGTGCAGGTGCTGCTCCAGGTGCTGGTGGCCGTGGTCGTGGCGGTGGGCCTCCTGCTCGCCAGCGAGGTGATCATGCCGTCCGGTGCACTGCCCTCGCCGCTCCGCTGGCCCGCCCTGCTCCGGGACCGTGCCTCCCGCACCGGCAGGTACGGCGAGATCCTGCGCATCCTCTCGCGCCACCGCCTGCTGCCGCCGGGCATCCCGGGCGACGCCGCGGAGCGCAGGGAGCACGCCCGCGAGCTCCGTCTCGCCCTCGAGGAGGCGGGCGTCGCGTTCGTCAAGATGGGCCAGGTCCTCTCGACCCGTCCCGAGATCGTCACCCCCGAGTACATCCTCGAACTCACCCGCCTCCAGGAGCAGGCCGAACCCCTGCCCAGCGACGTGGTGCGCCAGGCCTTCGAGGAGTCGACCGGAGTCCCCCTCGAGGAGGCGTTCGAGCACTTCGACGACGAGCCTCTCGCCTCCGCCTCCATCGCCCAGGTGCATCGCGCGCGCCTCCACGGCGGCCGCGAGGTGGCCGTGAAGATCCAGCGGCCGGGCATCGCCCCCGTGGTCGAGCGTGACCTCGACATCGCACGCCGCATCGCGCTCAGCGTCGAGAAGGCGTCGCCCGACGGCGGCACGCTCGGCGCCGTCGACCTGGTGGACGGCTTCGCCGCGAACCTGCGCGAGGAACTCGACTTCACCCGCGAGGCCCGCAACCTCGCCGCCATCGCGGTGGGGCTCGCCCGCCACGACGACGGCGTCGTCGTCCCGTGGCACTCCGACCTCAGCACCCGGGAGGTCCTCATCATGGAGGAGCTCCCCGGCCGGACGCTGGCGACGGAGGGCTTCCTCCAGGCGCTGCCCGTGGACGAGAGGCGGGAGATCGCCGACCGCCTCTTCCGCTCGCTGCTGAACCAGATCCTGGTCGACGGGATCTTCCACGCCGACCCGCATCCCGGGAACATCATGATCCTCCCGGACGGCACCGTCGCGCTCATCGACCTCGGATCGGTGGGCCGGCTGACCAAGGACGACCGGCAGGGACTCATGCATCTCCTCCACGCCGTGCAGGTGCAGGACGCGGAGATGCTGACCGACGCCATCCTGCAGGTGGTGGACCGGTCCGACAACCTGGAGGTGGACCGGCTGCAACGTGCGCTCGGCGCGTTCATGACGGCGCGCACCGGTCCCGGCGCCCGTGCCGACATGGAGATGTTCGGCTCGCTGACGCGTTTGCTCGCGCGCTTCGATCTCCGTGTCCCGCCCAACCTCGCGGGGGCGTTCCGCGCGATCGCCACCGTCGAGGGCACCCTCCGGGCGCTGGACCCCGAGTTCGACGTCATGGCGGAGGGAACGCGGTTCGCGGACGAGCACCTCGGCTCGATCACGAACCCGCTCGACTTCATCGAGGCGGTGAAGGACGAGGCGATGAAGGCGCTGCCCCAGTTGCGCGCACTTCCCCGTCAGCTCTCCCTCATCGCAGGGGATCTCGAGCACGGTCGCACCACCGTCAACATCCGGGCGTTCTCGGACAGCGGCGACCGTCGCTTCCTCACGTTCCTCATCAACGAACTCGTGATCGCCGCCGTCGGCATCACGCTCGCCGTCGTCGCGACGGTGCTCGTGGTCTTCGGCCCGCACGTCACCCTCCAGGTCCTCGGGGGCGTGATCGGCGCGATCGCCGCCATCCTCATCCAGCGCGTGCTCTACGTGGCGTTCCGGAAGCCCGAGGTCTGACGCGGACGGGGCGGGTGCCTCCGGCACCCGCCCCGTTCGTTCCCGCCGCGCCTCAGAAGATGAAGATGAGCAGGGCGATGATCAGCAGGACTCCGACAATCGTCCAGATCAGACTGGAACCACGCATGTGACGATCCTTTCCGGGCAGGTTGTGCTGTAGATCACACCGTACGGCAGAGCGGTAGCGCCCGCACCTCGGGAGTGTTCACCGGCGCAGGGGGTGATCCTCGAAGGACTCCCACATCGTCGCGGTGGCATCGATCGCCGGGGACGTGTACCCCGCGATGAACTCCGGCAGGGGGTCGCCACCCGGCCACGTGTGGCCGCCGTCGGCGATGGTGTGGAGGATGACGTCGGCGCCGCCGTCGCAGTCGGACCAGCGGGTGCCGCCGAGCGGCCCGTCCAGCGGGCCGCCCGCGAACGGCACGATCTCGTCATCGAGGCCGTGGAAGGCGATCAGCGGGACAGGACGGGTGCGGTCGCACGCCTCCCACGGGTGGGTGAACAGCCCCGCCACGGTACCGATGGACGCCACGCGGTCGGAGAGTTCGCACGACAGCACGAACGCCATGCCGCCGCCGTTGGAGATCCCGGCGACGTGGATGCGGTCCGGGTCGATGGGAGGCTCCGCGGACAGGTGGTCGATGAGGTCGGCGATGAAGGTGACGTCGCGGTCGGTCTGCGGTTCGTCCGGGCTGTGGGAGGCCCAGCGGCGGGGGAATCCGGTGCCCTCCGGGTGGACGACGATGAAGCCCTTCTCGTCCGCCAGGTCGTCCCAGTTGCTGATGTCGCGCTGGTTGGCGGGCCACTGGGCGAACCCGTGGAGGTCCACGACGAGCGGTACGGATCGGTCCTGCGGGAGCGACTCCGGACGTGCAGCAGGAAGCGACGTGTCGCGCCCGAGGTGAGGATCTCGCCATTCGTCCGGTTCAGCACCTGGAACGCCACCCATCCGGCGGCCGGCAGCAGGAGGGCGACCGCGACGACCACGGCCACGAACCACCGGATGACCCCTCGCCGAGGGCGTGCACGCTCGCTCATGCCCGTATCCCACCACGTCCGTACCCAGCCGCGCAGACAGAGATCACATCCGCGCACCCGCGGGTGCTCGGGGAGTGCCGGCAACACTGGTGTTCGAACATTTGTTCGAGTAGGCTGATCGCGTGTCCGGCGGGCCCACGATCCTGCACGCCGACCTCGACGCGTTCTACGCCTCGGTCGAGCAGTTGCTCGATCCTGCCCTGCGGGGCAGGCCGATCGCCGTAGGCGGCAGCACTGGTGGTGGGGTGGTGCTCGCGGCGTCGTACGAGGCGAAGGCGTACGGCGTGCAGGGCGGCATGCCCGGGTGGCGCGCCGCCCGGCTCTGCCCGGATCTCACGTTCGTGCGGGGGACGTTCGGCGAGTACCCGCGCATCGCGGACGAGGTCATGGTGATCCTCGGGGATGTCACCCCGGCCATCCAGCGCATCTCCATCGATGAGGCCTTCCTCGACGTGTCCGGCTCGACACACCTGTTCGGCTCGCCGGCGACCATCGCCCGGAACCTGCGCCGTCGCGTCCGCCTGGAGGTGGGCCTGCCCATCTCCGTCGGGGCCGCTCGCACGAAGCACCTGGCGAAGGTGGCGTCCCAGGTGGCGAAGCCGGATGGGCTCGTCGTGGTGGAACCGGAGGATGAACTGGCCTTCCTCGATCCGTTGCCCGTCTCGCTGATGTGGGGCGTCGGCCCGGTGGCGGAACGCAGGCTCGCGGAACTCGGCATCCACACCATCGGTGACCTCGCCCGAACGCCGACCCGAGCCCTCGAACGGCTGCTGGGCCACGCCGTCGGGGAGAGACTAAGCGCGCTCGCCCTCAACGACGACCCGCGGCGCGTCGCCTCCGGCGGGCGGGCACGATCGGTCGGCGCGCAGTCGGCCCTCGGGCGCCGCCGCCCGACGCCCGAACTCGTCCGCCAGGTCCTGAGCCACCTGGCCGAGCGGATCGCGTCCCGACTGCGCGCCCGCGGCCGCGCGGGCCGCACCGTCACAGTCCGGGTGCGATTCGCGGGGATGCGGTCGGTGACCCGTTCATGCACCCTGGGGGCGCCGATCGCCACCACCCTCACGCTCACGGAGGTTGCCGAGCAGCTGGCCTGGCAGGCCATGGCCGGACAGGGGGAGACGGAGATCTCCCTGCTGGCGATCTCGGTCTCCAACCTCGCACCCCAACAGGTCATCCAGCTCGAACTGCCCCTGGAGCCGGAGGACCCGCACCGGCCCGGATCGCCGACCGGCGTGTCCCGCCTGGCGCTCGACGCCTCCATGGATGCCGCACGGGCGCGGTTCGGGCGCGACGCCGTCGGTTACCTCCCCGCCCTCGTGCGGCGGGGTGGAGCGCCGGACGCGTTCCGCGAGCTCGCGGAACGGGACCTCTGATCAGACGGCCGTGACGACCCCGGCGAGCAGGAGGACGGCGATGACGACGCCCACGACGACCCGGTACACCACGAACCACGTGAAGGTGTTCGAGGCGACGAACCGGAGCAGCCACGCGATGGAGGCGTAGCCGACGACGAAGGAGACCACGGTGCCCGCGATCACCGGGCCCCAGCCGAGGCTCGCGGAGATCTCGTCGGCCTGGGTGACCGCCTGCAGCGTTCCGGCCGCCGCGAGGGCGGGAATGCCGAAGAAGAACGACAGCCGGGTGGCGGTGACACGGTCGATGCCGCGCAGGAGCGCTGCGGAGATGGTGGCGCCGGATCGGGAGACGCCGGGAATGAGCGCAAAGCACTGCACCGATCCGATGATGAGGGCGTCCTTCCAGGTGACGGTGTCCTCACCCCGGTCGAGCGTTCCCCTCGCGTCCGCCCACCACAGGACCGCGCTCCACCCGATGAGGCCGGCCACCACGACCCAGAGGCTCCGGAACGGCCCCTCGATGGCGTCCTGGAGAGCGAGCCCCACGAACGCTATGGGCATGGAGCCGATGATGACGTTCCAGCCCATGCGGTAATCGGGATCATCCCGCTTCGTGGCGTCGAACACCCCGCGGAACCAGCCGGCGGCGAGCCGGACGATGTCCTTCCAGAAGTAGATGACGGCCGCGAGGATCGCACCGATCTGGATGACCGCCGTGAACGCCGTGATCTCCGGTGCATCCACCTGGTAGCCGAGGAGCTTCTCGACGATCGTCAGGTGCCCGGTGCTCGAGATCGGGAGGAACTCCGTGATGCCCTCGACGATCCCCAGCAGTATGGCGTGCAGCCAATCCATCGTGCCCCGTCCCGGTCGGTGAGCGCTGCGCCCGCAGCCGTGGCAATCCTAGCCGTCCGGCGTCCCGACGCTCCGCGGGGTCACGCCCGTCACACCACCGACATCGCGGCGGCGGCCCGCTCCGCCCGTGCCCGTGGGCCGTAGTACACGAGCCCACCGACGGTCGCGATCAGGAAGAGCAGCAGCATCGCGGTGAAGAGCGGCCACGGACCTGACAGTGCGATGACGGGGACGGCGAGGGCCGTGACGAGACCGCCTCCGAAGAAGGGTTCGAACACGAGCTGCTTGTACCCGAAGGCCTCGAAGGCGGGGCTCTTCGCTTCCGGATCGGTGATGCGCATGAGGATGAGCCCGGTGGCGGTGACACCCATGGACTGACCGAAGTCCCCGATCCCCCGCTCGAACCAGTAGGTGCCGATGAGGCGCGGGGCGAGCAGCAGGAAGACCGCCACGTTGAATGCGATCCCGGCCACAGAGAGGATCAGGAAGGACCCCAGGTTCTCTCCGATGGCCTCGAGCGAGAGGGTGCCGATCGCCGCGATGATGAGGAAGTCGAGGGCCCACCCCTGGATGCGCAGCATCATCTGGTGGTCTATCAGGTGTGCGGCACCCACCCGCTTCGCGATGGCCTGGAGGATCACCCCTCCGAGCAACGCGAGCGGGAACAGGGGCACGACTGCGAAGATCTCGAGCGGGGTGTCACCGTTGAGCAACACCGAGGCATAGGTCTGCTGCTCCACCCACCGCAGCGCCTCGAGGATCACCCAGCCGATGAGAATGGCCACCGAGACCATGGCCACGTGGAGCGAGAGTGGCTCGACCGAGGCGGGCCGGCTCGTCATGGTCCCAGCCGGGTAGTACTCGTCTCGGCGGAACAGTCCCTGCTGCTCCTCGATGGAGGCCTCGACGTTCCCCCTGAGGATCGCGGTGCGCCCGGTGCGGACCCCCCAGTTGATCAGCAGGATGCCGAGTACGACACCACCAACGATCCCCACGGTCGCGACCCCGACCGCGAGGTCGGCCCCGGTGCCGAACCCGAGCTGCTCGAACACGGGCCGCATGCCGGCGGCCGTCCCGTGGCCGCCCTCGAAGCCGATCTCGATGAGTGCCCCGACCATCGGGTCGGCGGCGAACAGCGGGACGAGGACGAGCGCGGCGAGCAGGAGGCCCACCACGTACTGCCCGGAGCCGAAGGCCACCCCGAGGGCGAGTTGCGGACCGACGAGTGACGCTGCCCGCCTCGGAGTCGGCAGCTCCTGTCCGAGGAACATGGTCGCGAAGACGACGCTGATCAGCAGGCCCGGGAGCACGCGCCAGGTGTCCCTCATCCACTCGGTGAACAGGCCTCCCTCGGCGAGTCCACCCCCGACGATCTGACCGAGCACGTGGGGACCCAGCAGGAGGATCAGGACGCCACCGATGATGGAACTCGGCAGGAAGAGCCGCTGGACCCAGCCCACCCGAACCCGGATGACCTTCCCGACCAGCAGGAACGCCCCCAGTACCAGCAGTGCGAAACCGACCTGGTTCGCCGACATCCTTCTCCCCTTTCGCAGGTGCCAGATTCGAGCATCCTGACACGGGGAGCGAGGTGACGCCCGTCGACGACGAGTTCACCGCAACGAGGAAAACCCTCGGCCATCGGCCGAGGGTGTCGGTGCGCAAGGGGGGACTTGAACCCCCACGCCCTAATACGGGCACTAGCACCTCAAGCTAGCGCGTCTGCCTATTCCGCCACTTGCGCGTGGTGCCTCCCACGCGGCGAACCGGTGATCAGGCGAACTAGACTCTAGCACGCGCTCCGGGCCACAGGCGAAATCCTCTCCGAGCGGCTCCGGTCACACACCACGTTAGGCTTCCTGACATGCAGCCTGTCGAGTTGCGCGGACCGCGCGTCACCCTGTCGGCTCCCGGCGCCGAGGACATCCCGGCCCTCGTGGCAGCGTGCCAGGACCCGGAGATCGCCCGCTGGACGTCCGTGCCCGTCCCGTACACCGAGGAGAGCGCCCACTGGTGGGTCAGCGAACACGCCCCCCGCCTGTGGGCCGACAACGGGGCGGCCTGGACGATCCGGGTCGACGGCGCCCTGGCGGGAGTGCTCACACTCATCGGTCGATCGTTCACCAGCCGGGGGATGGGCTTCTGGCTGGCGGCACCGTTCCGCGGCCGCGGCATCCTCCACGAGTCACTCGGGCTCGCCCTCGACTTCGCCTTCGACACCCTCGGACTCACCCGCGTGCGCTGGTCCGCCGACGTCGGCAACTGGCCCGCGTGGAGGGCCGTCTGGCGGCACGGCTTCCGCCTGGAGGGCACCCGGCGGGCGGCCCTGCCGGATGACGCAGATCCGCACGCGCCCTCACGCGACCTCTGGGTCGGCTCGCTGCTCGCCACCGATCCCCGCACCCCGGCCACGCCCTGGACCGGGCCAGAGGGGAGCCACCCCGCCATCCCCGACCCGCGCGATCCGGAGGCGCTGGTGCGGCAGTTCCACGCCACCTACCACCTCCCGGTGTCCACGGGGCCGGCCGACGTCGCGATCGAACGGGTCCATATGCGCATGGCCCTCATCGCCGAGGAGTTCGCCGAGCTCATGGGCGCCGTCTACGGCGACGACGCCGAGCAGCTCGTCCTCGCGGCCGTCACCGAGGCCGTGGCCTCCGACACCCACCACCGGGACACTGTCGCCGCCGCCGACGCCCTCGCGGACCTCATCTACGTCATCTACGGCATGGCCCTGGAGACCGGCATCCCGCTCGACGCCGTCCTCCACGCCGTGCAGCGCTCGAACATGTCGAAGCTCGGCGAGGACGGCCGCCCCCTCTACCGGGCCGACGGCAAGGTGCTGAAGGGCCCCGGGTTCTTCGAGCCGGACATCGCCACGGTGCTGGCCACGACGCGCCTGCTGGCGGGCGACGCGCGCACCCCCGCGGCACCGTGGGACGGTCCGGCCGCGTAGGACGGGGCGTCCGAGCGCGCGACCCCCGGCCGCACACGGCACAATGGCACGCATGTCTCTGAATCCCGCGAACCCGTTCGCCACCCCCTCCCCCCTCCCCCTCGAACTGCCCGACTTCGCGGCCGCCACCCCCGAGGCGGTCCGGGAGGCCCTGGCCGCCGGACTGGCGGAGCAGCGGGCGGAATGGGACGCGATCGCGGCGGACCCGGAGATCCCCACGGTGGAGAACACCCTGCTCGCACTGGAACGCTCGGGACAGCTGCTCGCCCGGGTGCTGCCCGTCGGCTTCACGCTCATGGAGTCCGTGGGGGGTGAGGAGTGGGACGCCCTCGAGGCCGAGTTCATGCCCCAGCTCTCCGCCCACGCCGACGCCCTCCACCTGAGCGCCCCGATCTTCCAGCGGCTGGAATCGCTGGACCGCAGCCGGGACCTCCTCGGCCTGGACGAGGAGACGGACTGGCTGCTCCAGGAGTACCTGCGCGACTTCCGCCGCGCCGGCATCGGGTTGTCCGAACCGGATCAGGAGACGCTGAAGGACCTCAACCAGCGCCTCGCCGCGGCGGAGACCGAGTTCTCCCAGCGTGCCACGAAGGCGCTGGAGGAGGCCGCCCAGCTGTTCACGGACCGCGCGGAGTTGGACGGGCTCGACGACGAGACCCTCGACGCGCTCGCCCAGGCCGCCCGCGACCGGGGCGAGGAGGGCTGGCTCGTCACGCTCCTGTCCCCCAGCCAGCAGCCGTTGCTGCCCCGGCTGTCCAGTCCCGCCACCCGCGGGCGCATCATGGCCGCGTCCCTCGCCCGCGGGGACGGGCACGACCCGGCCTCGGACACCCGCGCGCTCATCCTCACCCTCGCCCGGCTCCGCGCCCAGCGCGCTCAGCTGCTCGGACACGCGACGCACGCCGCCGCCGTCGCCGAGGAGGGCACCGCGAAGTCGGCCGAGGCCGTGGCCGACCGACTGGCCGCGCTCGCCCCCGCCGCGGCCCGCAACGCCCGCCGAGAGGGCGAGGAGCTCGCGCGGCTGGCAGCGGAGGCCGGCGAGGACTTCACCGCGGCGGACTGGTCCCACGCCTCCGAGCGGCTCCGCCGGCGTCTCTTCGCCGTGGACGACGAGGTGCTGCGCCCCTACCTGGAACTCGATTCCGTTCTCACCAACGGCGTCTTCTGGGCCGCGGAACGGCTGTACGGCATCACCTTCCACGAGCGGACCGACCTCCACGGCTACTCCCCCGACGTGCGCGTCTGGGAGGTGAGGGAGGAGGATGGGAGCACGCTCGCCCTCTTCCTCGGCGACTACTACGCCCGCAAGGGCAAGCGCGGCGGGGCGTGGATGCACAACCTCGTCGACCAGTCCCGCCTGCTCGGACGCCGCCCCGTCGTGATGAACAACCTGAACGTCACGAAGCCCGCTGAGGGCGAACCCACCCTGCTGACCTGGGACGAGGTGACCACCTGCTTCCACGAGTTCGGCCACGCCCTGCACGGCATCTTCTCCGACGTCACCCATCCGAGCCTGTCGGGCACCGAGGTTCCCCGGGACTTCGTGGAGTTCCCCTCCCAGGTCAACGAGATGTGGATGGCGAACCGCGCCGTCGTGGCCAACTTCGCACGCCACCACCGCACCGGGGAGGTCCTCCCGGACGAGCTGCTGGACCGGCTCCTGGCGATGGGGAGCTTCGGCCAGGGGTTCGCGACATCCGAGTACCTCGCCGCCGCCCTCCTGGACCAGGCGTGGCACCGCCTGGCACCCGAGGAGGTGCCCGACGACGTCGCCGCGGTGGAGTCGTTCGAGGCCGCGGCCCTCGAGGCGGCCGGGCTGGCCCACCCGCTCGTGCCGCCGCGCTACCGCTCCACCTACTTCAACCACGCCTTCGGTGGTGGCTACGACGCCAACTACTACTCCTACATCTGGTCCGAGATGCTGGACGCCGACACCGTGGAGTGGTTCAGGGAGGAGGGCGCCGAGGACGGCGACGGCGGGCTGAACCGGGCGGCCGGGCAGCGCTTCCGGGACGAACTCCTGTCCCGCGGCAACTCCCGCGATCCGCTGGAATCGTTCCGTGCCTTCCGGGGGCGTGACGCCGAGATCGGCCCGCTGCTCCGCCGGCGGGGACTGGAGTGACTCACTCCGCCGTCATCGCGCCCTCGAACTGGGCCTGGTAGAGCGCGGCGTAGGCGCCTCCGGCGTCGAGCAGGGCCTCGTGGGTGCCCTGTTCGACCACGTCGCCGTGCTCCATCACCACGATGAGATCGGCGTCGCGGATCGTGGAGAGCCGGTGGGCGATGATGAACGACGTGCGGCCCTGACGCAGCGCGTGCATCGCGTGCTGCACGAGCACCTCGGTCCGGGTGTCCACCGACGAGGTCGCCTCGTCGAGCACGAGGATCTGCGGATCGGCGAGGAAGGCGCGTGCGATGGTGATGAGCTGCTTCTCGCCCGCGGAGATGGACTCGTCGGTCACCACGGTGTCGTAGCCGTCCGGGAGGGTACGGACGAGCCGGTCCACGTTGGTGGCGACGGCGGCCGCGAGCACCTCCTCCTGGCTCGCCTCGGGCCGGGCGTAGGCGATGTTGTCCGCGATGGACGCCTCGAGCAGCCACGTGTCCTGGAGCACCATGCCGATCCGGGAGCGGACGTCGTCCCGGGAGACGGTGGCGGTGTCCACGCCGTCGATGAGGATGCGCCCCTGGTCCGCCTCGTAGAACCGCATCAGCAGGTTCACGAGCGTGGTCTTGCCGGCCCCCGTGGGGCCGACGATGGCGACCGTCTGGCCGGGCGCCGCGCGCAGCGAGAGGTTCGTGATGACCGGGGTGCCGGGCAGGTAGGAGAACGTGACGTCGTCGAACACCACCTCGCCGACCTGGGCGGGGAGCGCGCCGGTGACGACGTCGGGGCGCTCCTCCCGCTCGTCGAGGAGCTCGAACACCCGCTCGGCCGAGGCGAGCCCGGACTGCAACAGGTTCGCCATCGAGGCGAGCTGGGCCAGCGGCTGGTTGAACTGCCGGGAGTACTGGATGAACGCCTGTACCTCGCCCAGCGTGATGGTGCCGTTCAGCACCTTGAGCCCGCCGACGACGGCCACGGCCACGTAGGACACGTTCGAGAGGAACATCATGGTCGGCATCATGGTGTTCGAGATGAACTGCGCGCGCCAGGAGGCGTCGTACAGCTCGTCGTTCGAGGTGGCGAAGTCGCTCGCGAACCGGGACTCCCCGCCGAACGCCGCGATCACCTCGTGGCCGGTGAAGGCCTCCTCCACGACACCGCCGACGTCTCCCGTCGCCTTCCACTGGCGCACGAAGTTGGGTTGCGCCCGCTTCGCGATCGTGACGGTGACGAACGCGGAGAGGGGGACCACCACGAGGGCGATGAGGGCGAGCTGCCAGGAGAGCCAGATCATCATCCCCAGGACACCGACGACCGTGAGGACTGCGGTGACCACCTGGGAGAGCGTCTGCTGGAGCGTCTGGGTGATGTTGTCGATGTCGTTCGTGACGCGGGAGAGGACGTCGCCGCGGGCGTGGCCGGAGAGGTAGGCGAGCGGCAGCCGGTCGAGCTTCTCCTGGACGGTGCGCCGCAGGGTGAACCCGGTCTCCTGGACCACCCGGGTGAGGATCCGGGCCGCCACGAGCGCCGCGAGGGCCGCCCCAAGGTAGAGCGCGAGGACGGTGAGGACGATCTGGCCGAGCAGCGCGAGGTCGATGCCCTGCCCGGGGACGAAGTCGACCGCGGTCATGAGGTCGGCGAGCCGGGACTCCCCTGACGCCCGGAGGGCGGCCACCGCCTCCTCCTTGGTGACGCCGGCGGGGACCATCCGGCCCACGACGCCGGCGAAGATGACGTTGGTGGCGTCCCCGAGCACCTTCGGGCCCAGCACGTTGAGGAACACGGCGAGCCCCGTGGCCAGCACGACGGCGGCCAGCCGGAGCCGGTGGGGGCGCAACGTGCCGAGCAGCCGGTGGAACGTGGCCCGGAAGTCCTTCACCTTCCGGGTCGGATCGACGACGCGGCCGCCCGGTCCCATCCCCGGGCCGCCCCGCGGCCCGTGCGACCCGCTCATGCCGCCTCCTCCGCGGAGAGCTGGGAGAGCACGATCTCGCGGTACGTCTGGCACCCCTCCATGAGTTCGGCGTGGGTGCCGATGGCGGCGACGCGGCCGTCGTCGAGCACGACGATCGAGTCGGCGCCGCGGATGGTGGCCACGCGCTGCGCCACGATCAGGACCGCCCGGCCGGCGAGCACCGTGCGCAGCGCCGAGCGGAGCCGCAGGTCGGTGGAGTAGTCGAGCGCGGAGAAGGAGTCGTCGAACACCGTGAGGTCCGCCTTGCGGATGAGCGCCCGCGCGATCGTCAGCCGCTGACGCTGCCCGCCGGAGAAGTTCCTGCCGCCCTGCTCGACCGGGGCGCCCAGGCCGTCCGGCAGCCGGCGGACGAACTCGCTCGCCTGGGCGGCGTCGAGGGCAGCCCACATCTCGTCCTCGGTGGCGTCGGGCCGCCCGAGCCGCAGGTTGGAGGCGATCGTGCCGGAGAAGAGGAAGGTCCGCTGGGGCACGAGGGCGATGCGGCGGCGCAGGTCCCCGAGGTCCAGGTCGCGCAGCGGTGTCCCTCCGGCCTCGAGGGCACCCCCCGTGGGGTCGATCAGACGTGGCAGCAGGTTCACCAGCGTCGTCTTGCCCGCGCCGGTGGAACCGACGACGGCGGTGGTCGTGCCGGGTGTCAGGGTCAGGCTGATGTCCGTGAGGACGTCGTGCTCGGCACCCGGGTACCGGAACGTCACCGAGCGGAACGCGAACACGAGCGGATCGTCCGGGAGGGGCGCCGGGACGGCGGGGGAGGCGATGGCCACCTCCGCGCCGAGCACCTCCTGCACGCGGTCCGCGGACACCTCGCCGCGGGGGACGATCATGAACATCATCGTCGCCATCATCACGGACATGAAGATCTGCATGAGGTAGTTGATGAAGGCGATGAGCGAGCCCACCTCCATGCCGCCCGAGTCGATCCGCAGCCCACCGAACCAGATCACCCCGACCTGGGCGGAGAACACGATCACCTGCACGGCGGGGAAGAGGAAGGCCATCCAGAGGCCCACCCGGAGCGAGGTGTCGAACAGGTCGCGGTTGACCCGCTCGAAACGCGTACGCTCGGCGTCCTGGCGGACGAAGGCCCGAATCACGCTCACGCCGGCCAGTTGCTCACGGAGCACCGTGTTGATCGCGTCGATCCGCGCCTGCATCAGCTTGAACAGCGGCCCCATGCGCAGCATCGCGAGGCCCACCACCAGCGCGAGCACCGGGACGATCGCAACCAGCAGCCATGCGAGCTGCGCATCCTGCCGCATCGCCATGAACACCCCGCCGAACAGCATGATCGGCACCTGGACCATGATCGTGAACGTGATCATGAGGACGACCTGGATCTGCTGCACGTCGTTGGTCGACCGCGTGATGAGCGACGGCGGCCCGAACCGCGTCAGCTCGATGGTCCCGAATCCCTGGACCGTCCCGAAGACGTCGCGGCGGATGTCCCGGCCCACGGACATCGCGGTGCGGGCACCGAGATAGGCCGCGCCCACCGCACAGCCCACCTGGACGGCGGAGATCGCGAGCATGACCGCGCCGGTGTTCCAGATGAACGGGATGTCGGCCTGCACGACGCCCCGGTCGATGATGTCGGCGTTCAGCGTGGGCAGGGCGAGGGCGGCCATGGTCTGCAGGACCTGCAGCACGATCACCGCATACACGGAACGCATGTAGGGGCGCAGGTAGCGCAGCGAGAGCTTGAGCAGCACGAGCGTGCCTTTCCGGTCAGTCCGGGGCTCAGCGTACCTGACGGGGTGTCGCGAAAACCGTGATCATCAGCCCGTTCGCGCTCAGTGAAGGGTGACGGCGTACTCCGTGGCAATCACGTGGCTCTCGCCGGGGGCGAGGACAGTGGCGTTGCCACCGACGTTGGCGGTCTCGACGCACACGAAGCCCGGCCACGCGTCGTCGGGAACGTCGGCCAGGCCCTTGACTGTTTCGTCCCACGGGTTCCACACGACGGTGTTGGCGGAGGACCGTTTCGCGATCGCGATGGTCCGGCCGAACCCGGGGTCGACGATCTCGACCGGGCCCGTGGAGTCGTAGACGCGGTCCGTGCGGTCGGTCAGGACGAGCGCACCCTCCTGTGAGGCGGGCGCGCCGATCACCTTGTCGAAGTATTCCGCACCCTCGAGGCCGCGGATCTCGATGCCCGTCACGTCCTTCACCGCGAAGTACGTGTGCAGCGCCTCCTCGACGGTGAGGTCGGTGTCGCCGGTGTTGCGGGTGGTCAGTTCGAGGGCCAGCGCCTCCCCCACGGTGACGGCGAGGGAGGCCTCCCAGCCGGGCTGGGTGAGACCGAGATGGAGCGTGACCGTGCCGTCGTCGTCGGCGGCGTCGGCCAGCTCCCAGCGCGCCAACCGCGCGGTGCCGTGCATCGGCTCCCTGTCTCCGTCCGGGCCCTTCGAGAACCACGGCAGACAGAGCGGGATGCCGCCCCGGATGGGCGTGCCGGGGGCGAACGCAGAATCGGGCGAGAGCCACAGCACGGGATCCTGCCCGGCCGGAATCCAGGAGGTGACGTTCGCGCCCTGGAGGTGGACGGTCGCGGTGCCCTTCGCGGAGGACACGAGCACGACCGGGAGGTCGTTCTCGCCGGTGGAGAGGGACACGGTGGGGGGAAGCTCGCGCATGACGGGAGCGTAACAACGAAGACGCCACGGACACCCGGGATTGCCTCCGTTGCCACCCGGTGTTGGGTGAACCCGGACGCCGTGGGACGCTGGGGCGATGTGCGTGGCCATCTTCGACTTCGACGGCACCATCGCCGACTCCGGGCCCCAGATCCTCGGCTCCGCCCGGGCGACCCTCGAGCGCTTCGGCTACCAGGCCCCGCCGGAGGACCGGCTGCGCCGCTTCGTCGGCCCACCGATCCTGACCGGGATCACGGAGGTTCTGGGCGTCCCGGCGGACCGCGCGGAGGACTTCCGTGACGCCTACCGTGCCATCTACCTGCAGAGGATGACGGAGGCCGTCCTCTACCCCGGGCTCCCGGATCTGCTCCAGGAGCTCACCGGGGCCGGGTGGCAGCTCGGCGTCGCCTCCTCCAAGCGTGAGGACCTCGTCCGGCGCATCCTCGAGGCCAAGGGCCTCGTCGCGTCCTTCGCAGTGATCGCCGGGTCGGACATGTCCGAGCGCAGCGCCGCCAAGGCCCGCGTCCTCGACCGTGCCCTCGGGCTGTTCTCGGACCTGGGCGTCGACGCCAGCAGCGCCGTCATGGTCGGGGACCGGCACCACGACGTCGACGGAGCGGCGGAGCACGGCCTGCCCACGATCTTCGTGACGTGGGGCTACGGGACTCCCGCCGAGGCCGAGGGAGCCTGGGCGGTGGCCCACACCCCCGACGAGGTCGGCCGACTCCTCCTGACACGCGGCGATTGCAGCGGCTGACGGCCGTGTCGCTGGCACACTGGCAGTGATGAGGTTCGGCAGGACGAGGAGGACACTCGGCCAGGCCCGGCGGGCGATCCGGGCTCGCCGGGAGCAGGTACGCGCCCCCCGTCTCGCCGGCGCGGAGGCCGCGCTCGTCCAGCTGCCGCTGTTGCGTCCACGGCCGACGACGGCGGGCAGGGTCACCGTCCGACGGCTCGCCGAGGGCGGCACGAGCCGCGACTCACGGGGTGTACCCCCCTGGCTCGCCAAGTTCGGGCTCATGTCGTGGTACACGATCGGCATCATCCTGGTGGTCTCGCTGCTGGTGTTCGCCACAACGCGCATCCAGCTCGTCTTCATCGCCGTGTTCGTGGCCCTCGTCTTCACCTCGGTCCTCAACCCGGTGACGGACCTCCTGAACCGGGTCATGCCCCGCGCCCTCGCGGTCGGCCTCTCCCTGCTGCTGTCCTTCCTCTTCTTCGCGGGCCTGCTGACGTACGTGATCAGCTCGGTGGTGGGGCAGTGGGACAGGCTGGCACGACAGTTCGAACAGGGCATCGGGACGATCCTCGACTTCCTGGAGAACGGGCCCCTCCCCTGGCACGTCACCCAGGACGAGGTCTACGACTGGGTCAACGACCTCATCCGCCAGGCCACGGAGTACGTGCAGAGCAACGCCGGCGACCTCGCCGGCCAGGTGGTCTCGAACGCGGGCGCCGTGGCCCTGGTCTTCACCGTGTTCGCGCTCAGCCTGTTCGTGACGATCTTCCTCCTCTCGTCCGGGAAGCGGATGTGGCTCTGGTTCCTGAACCAGCTGCCCGCCCGCAACCGGCTGAGCGTCCACCGTGCGGCGGGCGCCGGCTGGTACACCTTCTCGGGGTACGCGCGGGGAACCATGATCGTCGCCACCGTGGACGGCATCCTCGCGTTCATCCTGTTGCTGGTGGTGGGGGTTCCCCTGGCGGCTCCGCTCGCCGTCCTCGTGTTCGTCGGCGCCTTCGTCCCCCTGATCGGCGCCCCACTCGCCATGATCGTCGCCGCCGTCGTCGCACTCGCCACCGGCGGGTTCCTCCAGGCCCTCATCGTCACGATCGGCGTCGCACTCATCGGCCAGATCGAGGGACACATCCTCGAACCCCTCGTCATGGGCAAGCAGGTCTCGCTCCATCCCGTGGTCGTCGCCCTCGGCGTCACGGCCGGCACCTTCCTCGGGGGCCTCCTCGGCGCCATCATCGCGATCCCGCTCCTCGCCGTCGCCTGGGCCGTCTTCTCGACCCTGCGCTCCCCGGATCCCCCTCTCGTCGAACTGCCGGACGAACCCGGCACCACGCAGAGGTGAGTGCCATGGAACGTCCCGTCAGCATCTACGACGTGGCCCACGAGGCCGGCGTGTCCCCGTCCACCGTCTCGCGCACCTTCTCGCGGCCCGACCGCGTCAACGCCGCGACCGCGCGGCACGTGCACGAGGTGGCCGAGCAGCTCGGCTACCGGGCACGGGCGGTGCGAACCCCGGACCTGAGCGGCAACCAGGTGATCGGGCTGCTGGTGCACGACGTCTCCAACCCCTACTACGGACTCGTGACCCGCGGTGTCCAGGACGTCGCGGTGCGCGAGGACTACACCCTGCAACTTGTGGACACCCTCGAATCGGAGGACAGAGAGCGCAAGGCCCTGCGGCGCACGAGCGGGGTCGACGGACTGATCCTGACGAGCCCGCTCACCGACGACCGGTCGATCCTCGGCATCGCGCTCACCCGGCCGCTGGTGCTGGTGAACCGGCTCGTCCGCGGCGTGCCGGCCGTCATCGTCGACAACGTCGGTGGCACCCGGGCGGCGGTGGACCACCTCGCGGAGCTCGGGCACCGCACCATCCTCTTCGTCGCCGGCCCCGAGGAGTCGTGGACCGGGGGGATCCGCTGGCGGGCCCTGCGGGAACGGGCCATGGAGCTGGGCATCGACGCCCACCTCATCGGGCACTACCGCGCCACCTTCGAGGGTGGTCACGCGGCTGCGGGTGAGGTGCTCGCCCACCCCCACGCGGGCGTGATCGCCCACAACGACCTCATGGCGCTCGGCCTCATGCGAGGCATCCGGGCTGCGGGCAGGTCCGTTCAGGAGGACAAGTGCATCATCGGGTTCGACAACATCCCCGCGTGCACGGTGGCCAACCCGGCCCTCACCTCCGTCGCGGCGCCGTTGCGCGAGCTCGGCGCCACCGCGGCGCGCCTCCTCCTGGACCTGCTGGCCGGTTCCGCCGCCAGCGACACCCGGATCGTGTTGCCCTCCAAGCTGGTGGTGCGGGACTCGACCACCGCGCACCGCTGATCACCGGAAGTCCCGGGACCGCGACGGCACCGCGAGCGAGAGCGGCTCCAGGGCGTCGGCCACGAGGTTCGTGACACCGTCCGCACGCTCCAGCGTGCCCCGCACCACCAGCGCGGCACTCGTACGGGCCACCCTCCGGTACCGCTGCCACAGGCCCACCGAGCACACCACGTTGAGCAGCCCGGTCTCGTCCTCCAGCGACAGGAATGTGATGCCCGAGGCCGTCTTCGGCCGCTGCCGGTGGGTCACCACCCCACCCACCCGGAGCCGCTCCCCCGGCTCCCGCCTCTCGAGCTCCGCGATCGCCACCACCCCGGACGCCTCCAGCCGGGGGCGGACGAACCGGGTGGGGAAGGTGTGCGGGGTGACCCCGGTGGCCCACACGTCCGCCACGGCCTCCTCCACCACGTCCATTCCCGGCAGCGCCGGCGGCCGTGCCCCGACGGCGGTGCCCGGAAGGGGTGGCTGGAGCCACGTCCCGTGCACCACGCCGTGCTCATGGGCCAGCGCCCCGGCCGACCAGAGGTTCTCCCGGCGGCTCCCCCACGCCCGCAGCGCGCCCGCGGTGGCGAGGGCCTCGAGCTGCTCCCGGGTGAGCGGCACGCGCCGGGAGAGGTCGGCGAGGGAGGTGAACGGCTCCCGCTCCCGTTCCGCCACGATCTCGGCCGCCCTCTCCTCGCCGATGGTGCGGACCTGGGCAAGCCCGAGCCGGACCGCGAGGTCCGCACGGGGACGGACGAGGGGGACGCCGTCGGGGGTGGTGGGCACGGCCCCGGGAGGGGTGGCGCCCGGTTCCACGCGCGGCTGGACCCCGGAGGCGGTGACGTCCGCGGCGAGGATGCGCACCCCGTGGCGCCGGGCGTCGGCGAGGAGCGTCTGCGGCGAGTAGAAGCCCATCGGCTGGGAGGCGAGCAGGGCGGCGTAGAACGCCTCGGGATGGTGCACCTTGAGCCAGGCGGAGGCGTAGACGAGGTAGGCGAAGGAGAAGGAGTGGGACTCGGGGAAGCCGAAGTCGGCGAAGGCCTGGAGCTTGGCGTAGATCCGCTCCCCCACCTCCGCGGTGATCCCGTTGGCCGCCATGCCCTCCATCAGCCGCCCGCGCAGGGCCTCCATCCTCTCCAGTGACCGCTTGGAACCCATCGCCTTGCGCAGCTGGTCCGCCTCGGCAGGGGTGAAGCCGGCGACGTCGATGGCGATCTGCATGAGTTGCTCCTGGAACAGCGGGACGCCGAGGGTCTTCTCCAGGGCGGGCCGGAGGAGGGGATGGAGGTAGGTCACCGGCTCGGTCCCGATGCGGCGGCGGATGTAGGGGTTCACCGACCCGCCCTGGATGGGCCCGGGCCGGATGAGGGCCACCTCCACGACGATGTCGTAGAAGCAGCGGGGCCGCAGCCGCGGCAGGGTGGCCATCTGGGCGCGGGACTCCACCTGGAACACCCCCACGGTGTCCGCGGCGCACAGCAGGTCGTAGACCGCCGGATCCTCCTGGGGGAGGTCGTGCAACCCGATCGGCCGGCCCTCGTGCACCACCCCCTGCGCGGTGAGCTCGGCGAACGCGAGCCGCAGGGCGGTGAGCATGCCGAGGCCGAGGAGGTCGAACTTGACGAGTCCCGCGTCCGCACAGTCGTCCTTGTCCCACTGCAGGACCGTCCGCCCCGGCATGGTGGCCCACTCGACGGGGCAGACGTCGATCACGGGACGGTCGCACAGCACCATGCCGCCCGAGTGGATGCCGAGGTGGCGGGGCAGGCGCAACATGCGCTGCGCGAGGTCCACCACGGGGGTGGGGATCCCGACGTCGTCGGGCACGCGCCCCCACCGCTCGATCTGCCTGGACCAGGCGTCGGCCTGGCCGATGTCGTACCCGAGCGCGCGGGCCACGTCCCGCACCGCGGAGCGCGGCCGGTAGGAGATCACGTTGGCGACCTGGGCGGCATGACGGCGGCCGTAGCGCTCGTAGACGAACTGGAGGACCTCCTCGCGGCGGCCGGACTCGATGTCCATGTCGATGTCCGGGGGGCCCGAGCGCCCCGGGGAGAGGAAGCGCTCGAACAGCATCCGGTGGCGCACCGCGTCCACCGCCGTGATCCCGAGTGCGAAGCAGACCGCGGAGTTGGCCGCCGAGCCGCGCCCCTGGCAGAGGATGCCGCGGTCACGGCAGAAGTCGACGATCTCGTGGAGGATGAGGAAGTAGCCGGGGAAGCCCAGCTCCGTGATGATCGCCAGCTCCTTGTCGATGGTCGCCCAGGCCCCGGGCATCCGCTCGGCATGGCGGGGACCGTAGCGCGCGGTGGCCCCGCGGTGGGTGAGCTCGACCAGCCACGTGGCCTCCGTGTGGCCCTCCGGCACCGGGTGCGGCGGCAGGTCGGGGGCGATCAGGTTCAGGTCGAACGCGCACTCCTCGGCGAGGTCCGCCGCGGTGGCGACGGCGCCGGGATGGCGGCGGTGCAGCGCGAGCATCTCCGCGGCGGAGCGCAGGTGCGCCGGGTGGGCGGGCAGCCAGCCGTCCAGCTCCTCCACGGTGCGCCGGGCGCGGGTGGCGGCCAGCACGTCCGCCACCGGCTGGTCGGAGGGCCGGGCGCAGTGCACCCCGCCCGTGGCCACGAGGGGGAGCCGCGCCCGCTCCGCGAGGTCCGCCATGGCGTCATGGAGCACCTCATCCGCGGCGGTGCCGTGGTGGGTGATCTCCACCGCCACGTTGCCGGCCCCGAACAGCGCGACGAGCCGGTCCAGCTCGGCACGTGCCGCGCGGGGGCCCTCCCGCTGCAGCGCGAGGCGGACCGCGCCCTTGCGGCATCCGGTGAGCACCAGCCAGTGGCCCCCGGCCGCCTCCGCCAGCTCCTCCACGGTGTGCGCCGCGACGTCCTTGCGCCCGGTGCGCAGGTGCGCCTCCGCGATCGCGTGGGACAGCCGCCGGTAGCCCTCCGGCCCGCGGGCGAGGACGAGCAGATGGGGCCCCGGCGGGTCGTGGGCGGCGGCCTCGTCCGCCGCATGGCCCCCGGTGCGTGCCGCCCCGCCGAGGGTGAGCTCCGCCCCCAGCACGGTGGGCATCCCGACGGTGCGGGCCGCCTCGGCCAGGCGCACCACCCCGTACAACCCGTTGTGGTCGGTGAGCCCGATCCCGGTGAGGCCCAGCCGTGCGGCCTCGGCCACCAGTTCCTCGGGCTGGCTGGCGCCGTCGAGGAAGGAGAACGCCGAGTGGGCGTGGAGCTCGGCGTACCTGGCGTGCCTAGTCATAGATCCCCTCCAGCAGCCACGTGCCCCCCTGGACGGACAGCAGCATCGACGGGCCCTCGGCGGGGGTCACCTGCAGCCACGCCCCGCGGCGCGGCGTGGACCACCAGGTCTCGCTGATCGGCCACGGCCCGGCCCATGCGACGACGGCGTGGTCCTCCCCCGCCGTCACGCGCACCGGGACGGCGCTGATGCGCCCGCGCGCGTCGACGGCGACTTCCCGGCCGGCGTCGTCGACCACCGCCACCTCGCGGGGCTGGTCGAGGAGCGTACTGGGGGCCGGGGTCGGCAGCTGTCCCGGCCAGGGGGCGTCGAGGCGGCGCAACGGCGGGTCGTCGTCCCACGCCACCAGCCGGATCCTGGTCCGGGGGTCCCGCCCGCCCTGCAGGACCGGGCGGTGGACGGCCTCGGCGCCGAGCATGCCCTGCAGCCGCACGACCGTGCGCTGCGCCGCCTCCGCCGAACGGCCCGGGCGCCCCCAGAGCTGTTCCTGGCCGGCCAACGCCCCACGGACCTCCTCCGCGGCGAGTTCCAGGAGGTGCAACGGGGCGCTGGGGGGCACGCCGCTGCGCCCGGAGAGCCAGCCGTCGAGCTGCCAGCGCACCCGATCGGTGACCTCGGCCGCCGCGAGGACGGACTCGATCGTCCAGAGCCGGGAGAGCTCGGCGCCGTCGGTGGTGCGCGCCGTCACGCGCAACCGCCCGCAGGCCCGGCCCGCCAGCCGGCCGGCCAGGTCCTCCGCGAGCGTGCGGGTGGCGAAGGCCGCCGCGTCGGACCGCTCCAGGGGTGGGTCCAGTTCCCGGGCGACCACCACGGCGCCCTCCAGCCGCTGTCCCGGGGCGGTGGGGACGAAGGCCCCTCGGGCCAGGGCGTGCGCCCAGCGCCCGGCCTCCCCGAACCGGGCCAGGATGTCGGCGGCGGGCAGTGCCGCGACGTCACCGAGGGTGCGGAGGCCGAGCTGGCCGAACACCTCGACGAGGGCGTCCACCTCCCCGCGGGACTGCCGGGTCAGCGCCCCGTGCCGCAGGGCGGAGACCGGGTGTGCGGCCAGGAACGCCGCGGTGTCCGGCGCCGGGACGATCGCCGAGGCGCGTGCCGCGAGGATCGCGGTCAGCAGCCCCTGCCCGATCCCCACGTAGGCCTCCGCCCCGCTGTACCGGGCCACCGCCCCGACGACGGCCTCGGCGAGCGCCTCCTCCGTCCCGGCGTGCCGGACGGGACCGGCGGCCTCGGCCAGCGCCATCCCCGGGCGCAGCACCGCCACCTCGGCCACCACCTCCTCCACGGACTGGACCACGGGTTCGAACGCGCGGGCGTCCCGGGCCTCGTCCTTCGCGAGCAGCACCAGCTCGGGGCAGACCCGGTGGGCGTGGCGGCGGCGCATCCCAATACGCACCCCCTGGGCCCGCGCGGCCGCGGAGACCACCACGAGGCCACGACCGTCGTGCACCGCGGCGGGGACCCCGGGCGCAGCCATTCCCTCCGCCACGGCCGCGACCACCGGCCAGTCCGGGACCCACACGACCATCAGGAGCATCAGGACACCGCCCGGAGGTGCCGGCGAGGAGCCTCGAGCGGTTCGGGACGCTGTCCCATCCGGAGCAGGACGGTGGTGGGCGCCCCGTCCCGCCGGATGGCGATCACGCGGTCACGGACGTGACCGGTGCCGGCCCCACAGCCCTCGCCCCCGCGGACGGCGGCGTGCAGCACCGGCGCGCCGGGCCAGGTGGCGAGCACCACCGTGCCGTGGGACCGGATGCGTCCCAGCAGGGAGCGCCGGGCCCCGGCGCCGAGGTCGACACCGTCCCCGAGCACGACGACGTCGAACCCGTCCACGCAGGCGGCGACCACGTCCGCAGCTGCCATCCCGGCCCCGGGGATGCCGACCACCCGCGCCAGGTCCACCCCGGCCTCGCTGGCCGCGAGCCACCCGAGGTCGGGCATGCCGATGCTCGCCGCCCAGCCGTCCCGCCCCATGGCCGCGGCCATGACGGCGAACAGGACACTCCTGGACCCGCGCACCCCCAGCACGCTCCCCCGGGCCAGCCCTCCGGGAAGGAGGGCACCGAGGCCGGCGGGCAGGTCCACCGCGCCGTGCCCGGAACGCACGCCCGTGGCCACCTCTGCCCGGGCCAGCGCAGCCCGGGCCGCAGCCACTCGATCGTCGAACATGTGTTCGATTCTATGACCTCACACCCACACGGCGAAAGGGGGAGCGTCGAACACCCGCCCGGCACGCCGGGGAAGTAGCGTAGGACCAAGGAGGTACACCATGGACCTGACCCGACCCATCGCCCCCAATCCCTACGAGCTCCTGCCGGCCACCCCCACGTTCGAGCTGCGCTCGGACGACCTCGAGGACGGCCAGCCGATACCCGCGCTCCACACAGCGGCAGGCGGCAATGTCTCCCCCCACCTCGCGTGGTCCGGCTTCCCGGACGGGACGAAGGCCTTCGCGGTGACCTGCTTCGATCCGGACGCCCCCACACCCGCGGGCTTCTGGCACTGGACCGTCCTCGACCTGGACGCCACCACCACCGAGCTGCCCCAGGGCGCCGGCGAGTCCGACCTCGCGCTGTCCGGTGCTGCCTTCCACCTGCGCAACGACGGCGGTGACCACGCGTACATGGGGGCGGCCCCACCGAGGGGGGACCACGTGCACCGGTACATCTTCGCGGTGCACGCCCTCGACGTGGACACCCTCGACCTGGACGAGGACGCCTCCGCGACGAAGGCCTCCTTCACCGCACTGTTCCACACCCTGGCCCGCGCGTACCTGACGGTCACCTTCCAGCACTGAGGTGGCATCGCCCCGGGCCGCCTTCGGNNCCCCGCCGATCCCCGGGACCGCACCGGACCGCGCCTCCGCGGTGCCTTCACGGCTCCACCCGCACAGACACTGCTCGCCACCCGCGTGGCCGACGTCCCGCGGGTGGTGGCCCACGCCGAGGCGCTCGCGCGGGCCGGCGCCTGGGTGATCGGCGGCGTGCGCTACGAGGGCGGCGGCGCCTGGGACGGGGCACAGGCGACCCACCCGCCGGCGGCGCCGCCCGCCCACTTCGAGGCGTACGCCGGCACCCCGGAGCCGTGGCCGGACACCGTTGCCCCGGTGCCGCTCGACTGGAGGGACGACGACGCCTTCGGCGCCCGCACACAGATGGCCGCGGATGAGGCGATCGCGAACGTGGCCGAGCACATCGCCGCGGGTGACTGCTACCAGGTCAACCTGACCACGCGGCTGCGCGCGGAGGCGGGGGTCGACCTGTTCGAGCTGTTCGCGGCGCTCGCCGCCGCCCAGCCCGGCGGGTGGGCCTTCTACTCCGCCGCAGCCGGGGTGGCCAGCGTCTCCCCCGAACTGTTCCTCCACCTCGCGGACAGCGTGATCACGACGCAGCCCATGAAGGGCACCGCCCCCCGGGGCACGCCGCCGGAGGCACTCCGGGGCAGCGAGAAGGACCGCGCCGAGAACGTCATGATCGTCGACCTGCTGCGCAACGACCTCTCCCGCGTGTGCGAGCCGGGCTCCATTCGGGTGGAGGGACTGTTCGAACTCGTCGCCCTCCCGACCGTGTGGCAACTCGTCTCCACCGTCGCGGGCGAGACCCGGCCGGGCGTCGCCCTGGCCGACGTCATGGGCGCGCTGTTTCCCTGTGGTTCGGTCACCGGCGCGCCGAAGGTGCGGGCCATGGAGGTGATCGCCGACCTGGAGCGGCGGCCGCGCGGCTGGTACTGCGGAGCGCTCGGCGTCATCCGGCCGGGGGGTGAGGCGGTGTTCAACGTCCCCATCCGCACCGTGGAGCGCGACGGCGGCACCTTCGTGTGCGGCATCGGCAGCGGGATCGTGGCGGACTCGACGGCCGAGTCCGAACGGCGGGAGTGGCGTGCCAAGCAGGCGTTCCTCGGCGGGACTCCCCTGGAGGCCCTCGAGACGATGCTCCTGGACGGCGGCCGGATCGCGCGCCGGGAACGGCACCTGGCCCGCCTCGCACGCACCTGCGCCTCGTTCGGCCTCCCGTTCGACCGCGCCCGGGTGGAGCGACTCCTCGGCGAGGCCGCGGTCGCGCACCCCATCGGACGCCACCGCCTCCGCCTCACCGCCGGTCACGACGGCGGCGCCCTCGCCGTGCTGCCGGCGCCGACCACACCGCTGCCGGTCCGGCTCGCCCTGGCCGGTCAACCCCTGGATCCCACCGGGTTCCTCCGTCCGGTCCTCGAGCACAAGACCACGCACCGCGCCCACTGGGACACGCTGCGCGCCGCGGCCGCCCCGGACGTGTTCGACGTCGTCTCCCACACCCCGGACGGTGCCCTGACCGAGTGCACCACCGGCAACATCGCCCTGCGGATCGGCGGCGAGTGGCTCACTCCCCCGGCGGCGGTGGGGCTCCTGCCCGGGGTCCTCCGGGAGGAGTTGCTGGAGGCCGGGCGCCTGCGCGAGGCCGACCTCACCGTGGCGGACCTCGATCGGGCGCTGGAGGTCGCGTTCCTGAACAGCCTGCGTGGGTGGTGCCCCGCAGTGCTGGCGCCGCGGCGCGCCGTGCCTGCCGAGTAGGCTGGTCGCCGTGTTCCACGTCGTCTTCTTCTCCCCGCGGATCCCGCCGAACACCGGGAACGCCATCCGCATGGTGGCCTGCACCGGGGCGACGCTGCACCTCGTGGAGCCGCTCGGCTTCGAGCTCACCGATGCCCACCTGCGGCGTGCCGGGCTCGACTACCACGACCTGGCCCGCGTCGTCGTCCACCCGGACCTCGACGACCTCGCCGCGCACCTCCCGGGGCGGATGTTCGCCTTCACCGGCCGGGGAACCACCCGGTACACCGACATCGCCTACGAGCCGGGCGACGCCCTGCTCTTCGGCCCGGAGCCCGACGGCCTGCCGGACTGGGTGCTGGCGGACCCGCGCGTGACCGACCTCGTCCGGATCCCGATGCTGCCCGGCATCCGTTCCCTGAACCTGTCCAACTCAGCGGCGATCGCCACGTACGAGGCGTGGCGGCAGCACGACTTCGCGGACGGAACCTGAGGAGGACCGTGGACCCCATCCGACTCCCCGACGGCGCCGCCCGGCTGGGCGCCCTCACCTGGGTCCCCGCCGTCGACGCCCCCGAACTGCTCGGTGAGCCGGCGGCGGCCGGCCTGCACGGGCTCATCGCCCGAGTGCCGGCAGCGGCCGACGACGTCCTCGTGGCCGCCATCGACCCCGACCACGCCGACACCGCCGCGATGACCGAGCGCTACGACCTCGCCCTCGACCTCTCCGCGAACTGCGTGATCGTCGCCGGCCGCCGCGCCGGTGAGGAGCGGGTGGCCGCCTGCGTGGTGCGCGCCACCACGCGGGCCGACGTCAACAACCGCGTCAAGCGGCTGCTCGACGTTCGGAAGGCGTCCTTCTGGCCGATGGAACTGGCGGTGGCGGCGTCCGGGATGGAGTACGGCGCGATCACGCCGCTCGGTCTGCCGGCCGGCGAGGGACGGTGGCGGCTCCTCCTCGACACGCGGGTCCTCGACGGCTGGGCCATCATCGGCTCCGGCGTACGCGGCTCGAAGCTGCTGCTGCCCGGCACCCTCCTCGCGGAGGTGCCGGGCAGCGAGGTGGTCGACGGGCTCGCGCTCTGAGTCAGTCCCCCGGGCCCCGGGGCCGTCCGAGCCAGAACCCCAGGAGGATCCCGACGAGCACGAGCAGCGGGATCAGGTTCCAGAGCGGGCCCTGGAGTTCGCGGAGGAAGCCCGTGGACTCCTCCAGCACCGGGTTCAGGGCCACGTAGAGGAGTGCCCCGATCGCCGCGCCCGATGCGCCGAGCGCCAGCGCGAGGAGGAAGGAGCGCGCGTAGGTGCGCACCTCAGGCCGCCAGCGTCCCGCCGAAGACCTGCCACGCGAGCAGCGACTTGGCCACGAGGCTGAGGACGATGTAGCCGCGCTCGCCGAACAGGTAGTCCGCGAAGCGGCCCTTCGCGCGGTACTGCAGCCACTGGTTGAGGCCGAAGACGTTGAAGAAGAGGAAGAGGGAGACGACGATCGCGTACACGAACGTGGGCGGCTCGGCGTCGGATCCCGGCGCGATCGTGTAGAAGATGATCGCGAGCCAGGGGACGATCCCGGCGATGCAGCCGAAGATGAAGGGGAGCCAGCCGCCCTCGCCGGCCACCTCGTACTTCTCCTGCAACCAGCCGAACAGGATCATCGAGACGTTGGCCCCGGAGATGCCGATGAGGGCGCTGACGTCGGTGATGCCCACCAACTGGGCGATGACCACGAGCATCAGGGTCGAGGAGAGGGAGTACTCCACCCAGCGCGCCCGGTTGATCTGGCGGGAGAGGTCCCCGATGTAGTTCCTGAACCACACGGTGGAGACGATGAGGTGGGCGAGGAAGGACAGGAACAGGAAGCCCGCGACCGCGAGGCCGGTGGGGAGATCGGCAAGGTTGGTCGCGGGACCGGGAGGGGTCCCGGGTGGGCCGGCGATGTAGGAGGCCGTGATCGGCAGGGCGAAGTCGGTGGCGAGCACCACGACGGCGACTGCCTGGGCCAGGTGGAGCGCGGCGGCCGCGAGGTTGAGCGTCCGCAGCCTGCCCTGTTCGGCGGGCGTGATCGTTCGATTGGTCATGCGTCCAACCTAGCGTTCGCGACGCCTGTTCGCGAAGAGGGCGCGCGCGGTCAGCTCGGCACGCGCGTCGCCCAGAACGCGACGGCGCCGGCCGCCGCGACGTTGAGGGAGTCCACTCCCCCCGCCATGGGGATCGTGACGCTCAGGTCCGCGCGCGCGATCGTGCGCGGGGCGAGGCCGTCGCCCTCGGTGCCGAGGACGAGCGCGAGCCGCTCGGGCGGCCGCGCGGCAAGCTCGTCGAGCGGGATCGCCCCCTCCCCCAGCGCGAGTGCGGCCACCGTGAAGCCGAGCGAACGGAGTACCTCGATCCCGTCCGGCCACGGGCCGATCCGCGTCCACGGCACCTGGAAGATCGTCCCCATCGACACCCGGACGGCCCGGCGGTAGAGCGGGTCGGCACAGCGGGGCGTGACGAGGACCGCGTCGACGCCGAGCGCGGCCGCCGACCGGACGGCGGCGCCGACGTTGGTGTGGTCCACGATGTCCTCGAGCACGACGACGCGGCGCGCCCCGGACCCGCCGCGGGCGCCCGCCAGCAACGTGGCGACATCGGGCAGCACCGGCCGGTCCATGGACGCCAGGGCTCCGCGGTGGAGGTGGAACCCGGTGACGCCGCGCAGCACCTCCTCCGGGGCGAGGTACACGGGAACGTCGCCGCCGTCGGGCGCGCCGCCGGCCTGCTGGAGGACGTCGGACACGGACTCGAGCCAGCGCGGGGCCATGAGGAACGACCGGGGCCGGTGTCCCGCAGCCACGGCGCGCCGCATGACGGCCGAGCTCTCGGCGATGTAGACGCCGCGCTCCGGCTCCAAGCGGGTGCGGAGCGCGACGTCGGTGAGGTGGGTGTACTCGGCGACCCGGGGGTCGTCCGCGTCGGACAGCTCGATGATCACCGGGGGCCGAAGCGCTCCTCAGGGGACGGCGCGTCCTCGGCGGGCGGCGCCTCGGCGCGACGGCCGGCGACCGGCTGTTCCTGGTCGGCGTCCCACGGGCGGCGCTCCGGGAGCGGGGGCGTGTCCTGAGAGCGTATCCCGGCCTCGGCCGACCTGGAGAAGGGCATGCCCGAGCCCTCGCCCGCCTCCGTGGCATCCGCGGTGGCGCGGGCCGCCTCGGACTGGGCCTCGCGCAGGGCCTCCGACGGGTCCTGGAGGGCGGTGTTGGCGAGATCGTCCACCATGGTGGAATCGTGGGCGCCGAAGTCGACGGGTCCGGTGGGCTCCGGGCCCGCTCCCGGCTCGGCTGTGCCACCCGCGCCGCCGAAACCGCGGGTGATGGCGTCGAGGGCCGTGGTGAACTCGGTGGGGACGATCCACATCTTCGAGGAGGTGCCGTTCGCGATCTTGGGCAGCGTCTGGAGGTACTGGTAGGCGAGCAGCTTCGGGTCCGCGTTGCCGCGGTGGATGGCGTCGAAGACCTGCAGGATGGCGCGGGACTCGCCCTGCGCCCGCAGGATCGCTGCCTGCGCCTGGCCCTCGGCGCGGAGGATGGCGGACTGCTTCTCGCCCTCGGCCTCGAGGATCTGTGACTGCTTGACGCCCTCGGCGGTCAGGATGGCGGCGCGGCGGTCACGCTCGGCCTTCATCTGCTGCTCCATGGAGCCCTGCACCGAGGCGGGCGGGTCGATCGCCTTCAGCTCGACGCGGTTGACCCGGATGCCCCACTTGGTGGTGGCCTCGTCGAGGACGCCGCGGAGCTGCCCGTTGATCTGGTCCCGCGAGGTGAGGGTCTGCTCCAGGTCCATCGAGCCGATGACGTTCCGGAGCGTGGTGACGGTCAGCTGTTCGATGCCGAGGATGTAGTTGGCGATCTCGTAGGTCGCGGCCTTGGGGTCCGTGACCTGGAAGTAGATGACCGTGTCGATGGAGACCACGAGGTTGTCCGAGGTGATGACGGGCTGCGGCGGGAACGAGACGACCTGTTCGCGCAGGTCCACCCCGGCCCGCACCCGGTCCACGAAGGGGATCAGGAAGTGCAGGCCGGCGTACATGACGGTCTGGAACTTCCCCAGCCGCTCGACGATCAGGGCGACCGCCTGCGGCACGATCCGCACTGCGCGTGAGATGGCGGTGATCACGAAGATCACGAAGAGGGCGAGGATGATCCACAGGATGATCTGGCCGGCGTCCAAGGCGTTCTCCTTCTGCTGTCAGTAGGTGCCGCTGGGCGGCTCGGGTCGGGCCACCATGGCGATGGCACCGTTGATGGCGGTGACGACGACGTCCTCCCCGACGGTGAAGACCTCACCCCGGTTCGCACTCCTGGCGGTCCAGACCTCGCCCGAGAACTTCACCCGCCCGGAGTCCTCGGTCACCTCGTGGACCACGCGGGCACTGCGGCCGATGAGGGCGTCCACGTTGGTCTTCGTGTCCGGTGTGGAGGCCTCGATCCAGGCCTTGGCGGTGGGCCGGGCGACCTGGAGGAGAGCCCACGAGACGAGCGCGAAGGTCAGCACCTGGGCCCACGCGGGCAGGCCGAGCAGCGCCACGATCATCGCGGCGAGCGCTCCCCCCGCGAACATCACGAAGACGAGGTCGACGGTCAGCATCTCGACGACGCCGAGGATGAGCGCCCCGCCGAGCCACCACATCCAGGCCATGGACCCCTCCTCTCAGGATCGCGCGCGGGCCGTGAATCGGCCGTCGCGGTGCTCCACCTGAAGTCCCATCCCAAATGTACGTGACAGGTGCTCGGAGGTCATCACCGTACCGATCTCGCCGGCCGCCTCGATGCGCCCCGCGCGCATCAGCAGGCCGTGGGTGAAGCCGGGAGGGATCTCCTCCACGTGGTGCGTGACGAGGACGAGGATGGGAGCGTGCGGCTCGGCGGCGAGCTCGCCGAGGGCACGCAGGAGGACCTCCCGCCCGCCGAGGTCGAGACCGGAGGCGGGCTCGTCGAGGATCAGGAGTTCCGGATCGCTCATGAGCGAGCGGGCGACCTGCACGCGCTTGCGCTCCCCCTCGGACAGGGTGGCGAACCGGCGGCCCTCCAGCGCGGCGACGCCGAAGGCAGCCAGGAGGTCGCGCGCCCGGGCGACGTCGGCGTCGTCGTACTCCTCGCGCCAGCGGCCCGTCATCCCGTAGGCGGCGGTCAGGACGATGTCGAGCACCTTCTCGGTGCCCGGGATCCGCTCCGCGAGCGCCGCGGAGGCGAGACCCACCCGGGTGCGCAGCTCGGAGACATCGACCGCACCGAGACGCTCGCCGAGCACCGAGACCGTCCCCCGCGTCGGGAACATGCGTCCCGCGGCGAGTTGGATCACCGTCGTCTTGCCGGCGCCGTTCGGTCCGAGCACCACCCAGCGCTCACCGTCGTCCACCTGCCAGCTCACGTCGTCGACGATCACCTTGTTCCCGCGCCGGACGGAGACGTGGGAGAAATCGAGCACCTCGGCCATGCGCCCAATCTATCCTGCCGCGCTCCCGGGACCGGGACGCGCGGAGGGGCCCCGGTCATCCGGGGCCCCTCCGCGCGGGTCGTCAGCGGCCGAGCACCTTCGCGTAGAACTCCACCGTGCGCTCGCCGATGGCATCCCAGGAGAAGTGCTCCTCGACGCGCCGGCGGGAGGCGACGCCCATCTCCCGGGCACGGTCGGGGTCCGAGACCATCGCGTTGAGGGCGCCGGCAAGGTCGGACTCGAACTTCTCGCGGTCCACCGGGGTGCCCGTCCCGTCCTGGAGCTGCTCGATCGGGACAAGGTAACCCGTCTCGCCGTGCACGATGACATCGGGGATGCCACCCGTCGCCGTGCCCACGACCGGGATCCCCACCGCCATGGCCTCGAGGTTGACGATGCCGAGCGGCTCGTACACCGACGGGGTCACGAAGGTGGTGGCCGCGGACTCGATCGCGACGAGCTCCTTGCGGGGCAGCATCTCCTCGATCCAGATGACGCCATCCCGCTCCGAGGCCAGACCCTTCACCAGGTCGCTGACCTCCTTCATGATCTGCGGCGTGTCCGGCGCTCCGGCGCACAGCACGAGCTGGACATCCTTCGGCAGCTGCTCGGCGGCGCGCAGGTAGTACGGCAGGCCCTTCTGGCGGGTGATACGGCCGACGAACACCACCATGGGACGGGACTCGTCGATGCCCCACTTCGCGAGGGTCGCGAGCCGCTCCGGGTCATCCTTCTCCGGGGCCACCCACCCGGCGAGGTCGATACCGTTGTGGATCACCTCGACCCTGGCGGGATCGATGGCCGGATAGGAGCGGAGGATGTCGTCCCGCATTCCGTTGGAGACGGCGACGATGCCGTCGGCAGCCTCGTAGGCGGTCTTCTCGGCCCAGCTGGAGACCCGGTAGCCGCCGCCGAGCTGCTCGGCCTTCCAGGGGCGCAAGGGCTCGAGGGAGTGCGCGGAGATCACGTGGGGCACGCCGTGGATCAGCTTCGAGAAGTGGCCCGCCATGTTGGCGTACCAGGTGTGGGAGTGCACGAGGTCCGTGCCCTCCGTGCCGATCGTCATCGCCAGGTCCACGCCGAGAGTGCGGATCGCGGCGTTTGCGTCCGCCAGTTCCGGCAGGTCCGAGTAGCCGGTGACGCCCTCCGGCACGGTCCCGGGCTCACGGGGACCGTCGAAGGCGTGCACCCGCACGTCGATGAGGCTTCGGAGGACGCGGGACAGCTCATCCACGTGGACGCCCGCACCCCCGTAGATGTTCGGGGGGTACTCGCGGGTCAGCAGGTCGACTCTCATGGTGTGTTCGCTCACGGCACCATCCTGACGCATAACTCGGTGGCTCGAAGGCGGCGTGGGAGTCGACTTTTCGCACTATGGTCAAGCCATGGCAACACGAACGAAGGTGCTCGCGATCGTCCTCGCCGGTGGCGAGGGGAAGCGGCTCATGCCCCTGACCGCAGACCGGGCCAAGCCCGCCGTCCCGTTCGGCGGACCCTACCGCCTCATCGACTTCGCACTGTCGAACCTGGTGAACTCCGGCTATCTCAAGATCGTCGTCCTCACGCAGTACAAGTCCCACTCGCTGGACCGGCACGTCACCATGACGTGGCGGATGTCCCAGCTCCTCGGCAACTACGTGACCCCCGTGCCCGCGCAGCAGCGGGTCGGCAAGCACTGGTTCCAGGGCAGCGCCGACGCCATCTACCAGTCCCTCAACCTGCTCGACGACGAGCGGCCCGAGACCGTGGTCATCACGGGTGCGGACAACATCTACCGCATGGACTTCTCGCAGATGGTGGAGAGCCACCTGGAGAGCGGCTTCCCCCTCACGATCGAGGGGATCCGGCAGCCGCTGTCGCTCGCGGACCAGTTCGGCGTCATCGACGCCGACAAGGTCAACCCCCGCAAGGTGGGAGCGTTCCTCGAGAAGCCGAAGGACGCCGTCGGCCTCGCCGACTCCCCCAACGAGGTGCTCGCCTCCATGGGCAACTACGTCCTCGAGGCCGACGCCCTGCGCGAGGCCGTGGTGCGGGACGCCGCCGACGAGGAGTCCGCACACGACATGGGCGGCAGCATCGTGCCCTACTTCGTGAACCAGGGTGCGGCCGGGCTGTACGACTTCATCGAGAACGACGTCCCCGGCTCGACGCCGCGGGACAAGGACTACTGGCGGGACGTGGGTACCCTGGACGCCTTCTGGGAGGCGAACATGGACCTGATCACCATCCAGCCCGTGTTCAACCTGTACAACAACGACTGGCCGCTGTACACCGGCTACTCGAGCCTCCCGCCCGCGAAGTTCGTGTACGGCCACCAGGACCGCATCGGGCACGCGCTCGACTCGATCGTCTCCCCGGGCGTCATCGTCTCCGGCGGCGAGGTCGTCAACTCAATCCTCTCCCCCGGGGTTCGCATGCACTCCTGGTCCTCGGTCCGCGGCTCGGTCGTGTTCGACAACGCGATCATCAACCGGAACGCCGTCGTCAACCGCGCCATCCTCGACAAGAACGTCGTCGTCGACGAGGGCGCCCAGGTGGGCATGGACCACGACCACGACCGCGCCCGTGGCTTCACCGTCACGGAGGGCGGCATCACCGTCGTCCCGAAGGGCCTGCGCGTCACGAGGTGAGGTCGAGACTCTCACTGGTCGCCGACCGTGAACTCCCCGAGCACCTGATCGCGGACACCGAGCACACGCTCACCCACGTGGGCTGGCTCGGTGTCCGCCGTCGCGCGTACGCCGCGGAGCCGCTGCACGTCCTCCACCTCGAGGGCACGGTGCCACCGGTCACCCTCGCGCACGCGGGCCACGACCACGCCGCCCTGCTCACGACGCTGCGCGACGACTGGATCTCGCTCGGCGTCGCGTGTGCGGTGACGGAGGATCCCCCGGACCTCGACATCGACCTCGGGGGCGATCCGGCGGCCGCGGCGGTCCTCCTCCTGCGTTCCCTGGTCCCCGTGTCACGCGGCGGCGACTTCCGGGACGACCTCGCCGACCGCCTGGTCGTCGCGGAGGCGCTCACCGACGACGACCTCGCCTCGCCGCGGCTCCCGCCGGAGGCGCAGGCGCTCACGGCCGCCGTGGGCGGACGCCGGGGTGCTGTCCACGTGGCGGGCATCCTGCTCGGGCTGCGAACCGTCTGAGACGATGGGCGGGCGGGACCAGCCCGCCGACAGGAGGAACGCATGGTCGACTTCCGGCCCTTCCGCACGTTGCGCCCGGTCCCGGAGGAGGCGGCGGAGATCGCATCGCTGCCCTACGACGTGATGGACTCCGAGGAGGCGCGCGCCGAGGTGGCCCGCCGCCCTCTGTCGTTCCTCCGCGTCGAGAAGGCCGAGGTGGACCTGCCGCCGGACACCGACCCGCGTGATCCCCTCGTCTACGCCACCGCGCGCGCGAACCTCGACGGCTACGTCGCGGACGGGCACATGGTGCAGGACGCGTCCCCCACCTACTCCGTCTACCGCCAGGTGATGGACGGGCGGTCCCAGGTGGGCATCGTGGGAGTCGCCTCGGTGGACGAATACCTGTCGGACGTGATCCGGAAGCACGAGCTCACCCGGGCGGACAAGGAGGAGGACCGGATCCGCCACCTCGACGCCTGCGACGCCCATCCCTCGCCCGTCTTCCTCACCCACCGTGACGCCCCGCTGGAGGACGTCGTGCGGCGTGTCACGGAGGAACAGCCGCTCCACGACTTCACGAGCGACGACGGGGTCCGCCACACGCTGTGGCGCGTGGCGACGTCCGCGGACGTCACCGCGATTCGTGCGGCCTTCGACGGCCTGGCGAACCTCTACGTGGCCGATGGCCACCACCGCACGGCCTCCGCCGCCCGCGTCGGGCTGCTCCGCCGCCAGCAGGGCTGGACGGGCGAGGAGGAGTTCAACCACTTCATGGCCGTCGCGTTCCCGGCGGACCAGCTCACGATCCTCCCCTACAACCGCGTGGTCGCCGACCTCGCCGGGCTGAGCGAGGAGGAGTTCCTCACCCGGATCGAGCAGGACTTCGAGGTCCTGCCCGTGGCGGGCGATCCCACCCCCACGACGTCCCACGAGTTCGGGATGTACCTGGCGGGTACCTGGTACCGGCTCGTCGCCCGGGAGGGGGCCTTCGATCCCTCCGACCCGGTGGCCTCCCTCGACGTCTCGGTGCTCCAGGACACCCTGCTCGCTCCCGTCCTCGGGATCGCCGACCCGCGGCGTGACCAGCGCATCGACTTCGTCGGGGGGATCCGGGGCCTCGCGGAACTGGAGGAACGCGTCGACGGCGGACGCGCCGCCGTCGCCTTCGCCCTGTACCCGACCGCCATGGAGGAACTGCTCGCGGTGGCGGATGCGGGGATGATCATGCCGCCGAAGTCGACGTGGTTCGAGCCGAAGCTGCGCTCCGGGCTCTTCGTCCACCTCTTCCGCTGAGCCGGGTCAGTCCTCCGGCCGGAGGATCGCCCGGACCCGTCCGCCGTCGCGATCGAGGTCCTGCCACGCGCCGGCGACGTCGACGACGCAGGCGGTGGCCGTGGGGATCCCGACCCCCAGCTGCAGCGCCAGGTCGTCCCGCGCATCGTGCAGCAGGGCGGCGGCCGAACTCATCGTGGGTTCGTGGCCGACGACGATGACCCGACGCACCGTCTCCGGCAGTGCCCGCAGTGCGCCCAGGACCTGGCGTGCCCGCGCCTCGTACAGCTCGTCGAGAACCCGGGGCTCGGGGTAGTCGGGTCCATCAGCGGCGAGGAGCCGGTAGGTCTCGGTGGCGCGCAGCGCGCTGGAGACGAGGGCCACGTCGAACGCACCGACGTGGCCGGAGAGCCGCGGCCCGAGGTCGCGCGCCTGGCGGCGCCCGCGCTGCGCGAGCGGACGCGCCCGGTCGCCGAGCGCTCCACCGGCCTCCGCCGTGGCGTGGCGGACGAGGACGACCGTCCTGTCCGGGCTCACTGCCCCATGGCGTGCACGCCGCCGTCGACGTGCACGATCTCGCCGGTGGTCGCGGGGAACCAGTCCGAGCAGAGCGCGACGACGCTGCGGGCGGTGGGCTCGGGGTCGTGCACGTCCCAGCCGAGCGGGGCGCGGTCGTCCCAGCGGCCCTCCATGACCTCGAACCCGGGGATGTGGGTCGCGGCGGTGGTCCGGATGGGGCCGGCGGACACCAGGTTGACCCGGATGCCGTCCGGGCCGAGGTCCCTCGCCAGGTAGCGGGCAGTCGCTTCGAAGGCCGCCTTGGCGACACCCATCCAGTCGTAGACCGGCCAGGCGACCGAGCCGTCGAAGGTGAGCCCGACGACGGCGCCGCCCCCCGTCATGAGGGGCCGGGCGGCCACGGCGAGCGACTTCAGCGAGAACGCCGAGATCTCGAGCGCCGTGGCCACGTCGGGCCAGGGAGCCGAGAGGAAGTTGCCGCCGAGCACGGACTGGGGGGCGAAGCCGATCGAGTGGACGACCGCGTCGAGCCGGTCCGTGTGCTCGCGGAGGGCGTCCGCGAGACCGTCGAGGTCCTCCTGGTCGGAGACGTCGAGCGTGACGATCGGGACCTGCTGCGGCAGGCGGCGGGCCGAGAGTTCCGTGAGCTTCGCCTGGCGGCCGAAGGACGTCAGGATCACGGTGGCGCCCTGCTCCATGGCCAGGCGGGCCACGTGGAAGGCGATCGAGTTGTCGCGCAGGACACCGGTGACGAGCACCGACCTGCCATCGAGGATTCCGCTCATGTGCTCTCCTAGTGCCCCATGCCAAGGCCGCCGTCCACGGGGATCACGGCCCCGGAGACGTAGGCGGCGTCGTCGGATGCGAGAAACGCTACCGCAGCGGCCACGTCGGCAGGGCTGCCGAAACGGCCGGCGGGGATGGCCTCGCGGTACCTGTCCTGCTGGGCGGGCGGCAGCGCCGCGGTCATGTCGGTGTCGATGAAGCCGGGGGCGACGACGTTCGCCGTGATGCCCCGACCGCCCAGTTCGCGCGTGATCGAGCGGGCCATGCCCACGAGACCGGCCTTGGACGCCGCGTAGTTGACCTGGCCGGCTCCGCCGTAGAGCGCCACCACCGAGGAGATCAGGACGATCCGGCCGAAACGGCCACGGATCATGCCCTTCGAGGCTCGGCGCGCGACCCGGAAGGCCCCGGCGAGGTTCGTGGAGACGACGGCGTCGAACTCCTCGTCGCTCATGCGCATGAGGAGCTGGTCCCGGGTGATCCCCGCGTTGGCGACCACCACCTCGACGGGCCCCTGGTGTGCCTCGATGGCGGTGAAGGCGGCGTCGACCGCCGCCGTGTCGGTGACGTCCCCCACGGCACCGAACACGCCGTCCGGGAGTTCCCCGGACCGGAAGATCGTGGCGACACGGTGTCCGTCGGCCACCATCCGTTCCGCGATCGCCCGTCCGATTCCCCTGTTCGCGCCGGTGATGACCACGCTGCGTTGTTGTTCACTCATCCCCTCGACACTATTGGGCGCCGGTGGGACCCGCCTTGGTGCACCACCACAGTCTTTCCGGGGTTAGCCTGCTGTGGTGCGAACAAAACGCCGCCGGACGGGTGAGGAGATCCACTCGATCACCTCGGCCCGGCGCGCGCTCTCGGAGGACCTCCACGACCGCAACATCCGCTACCTCGTGTCCATGGGGATCCGCACCGCCTGCCTGTTCCTCGCCGTGCTGACGCCCGATCCGTGGCGGTGGGCGTTCATCGCCGGCGCGGTGATCCTCCCGTACGTCGCCGTCGTCGTCGCCAACGCCGGACGTGAGCGCGCTGGTGAGCCGGATGCCGGCGCGGTGCTCGAGGAGCCCGGCGCCGTGCAGCTGTACGACCCGCGCACGGAGTACCTGCGGTGACCCCTTCGCCCGGCCGGCTGGTGGGACTCGCGCTCGGCGCCCTCGTGGTGTCCGTCTCGTGCGTCTTCCTGGGCCTCTGGCAGTGGGGCCGGTACGAGGACCGCGTGGCCGCCGCCGAGCAGGTCGAGGCGAACTGGGACGCCGAGGTGATCTCGGTCGACGACCTGGTCGCCGACGGGCTGACGGTCCAACCCGGGTCGCAGTGGCGGACGGTGGCCGTGACGGGACGGTTCCTGCCCGAGTCCACCGTCCTCCTGCGCAACCGCCCCGTCTCGGCGACGCCGGCGCTGCACGTCCTCGGCATCCTCCTCGCCGATCGCGACGACGGCGGCGCGGTGGCCGTCGTCGTCCAACGCGGTTGGGTGCCCGCCGATGCGACGGAGATTCCGCCCCTCCCCCGCGGCGAGGTCGAGATCGTCGTCCGGGTCCGGCCGGAGGAGGGCCACCTCGACCGGCGTCCCCCGCCGGGTCAGGTCTACACCCTGAACACCGCGCAGGTGGTGCGGGCGGCGGGCGTCGCCCTCGACGTGCCCGTCGTCCAGGGCTACGGGCAGGTGGTGGACGCAGAACCACCGCTGCGCGGCCTGCCCGAACCGGACCGCGAGCTCGGTCCGCACCTCAGCTACGCGTTCCAGTGGTGGTTCTTCGCCGCGGCCGTCCCGGTCGGGGTCGTCATCCTCGCGCGCCGCGAGCGCGACGAGGAGCCCCGGCCCCGCACGCGCCCCGCCGACGAGGTGGCCGAGGACATCCTCGTGGACGCCCAGGTCCGTCAGGCGAGCGAGATCAGCTCGGAGTAGTCCTCGCTCCAGAGGTCCTCGTCCCCGTCCGGGAGGAGGAGGACGCGCTCCGGACGGAGTGCCTCCACCGCGCCCTCGTCGTGCGTCACGAGGACGACGGCGCCGGCGAACGTCGCGAGGGCGCCCAGGATCTCGCGTCGCGAGGCGGGGTCGAGGTTGTTCGTCGGTTCGTCGAGCAGGAGGACGTTCGCGGCGGAGACCACGAGGATCGCGAGCGCCAGGCGGGTCTTCTCCCCGCCGGACAGCACCCGGGCCGGCTTGTCGGCGTCGTCCCCGGAGAAGAGGAAGGAGCCGAGCACGCTGCGCACCCGGGTGTCGTCCAGGTCCGGGGCGGCGTGACGCAGGTTCTCGTGGACGGTGGCGTCGAGGTCGAGGTTCTCGTGCTCCTGGGCGTAGTAGCCGAGGCGGAGCCCGTGTCCGGGGACCACCTCGCCGGTGTCGGGAGGCTCGATCCCCGCCAGTAGGCGGAGGAGGGTGGTCTTGCCCGCACCGTTCAGGCCGAGCACCACCACGCGGCTGCCCCGGTCGATGCCGAGCGAGACGTCGGTGAACACCTCGAGTGAGCCGTAGGACTTGGAGAGGTCGGTGGCGCTGAGGGGCACCCTGCCGCACGGCGCCGGGTCGGGGAAGCGCAGGTGGGCCACCTTGTCGGCGGTGCGTTCCGACTCCAGTTCCCCGAGGAGGCGCTCGGCGCGGCGGATCATGTTCTGGGCGGCCACGGCCTTGGTGGCCTTGGCCCGCATCTTGTCCGCCTGGGCCAGGAGGGCACCGGCCTTCCGCTCGGCGTTGGCGCGCTCGCGGCGCCGCCGCTTCTCGTCGTCCTCACGGGCCTTCAGGTAGGCGTCCCACCCGAGGTGGTAGACGTCGAGCTCCGCGCGGTTGGCGTCGAGGTGGAACACGTTGTTGACGGTCAGGCGGAGCAGCTCGACGTCGTGGGAGATGACCACCAGCCCCCCGGGGAAGGTCTTCAGGTAGTCCCGCAGCCACACGACGGAGTCGTGGTCGAGGTGGTTGGTCGGCTCGTCCAGCAGGAGCGTGTCGGCATCGGAGAACAGGATGCGCGCCAACTCGACCCGGCGGCGCTGGCCCCCGGACAGGGTCCGCAACGGCTGGTCGAGCACCCGGGTGGGGAGCCCGAGGTTCGCGGTGATCCGTGCGGCCTCCGACTCGGCGGACCAGCCGCCCTGCGCGGTGAACTCCGCGTCGAGCCGGACGTAACGCTCCATGGCCCGGTCCCGCCGCGCTCCCTGGGCGGTCGCCATCTCGTGCTCGGCCCGGCGGATGCGCCGGAGGACGTCGTGGATGCCGCGTGCCGAGAGAACGCGGTCACGGGCCTTCTGCTCGAGGTCACCGGTGCGGGGGTCCTGAGGCAGGTAGCCCACCGTGCCGGACCGCGAGACGGTCCCTCCCCACGAGAGGGCCTCGGAGGCCACGTCCTCGCCTGCGAGCAGCTTCGTGAGGGTCGTCTTCCCCGCCCCGTTGCGACCGACGAGGCCGATCCGCATCCCGCGGTCCACGCGGAACGAGGCGGACCGGATCAGTTCCCGGGGTCCGATGCGCAGGGAGAGGTCCTGGACTGTGATCACGGGGGTCGGCTGCTCCTTGTCGGTGGCGGGGGAAGGCCCATTATCGCAGGCACGGAGCCTGTGCCCGCCCTATGCTTGCGATAGCGACGAGGAGGTTCCATGACGTTCAACGAGGGCATCCGGACGGATCCCAACCGCATCAAGACGTCCCGGGGCGGAACCGGTGCGGCGGTCGGTGGCATCGGGGGCCTGATCGCGCTGCTCATCTATATGTTCACCGGGGTCGACCTGTCCGGCGTCCTCGGCGGGGCGTCCACGGGCACGGACACCGCGGGGGCGGACCTGTCGCACTGCGTGAGCGCCGAGGCGGCCAACCAGTACGTCGAGTGCCGGATGGTGGCCACCGCCGAATCCCTCGACGTGCTCTGGGAGGAGGCCCTGCCGGCCCAGGCCGGGATCGAGTACGTGATGCCGGGCTTCCAGATCTTCGAGGGTTCCGTGAACACCGCGTGCGGCCAGGCGACCTCCGCGGTGGGCCCCTTCTACTGCCCGGCGGACCAGTCGGTGTACCTCGACGTCTCCTTCTTCAACACGCTCGAGACCCAGCTCGGCGCCGAGAACGCCCCGCTCGCGCAGGAGTACATCGTCGCCCACGAGTGGGGCCACCACATCCAGAACCAGCTCGGCTACATGAGCCAGGTGGACCTGCAGGACACGGGCCCGACGTCGGGCGCGGTCCGGCTCGAGCTGCAGGCCGACTGCCTCGCCGGGATGTGGGTGCGGCACGCCTCCTCCACGGTCGACCCCGAGACCGGTGTGACCTTCCTCGAACCTCCCACCCGCGCACAGCTGGAGGACGCGCTCGGGGCGGCCGCAGCCGTCGGTGACGACCGCATCCAGATGAAGACCCAGGGCCGCGCCATCCCGGAGACGTTCTCGCACGGCACGTCGGAGCAGCGCATGCGATGGTTCGCCACGGGGTACGAGGGTGGCGACGTCCGGTCCTGCGACACCTTCTCGATCAGCGGCTCCGACCTCTGATCCGAACGGTCCCCGCGGACGCGAGTCGGCAGCGCGGACACTGAGGCGGATCCTAGACTTGACACGCCCGGGAACCACGTGCACCGCGATCGTCGAAAGCTCCTGCAATGTCGCACGACACCACGACGGACCACACCACCGTCACCAACCCGACCGGGCTGGCAATCCCGGCACTGACCGCACTCGTCGTCGGCTCCATGATCGGCGGCGGGATCTTCGGCCTCCCGTCCCAGATGGCGCGTGCCGCCGCGCTCGGCCCCCTCCTCATCGGCTGGGCCCTCACCGGGGTCGGCATGCTGATGCTGGCGTTCACCTACCAGTCGCTCGCCAACCGCTACCCCGAGGTCAACGGCGGTGTCTACGGGTACGCGCGCGCCGGGTTCGGCAACTTCATCGGGTACTGCTCGGCGATCGGGTACTGGATCGGGGCCTGGATCGGCAACGTGGCCTTCCTCGTCCTGCTGGGATCCGCGATCGGGACCTTCATCCCCTCCTTCGTGGGCGGGAACACCCTCCCGTCCATCGCCTTCACCTCCGTTGTCCTCTGGGTCGTCCACGCACTCGTGCTGCGCGGCGTCCAGGAGGCCGCCGTAGTCAACGTGATCGTGACCGTCGCCAAGGTCGTCCCGCTGGTGACGTTCGTGGTCGTCGGAATCTTCGCCTTCCGGCTGGACTTCCTCACCGCCGACGTCTGGGGGACGGCCACGCAGGTCTACGCCGACGGCGGCACCGAACTGCTCCCGCTCGGCGGGACGATGTCCCAGGTCGTCGCGATGATGCTCATCACCGTGTGGGTGTTCTCCGGGGTGGAGGGCGCCGCCGTGTTCTCCGAGCGAGCCCGGCGCCGGAGCGACGTCGGGAAGGCCACCGTCATCGGCTTCCTGTTCGTCCTCGCCCTCTACATGCTCATCAACATCATGTCCTACGGCATCATGTCCCAGACCGACGTGTCCGGGCTCGCCGACCCGTCCCTCGCCGGCGTCTTCGCGGAGGCCGTGGGGCCGTGGGGGGCAGGCTTCATCTCCATCGGCCTCATCGTCTCCCTGCTCGGCGTGCTCCTCTCCTGGGTCCTGCTGGCCACCGAGATCCTGCGGGTGCCCGCCGAGGAGGGCGTCATGCCGCGGTCCTTCGGGCGCGTCAACGACCGGGGCACCCCGCCCGTTGCGCTCTGGACCTCGAACATCGCCGCCCAGGTCACCCTCATCCTCACGTATTTCTCCTCCAGCACCTACGAGTTCCTGATCTTCCTCGCCTCGGGCACGATCCTCATCCCCTACCTGTGGTCGGCCCTCTTCCAGCTCAAGACCGCCTGGAGGGGCGAGCGGATCACCCAGGGCAAGTCGGTCACCTACGAGCGTGTGGTGGGGCTGGTCGCGGTCCTCTACACGATCTGGCTCATGTACGCCGGCCGGGACTACATCCTGCCGTCGGCCGCGGTGTACTTGGTCCTCGTCCCCCTCTACGTGAAGGCGCGGCGGGAGGTGGGTGAGGCCAAGGCGTTCACGCCGTTCGAGTTGGTCGTGCTCGCCGCCCTCGCGGCGATGACGGTGGCATTCGCCGTCCAGCTCGCGACGGGCACCTCGGCGTTCTAGCCGCGCTGCCCTCGAGGCACCACCGTCACCTCGGCGCCCCCCGACGGGGGCGCCGGGTCATAGCGGTCCGTGCCCAGCACGCTCGTCATCGCGTCCCAGCGGGCCCGGATGCGCTCGTCGGTGAGGGTGAGGCCGTCGGGCCGATCCCCGTCCAGAAGGGGCTGGATCGGATGGAGGCGCTGCCGGCCGTCGGTGTCGATCATGGCGGCGGACCACGTCACGTCGGTGACGCGCACATCCTCCCCCGTGACGGTGATCTCCACCCGCGGGATCATGGCGGTCGCGGTCGTGATGTCGCAGCACTTCTCGTCCTGGTTGGACAGGAAGTTGCCCATCGAGTACCCCACCCACATGCCGTCGCCGTCGGCGCCGCCGTCGAGACGGATGAGTGGCTGCGGGACGTGCGAGTGGCCCCCGAGCACCACGTCCACCTGGCCGGAGGCGGCCAGGGTGGCGGCGATGTCCTGCTGCAGGCCGTCCGGTTCGTGCCAGTACTCCTGGCCCCAGTGGGGGGTGAACAGCACCAGGTCCGCGCCGTCCTCGCGCGCGCCCCGCGCCAGTTCGACGATGGCCTCGGCGTCGAGGGCGTGGAGCGAGTCCGCGTACTGGGAGGGGTCGGTGTAGTCGTTGTGGAAGGTCGTCGCGGAGAGGTGCGCGAGGGTGAAGGACGCACCGTCCCGCTCCACCTCGTAGAACTGGGCGGAGACCGTCTCCTCGGGGGTCCGTCCGGTGCCGGTGTGCCCGAGTCCGACCTCGTCCATCACCTCCAGGGTGCGCACGAGGCCGGGCACACCGCGGTCGAGGGAGTGGTTCGTCGCGGTGGCGCAGCCGTCCCAGCCGACGCGGCGGAGTGAGTCGATGAGCTGTTCGGGGGCCCCGAAGACGGGATAGGCACTGGGGGCCTCGCCCTCGGGGGCGAGGGGAACCTCCAGCGAGCACAGCGCGATGTCGGCTCCCTCGATCCACTGCCGGGCGGGCTCCATCATCGGGGCGTAGTCATAGCCGCCGTCCGCTGTCTGCGCGTTGCGGTTCACGGTGGCGTGCGGCAGCACGTCGCCGGCCGTGACCAGGGTGAAGACGGCCGGTTCCGGTTCGGGGCTCGGGGTCGGGGTGGGGGTCGGGGACGGTTCGACTTCCACCGGCGCCGTCGCCCCGGCGGTGGGCACCTCCGCCGCCGGATCGGATCCGAGGGCACGGCTGACGGCCCAGGTGCCCAGGACGGCCACGAGGACGACGACGGCGAGGGCCGCGATCCTCCGGACCACGTACACGCGCTGCGGGGTGCGGGAGTGGGCGGGCATCAGACGTTGAAGCCGAGTGCCCGGAGCTGCTCACGTCCGTCCGGGGTGATCTTGTCCGGGCCCCAGGGCGGCATCCACACCCAGTTGATGCGGGCGGACCGGACGAGCCCGTCGAGGACGGTGGCCACCTGGTCCTCGAGGACGTCGGTGAGCGGGCAGGCCGCGGACGTCAGGGTCATGTCGATGACGGCGTCGTTGTTCTGGTCGATGCTGACCCCGTAGACGAGGCCGAGGTCGACGACGTTGATCCCCAGTTCGGGATCGATGACGTCGCGCATGGCCTCCTCGACGTCGGCAGCGGTCGGGACTGCGGTCATGATTCCTCCGTGGGTTGGGCAAGGGCCTGGGCGATCGCGCCGCGGAGCGCCATCCAGCCGAGGAGGGCGCACTTCACGCGCGCCGGGTACTTCGCGACGCCCACGAGTGCGGAGGCGTCCTCGAGCGCATCCGCCTTCTCGTCCGGGAAGTCGCCCCGCGAGTGCATCATCTCGCGGAAGAGCTCGCCGAGATCCTCCACCTCGGCCAGGGTGTGACCGGCGGTGAGGTCGTGCATCAGGGAGAGGGATGCCTGGGAGATGGAACAGCCCTGCCCCACCCAGCCGAGCGCGGCGACCCGTGGTTCGTGGTCATAGGCCAGCTTGACGCGCAGGCGCACCTCGTCCCCGCAGGTGGGGTTCACCTGGAAGGACTCCCCGTCGAAGTCGGCCAGCTCGCCGGCGCCGTGGCGGGTGCGGGCGTGGTCCATGATGACCTGCTGGTACAGCTGCTCGAGTTCCATCATGCGACCCCGAAGAACTTCCTGACGTTGGCGAGCCTGTCGACGAAGAAGTCTACGTCGTCAGGCGTGTTGTAGACACCGAGCGAGGCGCGCGCCGAGGCGTGCACCCCGAGGCGCCGGTGGATCGGCTGGGCGCAGTGATGCCCCACGCGGATCGCGATGCCGTCGGCGTCCAACACCTGGGAGACATCGTGCGGGTGGACGCCGTCGACGGCGAACGACACGAGCCCCACCCGGTCCGCCGCGGTGGCCGGGCCGAGGACGCGGACGCCGTCGAGAGAGGTGACCCCCTCGACGAGGCGGGCGGTGAGGGCCGCCTCGTGAGCCGCGACCCGGTCCATCCCGACCCCCTCCAGCCAGGTCAGCGCAGCATCCAGTCCGGCGACCTGCGCGATCATCTGCGTCCCGGCCTCGAATCGCGTGGGCGGCGGCATGAAGGTGGTCTCCTCCATGGTGACCACCTCGATCATGGACCCCCCGGTGAGGAAGGGCGGCAGCGCGTCCAGCAGCTCGGGCCGCGCCCAGAGCGCTCCCACACCGGTGGGACCGAGCATCTTGTGGCCGGAGACCGCGACGGCGTCCACGCCGAGCGTGCGGACGTCCAGCGGGAGGTGGGGGGCGGACTGGCAGGCATCGAGAACGGTGAGCGCCCCGACCGCGCGGGCGGCGGCGACCACGTCGGCGACCGGGGAGATCGCCCCGGTGACGTTGGAGACGTGGGTGAAGGCGACCACCCGGGTCCGCTCGCTGATGGCGGCGAACGAGGCGGGGTCGAGGCGGCCGTCGTCGTCGACCCGCAGCCACCGGAACGTGGCGCCGGTGCGGCGCGCGAGCTGCTGCCACGGGACGAGGTTGGCGTGGTGCTCCGCCTCCGTCACGACGATCTCGTCGCCGGGGCGCAGGGCGAGCGCCGTTCCGTCGAGGGTGGCGTTCTGCAGGGCGTACGCCAGGAGGTTCAGCGCCTCGGTGGCATTCTTCGTCCAGACAACCTCGTCGGGGCGTGCGCCGAGGAAGTGGGCCAGGTGGGCACGCCCCGACTCGTAGACGTCGGTGGCCTCCTCGGCGAGGGCGTGCGCTCCCCGGTGCACCGCGGCGTTCGAGTGCTCGTAGAACCGCGTCTCGGCCTCGATGACCTGGCGTGGCTTCTGGGAGGTCGCAGCAGAGTCGAGGTAGACGAGCGGTCTGCCGCGCACGGTGCGCGCCAGGATCGGGAAGTCCGCGCGCAGCGCGGCGAGCTCACTGGCCTCCAGTGGGCTCGCCGCACCCTCGAGCAGCCTCATCAGGCGCCGGCGCCCACGTAGCGGTCGTAGCCCTCGGCCTCGAGGCGGTCGGCGAGCTCGGGGCCGCCCTGCTCCGCGACGCGGCCGTCCACGAACACGTGCACGAAGTCGGGCGTGATGTAGTTCAGGATCCGCGTGTAGTGCGTGATGAGGATGATCCCCGCGTCCGTGGTCTCGTGGACCCGGTTGACGCCCTCGGAGACGATGCGCAGCGCGTCGACGTCCAGACCGGAGTCCGTCTCGTCCAGCACGGCGAAGTGCGGCTTCAGGAGTTCCATCTGCAGGATCTCGTTGCGCTTCTTCTCGCCGCCGGAGAACCCGGTGTTCACGTCGCGCTGGGCCATCGCGGGGTCCATCCGGAGGCGCTGCATGGCCTCGCGGACCTCCTTGACCCAGTGGCGGAGCGCGGGGGCCTCGCCGTCGATGGCGGTCTTGGCGGTGCGCAGGAAGTTGGACACCGTGACGCCGGGAACCTCGACCGGGTACTGCATCGCGAGGAACATCCCGGCGCGGGCGCGCTCGTCCACGCTCATCTCGAGGATGTCCTCACCGTCCAGGAGCACCTGGCCGCCGGTGACCTCGTACTTGGGGTGGCCTGCGATGGAGTAGGCCAGGGTGGACTTGCCGGAACCGTTCGGGCCCATGATGGCGTGGATCTCCCCGGACCGGACCGTGAGGTCCACCCCCCGGAGGATCTGCTTGGGGCCCTCGTTGGTCTGGACCTGGACCTGCAGGTCCCTGATCTCGAGTGTCGACACGTGTGCTTTCCTTCTATCGGTTGGTGACGGTGGCCGCGTCGACGAGGACGCGCTCGCCCTCGACGGTGACGAGGTACACCGGGACGGGCCTGGTGGCGGGAAGGGACAGGGGGCGACCGGAGCGCAGGTCGAACGTGGAGCCGTGCAACCAGCACTCGATCGTGGCGCCGTCGACCTCCCCGTCGGAGAGGCTGACGTCGCCATGGGTGCAGGCATCGCCGATGGCGTGGTAGGCGCCGTCCTCGTCCCGAACGACGGCGACGGCGAGGCCGTCGACCTCGGCGCGCAGCGCCTCACCGGGGGCGAGGTCGCCGACATCGCAGACGTGCTCGCTCATGACTGGGAACGCCCCAGCTCGGCCTCGATGGCCGCCATGAGCTCCTCCTGCACGTCGGGCACGCCGATCTGGGAGATCAGCTCCGCGAAGAAGCCGCGCACGACGAGGCGGCGGGCCTCGAGCTCGGGGATGCCCCGGGAGCGCAGGTAGAAGAGCTGTTCGTCGTCGAAGCGTCCGGTGGCCGACGCGTGTCCGGCCCCCTCGATCTCGCCGGTCTCGATCTCGAGGTTCGGCACGGAGTCGGCGCGGGCACCCTCGGTGAGGACCAGGTTGCGGTTCAGCTCGTAGGTGTCGGTGCCCTCGGCCTCCTTCCGGATGAGCACGTCGCCCACCCACACGGAGTGCGCGCCCTCACCCTGAAGCGCGCCCTTGTAGGTGGCGCGCGAGACGCAGTTCGGCACGGCGTGGTCGACGAAGAGGCGGTGCTCCTGGTGCTGGCCGGCGTCGGTGTAGTAGAGGCCGAGGAGCTCGAGGTTGCCGCCGGTGCCGGTGAACCGGGCGGAGGTGTTGACGCGCGCCAGCTCGCCGCCCAGCGTGACGACCACGTGCTTGACGGTCGCGTCCTTGGCGAGCGAGACGGCGTTCTCCGCGAGGTGGACGGCGTCGTCGTCCCACTCCTGGAGGGAGACGAGGGTGACGTGGGCCCCCTCCTCGGCGACGAGGTCCACCCGTGCGCTGTACTCCGCGGTCCCGGTGTGCCGCAGCACGATCGTGGAGGTCGCGTTCGTGCCGACCCGGATGCTGAGGTGGCCGAACACCGTGCCGCCCGAACCGGTCAGGTTGACGACGGCGGGTCCGCCCGGGTGGTTCGCGGGCACCTCGAGCCGCAGCGCTCCGCCGGAGTTGGCCACGGCGAGCGCGGCGGGACGGTCGCCCGGCGCGAACGGCGACGCGGCCCGCGCGGCGGCGGGGTCGACCTCGGTGAGGGTGACGCCGTCGGGGAGGATGCTCGACAGCGCGAGCCGGGTGCCGGTGGGGCCGGAGCCGAGCAGCGCGGCGAGTCGATCCACCGGGGTGAACCGCCAGTCCTCCTCGCGGCCCGTGGGCAGCGGGAAATCGGCCGGGTCGAACGACGCCTGGCGCTCCGAGCGGTCGCTCTGCGGCACCGCCCCGTGGGAGTGGTCGCCCACGAGGCGCGCCGCCGAGTGGTCGAGGGTCGTGGTCTCCATCAGCCCACCGAGCCTTCCATCTGCAGTTCGATCAAGCGGTTGAGTTCGAGGGCGTACTCCATCGGGAGCTCCCGGGCGATGGGCTCGACGAAGCCGCGTACGATCATCGCCATCGCCTCGGTCTCCTCCAGCCCGCGGCTCATGAGGTAGAACAGCTGCTCCTCGGACACCTTCGAGACGGTGGCCTCGTGCCCCATCTCGACGTCGTCGACGCGCACGTCGACGTAGGGGTAGGTGTCCGAGCGGGAGATGGTGTCGACGAGCAGCGCGTCGCACAGCACGTTCGACTTCGAGTGGGCGGCGTTCTCCATCACCTGCACCAGGCCGCGGTAGGACGCGCGGCCACCGCCCCGAGCCACCGACTTCGAGATGATCGAGGAGGAGGTGTGGGGGGCGAGGTGCACCATCTTGGACCCGGTGTCCTGGTGCTGGCCCTCCCCCGCGAACGCGATGGAGAGGGTCTCCCCACGGGCGTGCTCCCCCATCAGGTAGACGGCCGGGTACTTCATGGTCACCTTGGAGCCGATGTTGCCGTCCACCCACTCCATGGTGCCGCCGGCCTCCACGGTGGCGCGCTTCGTGACCAGGTTGTACACGTTGTTCGACCAGTTCTGGATCGTGGTGTAGCGGACGCGGGCGTCCTTCTTCACGATGATCTCCACGACGGCGGAGTGCAGCGAGTCCGAGGAGTAGATCGGGGCGGTGCAGCCCTCCACGTAGTGCACGTAGGAGCCCTCGTCCGCGATGATCAGGGTCCGCTCGAACTGGCCCATGTTCTCGGTGTTGATCCGGAAGTAGGCCTGCAGCGGGATCTCGACGTGCACGCCGGGCGGGACGTACACGAACGAGCCGCCGGACCAGACAGCCGTGTTGAGTGCGGCGAACTTGTTGTCCCCCGTGGGGATCACCGTGCCGAAGTACTCCTCGAAGATCTCGGGGTGTTCCTTCAGGCCCGTGTCCGTGTCGAGGAAGATGACGCCCTGCGCCTCGAGCTCCTCCTGGATCTGGTGGTAGACCACCTCGGACTCGTACTGGGCGGCGACGCCCGCGACGAGCCGCTGCTTCTCCGCCTCCGGGATCCCGAGACGGTCGTACGTCCGCTTGATGTCCTCGGGCAGGTCCTCCCAGGAGGCGGCCTGGCGCTCGGAGGCGCGCACGAAGTACTTGATGTTGTCGAAGTCGATGCCGGAGAGGTCGGCACCCCACTGGGGCATGGGCTTCTTCCGGAACAGCGTGTGGCCGCGCAGCCGCCGCTTCAGCATCCACTCGGGTTCGCCCTTCAGGGCCGAGATGTTGCGCACCACGTCCTCGCTGAGGCCGCGGCGGGCGGACACCCCGGCGACGTCGGAGTCGTGCCAGCCGTAGCTGTAGTGACCGATCGACGCGATGGTCTCTTCCTGTGACAGGGGCTCAGCCTTCGCCACCGGTGTGGGACTCGTCATGGGGTTCCTTCCGGGATTCGGGGACGGACGGGGATGTGGGTGGTGCACACGTGCTCGCCCTGGGCGAGCGTCGCGAGGCGCTGGACGTGGACGCCGAGCAGACGGGCGAACGCCTGCAGTTCCGCCTCGCACAGCTGGGGGAAGGCCTGGGCGACGTCGAGGACCGGGCAGTGCCCCTGGCAGAGTTGCAGGGTGACGTCGCCGACGCCGCGGACCGTCGCAGCATACCCGTCGGCGGTGAGCGCCCCCGCGAGGGCTTCCGCCCGGCCGGCCAGATCGGATCCCGCGGCACTGACGACGGGGGCGTAGCGCGCCTCGAGGTTCCGGACGCGCGCGGAGGCGAAGTCAGCCACCGCCTCCGGACCGGCCGTGCGCGCGAGGAAATCCAGGGCCGCCGTGGCAAGGTCGGAGTAGGTGCTCGTGAGACGTGCCCGCCCCGCAGCGGTCGCGATGTAGTGGCGGGCGGGCCGGCCGCGGCGCGGCTGGAGGCCTCCGGCCGGTTCGTGCTCGGTGATGAGACCCTCGTGCTCGAGGGCGGCGATGTGGCGGCGGATCCCCGCGGTCGTCAGGTCGAGGCGGCCTGCCAGCTCCGTCGAGGAGACCGGGCCGAGCGAGATGATCAGCTCCAGCACACGCGCGCGGGTGGAGGCGTCATGGGTGATCTCGTCCACCGCGCCTCCTCTTCCTGTCCACCGCACGTCGACCTCATGTATTAAGAAACATTCTTGTTGCTTTATTCCCCCACCGCAAGCACGGTGCGCCTGGTGGACGGCCGTAGGATGTGGGACGTGGACGACGCGCTCACCGTGACCGGTCTCGCCAAGAGCTACGGCGAGCGCCGGGCGGCCGACGGCGTCACGTTCTCCGCTGCTGCGGGCCGCATCACGGCCGTGCTGGGTCCCAACGGTGCGGGCAAGACCACGACGCTCGAGTGCTGCGAGGGGCTGCGAGAGGCGGACGCCGGCGACGTCGTCGTGCTCGGCCGGCGCCGGCGGGACCGGGAGGACGACCGCTGGCTGCGCGAGCGGGTGGGCGTGATGGTGCAGCAGGGTGGCCTGCCGATGGCGCCGACCGCGCGGCAGGTCCTCGACCACGTCGCCACCTTCTACCGCGTTCCGGCGGACCGAGAGCACCTCGTCGCCGCGCTCTCCCTGGGGGACGCCATGGACACCCCGATCCGCCGCCTGTCCGGCGGCCAGCGGCAGCGGGTCGCCGTCGCCTGCGCTCTCGTCGGCACCCCGGAACTCGCGTTCCTCGACGAGCCCTCGTCCGGGGTCGATCCCCACGCGCGCCGGGAGAGCTGGGCGCTGCTGCGTGAACAGCGCGACCGCGGCTGCGCGATCGTGCTGACCACCCACCACATCGCCGAGGCCGAGGAGCTGGCGGATCACGTCGTCGTCATGGATCACGGGCGCGTCGTGGCGTCCGGGAGCGTCGCGGAGCTGGCCTCCGGCACGCAGCTGACCCTCGCCGGGACGCGGGACCCGGCACGGGCCGCGGCGGTGGTCTCGCGATGGGCGAGCCCGCAGGTGGACCCGGCGGGAGGCGTCACCGCGATCCTGGAGAGTGCGGACGTGCGCCTCACCCGTGACCTCGCCGCCGCCCTGGCGGCCGCCGGGGAGGAGGCCGCGTCTTTCACGTTGGCGCCCCGCACGCTGGAGTCCGTGTTCCTCACGATCACGCGGGACGCCGAGTGAGCGCCCTGCGGGCCGCCCTCGCACAGGGGCGGTGGGAGCTGCGCACGATCATGCGCAACGGCGAGCAGCTGCTCGTCAGCTTCGGTCTCCCGGCCCTCGCGATGATCGCCCTGCCCCGGGTGCTGGACCTGCCCGAGCCTGTCACGGCGACCGCGCTCGGCGGGGTGCTCGCGATGGCGGTGCTGTCGAGTTCCTTCACCTCCCAGGCGATCGCGTTGGCGTTCGACCGCCGCTGGGGGGTACTGCGCATGCTCGCCACCACCCCTCTCGGCCCCGACGGCCTCCTGCGGGGAAAGGCGCTGGCCGTGGCCGGGCTCCTGGTGGGCCAGTCCGTCGTGCTCGGGCTGCTGGCGGCCGCCCTGGGATGGCGGGGCACCACCGCCACCGGGTACGCCTCGGTCGCGCTCTTCCTGGCCCTCGGCAGCGCCACCTTCGTCTCACTCGGCGTAATCCTCGGTGGGCGGTTGCGGGCGGAGGCCGTGATCGCTCTCGCGAACCTCCTGTGGGTGCTCATGCTCGCAGGAGGCGCCCTCCTCCCCCTCGCCGACGGGTCCTGGCTGGGGTTCCTCCCCCCGGGTGCGCTCGGCGAGGGGTTGCGCGCCGCGGTCCAGGGGTCCCTCGACGGAGGCGCCGCTGCGGTCCTCGCCGGGTGGGGGATCGTGCTGGCCGGGCTCGCACGGCGTGCGCTGCGCTGGGACGGGTAGCGTGGGTTCCGTGCACCTCACCGACTCCGTCACCCACCGCCTCGTGGTCGCGAACCTCGCGGCGCAGATCGGCATCATCGTCACCGGCGGTCTCGTGCGCGTCACCGGATCGGGGCTCGGCTGCTCGACGTGGCCGCAGTGCGAGCCGGGCACGTTCACGCCGGTGCTGCACGAGGAGATGTCGTTCCACCCGCTGGTGGAGTTCGGGAACCGGCTGATCACGTTCCTCCTGGTGGCGATCGCGCTGGCCGTGCTGTGGGCGGTGCACCGCCGGGAGCCGGTGCGCTCCCGTCCGCCCGTATTCCGGCGCCTCGCCTGGACGGTGCTGGCCCTCATCGCCACGCAGGCGGTCATCGGCGGGCTGTCCGTGCTCGCGGACCTCCACCCCGCGATCGTCGGCTCGCACATGTACTTCTCCCTCGCCCTCGTGGCGCTGAGCGCGTACCTGCTCGTCCGCCTCCACCAGCCCGACGGCGCACCCGCCGCTCCCCCGGCGCCTGTGCCGGCCCTTGTGACCGCCCTCGTGGCGGTCGGCGCGCTCATGCTGGTGGCCGGCGTCATCACGACCGGGACCGGTCCCCATTCGGGCGACGCCGACGCCCCGTACCGGTTCGCCCTCGACCCGCTCGTCGTGACCCGCACCCACTCCGCGCTGGCATGGCTGTTCGTGGCCCTCCTCGGCGCGACCGCTCTCGCGACAGCGCGCGCCGGGATGGGCTGGCGCCGGTGGCGGTGGGTCGCCGCGGTCACGGTCCTCCAGGGACTGGTCGGCTACGTGCAGTACTTCACGGGACTGCCCGTCGCGCTCGTGGTGGTGCACATGCTGCTCTCCGCCCTCCTGGTGGCGGCCACAACGGCGGCGGTGACGGGCCTGTGGCGGCGGGAGGCCGTGGTCCCGGAGCGGCGGGTCACGCAGCCTGCCTGAGCCTCCCGTGAGGCGTCAGCGCAGCCAGGGGGCGTCGGCGGGCCGGAGGCCCGTCCATCCCCGCGCCCGTGCCGCGGCGCATGCCAGGATGCCGACGGTCGCGGAGGGGCTGTGGACCCGGCCCGTGAGCACGGCGGTGACGGCCTCGTCGAGGGGAACCCAGCGCAACTCCATCTCCGCCTCCTCCTCCACCCGTTCGAAGCCGTGCTCCACCTCGCGGAGGTCGCGGGCGAGGTAGACGCGCAGCGACTCGTTCGAACCGCCCGGCGTGCAGAAGATGTCGGCCAGCACGTGCCAGCTGGCGGCCCCCAGGTCGGCCTCCTCGGCGAGTTCGCGCGCGGCGGCGTCCACGTACGCCTCGCCGTCGAGGTCGAGCAGCCCGGCCGGGATCTCCCAGAGCATGGCGCGCACCGGGTGGCGGTACTGGCTGAGGAGCGCCACCCGGTCGTCGTCGTCCAGTGCGACGATCGCGACAGCGCCCGGGTGGTCGATCCACTCGCGGACGATCGGTTCGGAGGATCCGAGGTCGACGAGCTCGGAGACCACCCCGACGATGCGGCCGCGCCAGATCTCCTCGCGCGCCACCGACGGCCGTTCGCTGCGGACGTCCTCGATCATCGGGGTGCCCGGCGGTGGTCGAGCGCCGCGCCGACGAGGCCGGCGAACAACGGGTGGGGCCGGGTGGGCCGGGACCGGAACTCCGGGTGCGCCTGGGTGCCCACGTAGTAGGGGTGCAGCTCCGCGTCCAGCTCGACGAACTCCACGAGGGCCCTGTCCGGGGAGACGCCGGAGATGTGCAGGCCCCGCTCCTCCAGCGCCTCGCGGTAGGCGTTGTTGACCTCGTAGCGGTGGCGGTGACGCTCGACCACGTGGGTGGTGCCGTACACCGCTGCCACGAGCGAGCCCTCGTCGAGGTCGGCGTCGTAGTCACCGAGCCGCATGGTGCCGCCCATGTCACCCTCCCCGGCAACGATCTGCCGCTGCTCGGCCATCGTGGCCACCACCGGGTCCGGGGTGTCGGGGTCGAACTCGGTGGACGACGCACGGGACAGGCCGAGGACGTTCCGCGAGAACTCGATCACCATGCACTGGAGTCCCAGGCACAGGCCGAGGGTCGGGATGCGGCGCTCCCGGGCGTACCGCAGCGCCCCGAGCTTCCCCTCGATGCCGCGGACGCCGAACCCCCCGGGCACGAGGACGCCGTCGACGCCGGCCAGCGCGTGCTCGGCGCCCGCGGGGCTGACGCAGTCGTCGGAGGCCACCCACCGCACCTTGACGCGCGTCTCGTGGTGGAATCCACCGGCGCGCAGGGCCTCGGTGACCGACAGGTAGGCGTCCGGAAGGTCGACGTACTTGCCCACCAGGGCGATCTCCACGAAGTGCTTGGGGTCGCGGACGCGTTGCAGGACGCGGTCCCACTCCGTCCAGTTGACGTCACGGAACGCGACGCCGAGCCGCCGCACCACGTAGGCGTCGAGGCCCTCCCGGTGGATCACGCGGGGGATCTCGTAGATCGAGGGCGCGTCCTTGCAGGTCACCACGGCTTCCGTCTCGACATCGCACATGAGCGCGATCTTGCGCTTGACGCCCTCGGGGAGGTCTCGGTCCGACCGGCAGACGATGGCGTCCGGCTGGATGCCGATCGAGCGGAGTTGCGCCACCGAGTGCTGCGTGGGCTTCGTCTTCAGCTCCCCGGAGGTGGGCAGGTAGGGCACGAGCGAGACGTGGAGGAAGAACACGTTGTCGCGGCCGAGGTCCTGGCGGACCTGCCGGGCGGCCTCGAGGAAGGGCAGCGACTCGATGTCGCCGACGGTGCCGCCGATCTCCGTGATGATCACGTCCGGGGCCGGGCCGCTCTCGGGATGGGCCTGCGCCCGCATCCGCGCCTTGATCTCGTCGACGACGTGCGGAATCACCTGCACCGTGTCACCGAGGTACTCGCCCCGCCGCTCCCGGGCGATCACCCGGGAGTAGACCTGGCCGGTGGTCGCGTTGGCCGCACCGGAGAGTTCGACGTCGAGGAAACGCTCGTAGTGGCCGATGTCCAGGTCCGTCTCCGCGCCGTCGGCGGTGACGAACACCTCGCCGTGCTGGAACGGGTTCATGGTGCCCGGGTCCACGTTGATGTAGGGGTCGAGCTTCTGCATCGCCACCGCGAGGCCGCGGGCGCGGAGCAGGTGGCCGAGGCTGGAGGCCGTGAGCCCCTTGCCGAGGGAGGAGGCCACGCCCCCCGTCACGAAGATGTGTCGCGGGATGTCCTGGGTGGGCGTGAGCCGGTTGTTCACCACGGAATTCCACTCTATCCCAGAACCCGGGCGTACTTCTCCTCCCAGTCGCGGGCCGTTCCCGCCCGGTCCGGCCATCCCCGTGCCACCTCGCGGCCACGCGCGGCGATCTCGTCCCGGGTGGCCGGGGCGGCGAGGAGTCCGCGCACCGCGTCGACGGTGGCGGCGGCGTCGCCCACGGGCACGAGCCGGCCGACGACGTCGCCCCCCACCCGCATCAGGTCGGGGATCCCGCCGGTGTCGGTGGCGACGACTGGGAGGCCAGCGGCCATGGCCTCCTGCACGACGAGCGCGCGCGCCTCCCACGAGGAGGTCAGCACGAGAACGGAGGCGGAGGCGTAGAGCTGGTCGAGGTCGGGTCGGGGCCCGAGGAGGTGGAGGTCGCCGGCGGGGTCCTGCGCGCGGATGCGGGCCAGGAGGTTCTCGTCGGCCGAGCCGGCCACCGCGACCACCGCCTCCCCCCGCAGGTGCCGGGCGACCTGCAGCAGGACGTCGATGCGCTTCTGCGGCGCGATCCGCGCGACGGCGAGCACGAGCGGCAGGGTGGGGTCGGCTCCCACCTCGGTGAGCAGTCGGCCCCCCGCCTCGAGCCGCGTGCGCGCGTCCCCGGCCGGGGAGGCGAGCAGCGCGGGCACGCGAGGAGAGGGGACGGCAGCGAGTTCCGCACGCGCCCCGAAGGAACGTGCCGTCTCCACGAGGTCGCTGGAGGCGCCGGTGACGAGGGCGGCCCTCCGGGCGACCCACCGCTGCACGGCGGTGGCGACCACGGCGGGGCCCGATCCGGGCAGCACGTTGTTGTGGAGGGACACCACGAGCGGGGTACGGCCCAGGCTCGAGGCCCACGCGCCGGCCTGGTGGCCGTGGGCGTGCACGACATCCGCGCCGCGCGCCAGCGCCCGGGCCTCCCTCCAACCGGCCTGCAGGCGCACGAGGTCACGGCCGTGGGGCCACAGCAGGTGCGCGTCGCCCCAGCCGAACGTCGCCGCGGTGAGGGAGTCGGTCACCAGCTCGACGCGGTGGCCCCGCTCCCTCAGGTCCGCCGTCAGGGTGTCGACGTGCACGCCGATCCCTCCGGTCGCCTTGCCGAGCACCATCAGGATCCTCATGGCGTGCCTCCGAATCGCGTGTACACGGGCGCGAGGGTCCCGCGGTCGAACAGGTGGACGGCGAGCACGGTGAGGCCCGCCCCCAGCACAGCCCCGGGGACGGCGGCCAGGACGCTGCCGGCGATCGTGGGCCCCGTGAGGCCGAGCACGGCGTCGACGGCGAGACGCCCCAACGCACCCCCGGCGAGCGCCCCGCCGAGCCCCACCCCCAGTGTGCGCGCTGTCCCGACCGCACCACCCTCCGTGACGCGGTGCACGGCCGCCAGCAGTCCCGCCCCGGCCACCAGCATGCCGGCGGAGTTCCCCGTCGCGAGCGCCCGCAGCGTCGCCGGGGAGTCGCCGCCCGCCGGGGCGAGCACCGCGACGAGTACCGCGGAGACGAGGACGACGACGATCCAGCCGGCCGCCGTGGCGGTGACGGCGGCCCGCCCCCGATCCACCGCGTACAGCACCCGCGAGGCGTGGAAGATGAGGGCGAACCCGACGACTCCGGGCGCGAGCCAGCTGATCGCGTCCGCGAGCGCGTCGGTCACGCGGAAGATGGCGGGGGCGGTGGGGGCGTCGGCGAGGAGGACGGCCATGCCGACGAAGCCGACGACCAGGATCACCCGTGTCGAGGAGGCCGCGAGCCGCGCGAACTCCCCGGAGCGGGTGCTGGCGAGTTCGGACAGGTGCGGGAAGACGGCGGTGGCCAGTGGCACGGCGAACACGGCGTAGGGCAGCAGGTAGACCGCCTGGGCGTACTGGAAGATCGAGAGCGTGCCGGGATCACCCCCGAGGGGTGCGAGCACCACGACGGAGAGGACGGCGACCTGCTGGGCGAGCAGGGCGCCGAGACCGGCGCCGGCGAGGCGCAGGGCGTGACCGGCCTCCCCGGCAGGGAAGTGCACGGCTGGACGGAGGCGCACGCCGAGCCGCCACACCGGGAGGAGGAGCGGCAGGCTCATCGCCACCACGCCGGCGGTGGTGCCCCAGGCGAGCCACGCCCGCGCCGCGGCGGGGAGGGCGCCGGGGTCGGACTGCGCGCCGTCCGCGAGGGCCCCGAACACGACATAGGAGGCGATGACCACGACGGACGACAGCAGGGGGGCGACCGCGGGCCAGAAGAACCGCTTGTGGGCCTGGAGGACGCCCGAGAGGACGATCCCGACCCCGTAGAGGGGGATCTGGAGGGCGAACACACGGAGCAGGTGGGCGACGAGGGCGTCGGATTCGGCGGCCTCGGCCGCCGAGAGGCTCGCGGAGTCCGGCAGGAGTTCCGCGACCAGGTCCGCGCCGAGCGCGACCGCGGCACCGAGGGGAACCAGCACGAGGAGCGCCCACGTGAGGAGAGCGGAGGCCGTGCGGTCCACCTCGGTGCGGAGGGACCGCGCGAGGGGTCCGGCGAGCAGCGGGACGACCACGGAGGCGAGGGCGCCTCCGGCAGCGACCTCGAACAGGATGTTGGGGATCTGGTTGGCGGTCGCGTAGGCCCCGGCTGTCGCGGACCCCCCCTCCAGCATCCAGGAGTGGACGAGCCAGCGCACGAAGCCGACGAGGCGGGAGAGGAGCGTGATGACGGCGATCATGCCGGCCGCACCGAGGATGCCTCCGGCGGTGCGGGCGGTCATGACGGGAGGCGGCCGAGCCGGTCGATCCGGCGGAGTGCCTCCGTGCCCTCGATGACGCGGGAGAAGCTCACCTTCTCGCTGGCGAGTGTGAGGGCGACGACGCCGCCGAGGATCCCGATCCGCAGGATCCGCGACGGGCTGGCTGCCACCGCGCTCCCGAGGAGCGCCCCGAGCGCGTTCGCGCCGGTGTCCCCCAGCATCGTGCGCTCGGCGAGGTCGTCGGGCAGCGCGGCGAGGCTGACACCGAGGACGGCGGCCGCCTGCTCGGAGCCGGCGGCGGCTCCCACGGCGGCGGCGGCCGCGGCCACCTTCAGCGAGCGGCCGGGCCGCAGGTCGAACAGGTTGAGGAGGTTGGCGGTGCCCGCGACGAGTCCAGCGCCGACGACGACGTCCAGCACACTCCGGGGCCGCGGCGTCAGGAGCGCCGAGGCCGCGAGTCCACTCGCCCCGATGCCGGCGATCTTCAGCGCGCCCGTGGTGACGCGGCCGTGGGCGAGCGCGCCGAGATGGCCCCTGAGGCCCTTGGAGCTCGTGGCCGAGTCGGCGCCGAGGTCGTCGATCGCACCGAAGGCGCCACCGCCGAGCGCGGCGACGACCCCGCCCACCGGAACGGGCGTGCACGTGGCGGCCCCGACCGCCCCGCCGGCGGCGGCCAGGCCGCCGAGGAGGGACACGGTCCGGCCGGCGTAGTTGGTCCTCTCCCAGCGGGACCTCCCCCCGGGGGGAAAGGCGCGCAACGCCCGCGACAGCAAAAGGTGGCCAGCTGCGCCCGCCGAGAGGGCGGCGATCCGGCTCATCCGTCCGCACCCGCGGTGGCGTCGGCCGTGGGCTCGGCCGGTTCCTCGGGCGCCACCAGTGGCGGGGCCGGGACGATCACGGGGACCGGGCTCTCGGCGCTCGGGGCGAAGCCGTAGCGGCCGTGCACGCCGTTCAGCTCGGCGGCGATCGCGAGCGGGACGGTGATGGCCGCGGGAAGTTCGCCGATCGAGTCGACCGTCGAGGTGGGGATCCCCGCCTCCCGGATCGCAAGGATGAGTTCCGCACCGGATCCCACCGTCACGGTGGGAAGCGCAGTGGCGAACGCGGCGACGACGTCGGCCCAGGCGGGATCCTCGACGTCGTCGCCCTCCTCGGTCGGTGTCGCGGAGGCCGCCGGCTCGACGGGCACGACGGGCTCCGGGCGGGGGCCCACCACCACGAGGGCGCTGGCTGGCACGATGTCCCCGTCCACCGCGACGAACGGCTCGTCCCCACCGGCGAGGAGCTCACGGAGCACCTCCGCCTCCGCTCCGCCCGCGAGCATCTGGCCGACGGCCGTGGCGAGCACCTCGTCGGAGCTCGCCTCGGCGTCGGGGGCCGGGTCGAGGTAGCCCGCGAGCTGCTGGGAGAAGGTCTGGCGGTAGCCCGGCTCGGTGGTCGTCCAGGCCTCGGTGAGCCGCGCGCGCGCTGCCTCGCCCGCACCCGCCGCCTCGAGCTGGTCGGCGACGGCGGCGACGTCGTCGTCCGTGGCTCCCGGCAGGACGAGGAGCGCCACGTCGCGCCCGGCGAGGCTGTCCTCCACGAGCTGCTCGCCCACGTCCACGATCCACGCCTCGCGGTCCTCCAGGTCCATGGTCCGCTCCGCGATGTCGATGCGCAGCTGGTCACGGTCGGCGCGCAGCACGTCGATCTGGTCGGTGAGCGTGTCCCCGATGCTCTCCTGCAGGGGGCCCGCGCCGAGGACTATGCCGACGGCGAGCGCGAGGAACACGGAGATCAGCGAGACCAGGTGGTAGCGGAAGTCGATCATGGTTTCGTCCTCAGGTGGTCGGAGCCGACGGCGCCATGCCCAGGAGGCCGCGCACGATGTTGACGATGTCGTCCCACCACGCCCCGGAGAGTCCCAGCAGCGCCTGGCCGAAGTTCGTGGCCAACAGGGCGACCAGGAGGGCGAGCAGCCCCGCGACGGCGAGCAGGAAGAGCTGGAGGGTGGTGATCCTGGGACGGGAGAGCTGGGAGACGCCCTTGGCGTCCACCAGCTTGGTGCCGACCCGGAGGCGGGTGAGGAAGGTGGAGGCCATGCCGGCGCGCCCCTTGTCGAGGAACTCGATGAGGGTGGTGTGCGTGCCGACGGCGACGATCAGGTCCGCGCCCTTGTCGTCCGCGAGGAGCATGGCGACGTCCTCGCTGGTCCCGGTGGCGGGGAACACGACGTGCTCGACGCCGAGCTCCTCGACCCTGGCGATGCCGGGGGCGCGGCCGTCCCGGTACGCGTGCACCACGATCTCGGCGCCCGAGGTGAGCGCCCGGTCGGAGACGGAGTCCATGTCCCCCACGATCATGTCGAGCTTCATGCCCGCCTCGAGGATGGCGTCCGCACCGCCGTCGACCCCGATGAGGATGGGCCGGTACTCCCGCACGTAGGACTTCAGCATCGCGAGGTCCTCCTTGTAGTGGTACCCGCGCACCACGACGAGGACCTGGCGCCCCTCGAAGTCGGTTCGCACGTCCGGGACGCCGGCGCCGTCGAAGAGAAGTTCGCGTTCCTTCAGGATGTAGGACGCGGTGTTCGCGGCGAACGCCTCGAACTGGAGGGAGAGCCCCTCCCGTGCCTCCTCCAGGCTCCTGCCGATGGTGTCGGCATCCTGGGGCGTGCCCTCGGCCACGAGCCTGTTCCCGTCCCACACCTCCCCGCCGTTCACGTGGACACGGTGGCCCTCGCGGATGCCCATCACGTCCGGGCCGAGGTCGTCGACGAGGGGGATGCCGGCGTCGAGGAGGATCTGTGGCCCGAGGTTGGGGTACCGTCCGGTCGTGGACCGGGCGGCGTTCAGCACGACGGCCGGCCTGCAGGCCACGAGCGCCTCCGCGGAGACACGGTCGATGTCCGCGTGGTCGATGATGGCGACATCACCCGAGCGCAGCCGCTTGGTGAGGTTCTTCGTGCGGGCGTCCACCCGCGCCGTCCCCCCGAGCGCGCCGTCCCCTGCGGCCGACTGCCGGTGGCGCTGGAATGGGTTGTTCACCCTGCTATGCTCCCACGCCCACCCGCCGCAGAAGTTCTGCCGCGTGCCGGAGTGCCGTCTCCGACACGTCACCGGCGAGCATCCGCGCCAGTTCACGCTCGCGTGCGATTCCCGTCACGCGCTCGACGCGAGTGCTCGGGGCACCGTCCGCCGCTGTCTTGGTGACCACGAGGTGGTGGTCCGCGAAGGCCGCCACCTGGGCGAGGTGGGTGACGACGATGACCTGGTGGTGCCGGGACAGCTCCTTCAGCCGGCGTCCCACCTCGATCGCCGCGCCTCCCCCGATACCCGCATCGACCTCGTCGAACACGAAGGTGTGGTCGTCGGGACGGGCGGCGAGGCTCACCTCGAGGGCGAGCATGATCCTCGACAGTTCGCCACCGGAGGCCGACGATGCGAGCGGCAGCGCGAGCACGTTCCGATGCGGTGCGAGCAGCATCACGACGTCGTCGCGACCGTAGGGGCCGGGTTCGGTGGGCGCGACGCGCACCTCGAGGTGCGCGCCGGCGAGCGCAAGCCTGCCCAGTTCCACGGTGACGCGTCGTTCCAGGTCCCGTGCCGCCGTCCGACGGCGGTCGGTCAGCTCCGTGGCGAGCTCGTCCAGCTCGCCGCGCGCCCCGTCGAGGGCGGACTCGAGCGCGTCACGTGAACCCTCGTCGAGCTCGGCGAGTCGCCCCCGGGCCGCGCTGGCCCAGGCGAGGACGTCGTCGAGCGTCGGCCCGAACCGGCGCGTGAGCGCCGTGAGAGACGCTCGGCGGGCGTGCACCTCTTCGAGCAGCCGGGGATCGGCGTCGAGCGTGTCCCGCTGGATCCCGAGGTCCGTCGCCACCTGGGACAACAGCTGGTTCGCCTGGTCGATCACCCCCGCCCACTCCCCCAGTTCGGCGTCGAAGCGCGCGGTTGCATCGAGGAGGTGGCGCGCCGTCTCGAGACGGTCGACGACCCCGGCCTGGAGCTCGTCACCGGTGAGGACGGCGTAGGCGCCCTCGACAGCGGTGCGGAGCTCCTCGATGTTGGTGAGCCTCTCGGACCGCTGGCGCAGGTCGTCGTCCTCGCCCGGCTGCGGGTCGACCTCCTCGATGGCGGCCAGCCCCTCCCGGAGGCGGTCACGCTCGACGGCGACACGCCGCGCGGCGTCCTCCCAGTCACGCAGCTCCGCCTCCAGCCTGCCCACCCGGTCGAACGCGGAACGGTACCGCTGCACGTGATCGTCGAGGCCGGCGAAGCCGTCCAGGGCGGCCCGCTGATGGGCAGGAGAACGCAGCCGTTGCTGGTCCGCCTGACCGTGGACCGTGATGAGGGTGTCGGCGAGTTCCGCCAGCGTCGCCGCCGGGACCGACCGTCCGCCCAGGTATGCCCGGGCGCGTCCCGACGCGGGCACGACACGGCTGACGAGGAGGGCGCCGTCGTCGAGGACGCCCCCCGCTGGTTCCGCCCAGGCACGGAGGCCCGTCTCGTCCCGGGCGGTGAGCACACCCTCCACCTCGCCCTGGGCGCTCCCGTGCCGGACGAGCCGCGGGTCGGGCCGCCGTCCCATGAGGAGGCCGAGACCGGTCAGCACCATGGTCTTGCCGGCACCGGTCTCGCCCGTGAGGACGCTGAGACCCGGTCCGAGGACGAGTGCGGCGTCCTCGATCACGCCCACGTTCCGCAGCCGCAGCTCCTCAAGCATGGGTCCGCGGGCCCCTCCAGCCGTGGACGGGGAGGGAGAACTTGGCCACCAGCCGGCCGGAGAACGGTGTCTCGGTGAGGCGGGCGAGGAGGACGGGCTCGTCGCTGCGCCGGATCGTCATCGTCGTGCCGTGGGGCGCCGGGATGCGGCGCCTGCCGTCGCACCAGATCTCCGCGTCCGAGTGGTGCACGGTGTCGAGGAGGACGGTGAGTTCGGATCCGGGGCCGACGACGAGTGGTCGCGAGAACAACGCGTGCGCCGCGATCGGTACCACGAGCAGTGCCTCGACGTCCGGCCAGACGATCGGGCCGCCACCCGAGAAGGCGTACGCCGTCGACCCGGTGGGGGTCGCGAGGACGAGCCCGTCACACCCGAAGGAAGACACCGCACGCCCGTCCACCCCGAAGGCCACCTCGATCATCCGGGCACGATCCACCTTCAGGAGCGCCACCTCGTTGAGCGCCCAGCCCGTGGTGGTGACGCCGTCCGGGGTCGTCACCTCGAGTTCGATGGTCATGCGCTCGTCGACGGTGTAATCGCCCGACACGACGCGGGTGACGACGTCGTTCAGGGACTCCGGGTCCGCCTCGGCGAGGAACCCGACGTGTCCGAAGTTGACGCCGAGGAGCGGGATCGGCCGTCCACGGACCAGTTCAGTCGCGTAGAGGATGGTGCCGTCCCCGCCCAGCACGAGGACGATGTCGGCCTCCGCCGCGCGCTCCTCCGGCACGATGCGGCCCCCGAGGTCCTCCACCGCCGCCTCGACGAGGGCGGCCTGCTGGTCGACGCCGGGGCGGGTATGGCGGACGAGAGCGATCTTCTGCGTCATCCCGCTCCCGTCCTCGAATCCCCGGCTGGGCCCTCGCCAATAGCCTGCCACACGGCGTCGGACAGGGATGCGCCCCTCACCGCACCCGGGTGGTCCGCCCGGAGCGCGACGAAGTACTCCACGTTCCCGGCCGGCCCCGGCAGCGGGCTGGCGGCGACGGCCCACGTGTCCAGCCCGACGCCGGCAGCTGCCTCGCACACGCCCAGCACCGCCTCATGGTGCAGCGAGGTGTCGCGGACGACCCCGCCCGCGCCGAGCCTTTCCCTCCCCACCTCGAACTGTGGCTTGACCATCAGGAGGAAGTCGGCGTCCGGAGCCGCGCAGCGGCGCAGCGCCTCCAGCACGAGGGTGAGGGAGATGAACGACAGGTCGCTCACGACGAGCTCCGGCGGCGGTGCGACATCCTCCGGCCGCAGGGTGCGCACGTTGGTGCGGTCCAGCACCTCGACGCGGGGGTCCTGGCGGAGCCGCCACGCCAGTTGGCCGTAGCCCACGTCGACGGCGACGACGCTCGCTGCTCCGGCACGAAGGAGGACGTCGGTGAACCCTCCCGTGGAGGCGCCGGCGTCGAGCGCTCGACGTCCGGCGATCACCGGTGCCCGGTCCCCCAGGATGCTGAGCGCTCCGAGGAGCTTGTGCGCCCCGCGGGAGGCGTACTGAGTGACCGGCTCGCCGGCGAGTTCGACGGCCTGCGCGGGGTCGACCTGGCGGGCGGGCTTGTCCGCGCACTGTCCGTCCACGGTGACCCTCCCCGAGAGGATGAGCTCGCGCGCCTCCGCCCGCGATCGAGCGAGGGCACGCCGGACCAGTTCGGCGTCGAGGCGAACCCTCCGGGCCATCAGGTCTCGCTGGCGCGGAGCCGGGTCTCGAGGTCGCGGTGCAGTTCCTCGAACGCCGCGGGTCGCTCCTCGAGCGGGCGCTCGGCGATCTCGGCGAGCTGCTCGTCAACCGGAGGGCGTCGGGGCGGCGGCGCGGGCCTCGGCGCGTCCGTCACAACTCCTCCACGACCGCCAGCCGAGGACAGTGACGTACGCCAGAGGCCCATGCGGCCGCAGCCAGGGCGCGGTACTCGTCGACGCTCACGTGAACCGAGTCATGGAGTTCGAGAGACCCGACTCGTTCGAGCTCGAGATGGCCGCCGAGGGCCCGGGCGCGGGCGCCACGGCACGCCCACCAGCCCTCACCGTGGGTGACAGGCGGGTGCGGGGCGGCGAGATCACGCAGGTCCAGCCCGAGATAGGTGGGACGCTGTGACGGAGGCGCGAGCACGACGTCGCGGGCACTGGAGACACCGGTGAGGACGTGGAGCGACGGGAGCCGCGAGGCCACCGCCCCCGCGATGTCGGTGTTCAGCCGGTCCCCCACCGCGATCGGGTTGTGCGCGCCCGCCCGTTCCGCGGCGAGACGGAAGATCTCCGGCTCGGGCTTGCCAGCGGAGAGCGGCTGGACCCCCGTCGCGCTGACGACAGCCGCGACGAGCGACCCGTTGCCCACGGCCATGCCACGCTCCCGCGGCAGGGTGGTGTCGAGGTTCGTCGCGATGTGCTCCGCGCCCGCGTTGATGGCGTAGGCGGCCTCGGTGAGGTCCGCCCAGCAGATCGACTCGCGGAAGCCCTGGAGGACGGCGAGGGGACGGTCGTCGGCATCCTCGGCGAGCTCGAGCCCACCCTCGCGGGCAGCCTCGAGGAGGCCGGGACCGCCGATCGCGAGGACCCGTGCGCCCCGGCCGTGGCGCTTCACCGCCAGCTGGACCGCCGCCATCGCAGAGGAGTACACCTCGTCACGGTCAGCCGGTATGCCGAGAGAGCTGAGCTGATCGGCGACGTCCTGAGGCGGACGGGACGCATTGTTGGTGACGAAGAAGAGCCTGAGCCCCGACTCCCGTGCCGCCCTCGCCCCTGCCGCCGCGTGTTCGATCGGTGCCCGGCCCTCGTACGTCACGCCGTCGAGGTCCATGAGTGCCACGTCGTACGCCGCGGAGAGCGGGCGCTCACTCGCCAGCAAGCCGCTCATCGTTCCTCCTCCGCACCCGCCTCGGTCGGTTCGACCGGGTCGGAACCGCCATCGTGCTCGGATGGCTCCTCCCTGGCGCCATCGTCCGCCGGCTCGCCGGCGACCGGCTCGTCGGCGACCGGATCGTCGTCTGGCTCACCCTCGTCCGCTGCGTCGTCCTCGGCCTCGTTCTCGTCAGCCCCGTCGTCGGCCTTGTCCTCGTCAGCCCCGTCGTCGTCGGCCTCGTCCTCGTCAAACCCGTCGTCATCCGGCTCGGCGTCGCCCTGGTCCTGCGAGGCGTCGACGGTCGGCTGATCCTCCGCAGCGTCCTCGAGGTCGACGGCGAGGGCGAGGTCCTCGTCCAACGCGTCGTCGATGTACAGGACGTCGTCGGATTCCTCTGGGTCGGCGGTCAGGAGAGCGCGTGCCTCCTCCGCCTCCGCGGTGCGGCCGAGCTCGTCGAGACGGTCGGCCTTCACACTGAGCAGCCGGGCACGAAGTGCGTCATCCCGGATGAAGCGCAGCGCGTCCTCGATCACGAGCAGGCCGGCCTCTGATTCGCCGAGGTCGGCCCGCGCACCGGACGCGACAATTGCGAGTTCTGCGCGAGCGTGCGCGGGCTGGTGTGCCAGTTCCACCTCGGCGATCACCGCCAGGGCGCGCTCAGGACGGCCGAGACCGCGTTCGGAGTCGGCCTCGATCGCACGGAGAGTCTCGTCGCCGGACAGGCGCCGCACGGTGCGCGCCTCACGCAGCGCGTCCGCGTACCGTCCGGTCCCGTAGGCGGTGATGGCCACGGCCTCCCGGACGACGTCGATCCTGCCCGCGCGACGCTGTGCAGCCAAGGCGTGCTGGTGGGCCAGTTCCGGATCCGTCTCCAGGTACAGACCAGCCGCAACCAGATGCCGGGCCACAAGGTCCGCGTTCTCCTTGTTGAGCGACTTCAGGTGAGTACGTGACGACTTGTCCAGCATCTGTGGCGTGATCTCGGCGTCGAGAGGGGGCTCGGCGGCACGTTCCGCCGCACGCTCGGCGCGCCGTTGCTCATGAACAGCATCGCGCGGCCGGTCATCATCCCGCCGCTGATACCCCCGCTCACCCGAGGGACGACCCGACCGGTCACCCTCGAAAGATCGGCGCGGCCGGTCACCCTCATAGGAACGGTGCGGCCGGTCATCATCCCGCCGCTGATACCCCCGCTCACCCGAATCGGATCGGCGCGGCCGGTCACCCTCATAGGAACGCCG
>DBPQ01000140.1:2053-22644 GCA_002304945.1 Actinomycetales bacterium UBA1416 | reverse complement strand
CGACGTCGCCGCGATCGTGGCGGGCGCCGCATCCCCCGGAGGCGTGCCGCGCTGTGACCGGTGCGGCGGCGTCGTACGGCCCGACGTCGTGCTGTACGGCGAGGTGCTGGACGACGACGTCGTGGCGGCGTCCNNGGCACCTCCCTGGTGGTGTACCCGGCGGCCGGGCTGATCCACTACTTCCGCGGGCACCGGCTCGTCCTGATCAACAGGGACCCCACCCCCTACGACGAGCTCGCGCACCTCGTGGTGCGTGCGCCGATCGGTGAGGTGCTGGGCGGCGCGGTGCTGGGACACTAGGGGCACGACGTCGGGAGGTGCCTCATGTGGTTCGCCTTCGGCATGGCCGCACTGCTGCTGGTTCTCGGCCTGCTGGTGCACGCGTTCAAGCTGCACTTCCTGATCTCCGGCTACAACACGATGTCCCGCGCCAAGCGGGAGAAGGTGGACGTGCGGAGGGTGGCGCGGGCCATCGGTGTGTGGTCCTACGCCAACGCAGCGGTCTTCACGGTGGTGGGTCTCCTCCTGGCGCTGGAGATCGCGGTGCCGATCGAGGTGCCGCTGGTGTTCTTCGGGATCACCACCCTCGTCCTCCTCGTCCGGGCCCAACGGTACGACGGCAACATCTTCGACGAGGATGGCAACCTCCGGCCCGGTGCCGGACGCCAGCTCGCCCTCGCCGGTGGGGTCATCGGCGCCCTCGTGATCGGCATCATCGCGCTCCTCTTCCTCTCCTCACGGCCCGTGGAGATCACCGCCACCGAGGAGGGCGTCGAGATCTCCGGACTGTACGGCACCACCCTGGAGTGGGAGTCCATCACGGAGGCCCGGCTCCTCGAGGCGCTGCCCACGATCGAGATGCGGACGAACGGCTCCGCCGTCGGATCGAAATTGCGCGGCCACTTCCGCACCGCCGAGTACGGTCCGGTGCGCCTGTTCGTGGACGCCGAGATCCCGCCGTTCCTACTCCTGGACGGCTCCGAGGGCGTCGTGATCCTCAACCTCGGTTCCGCCGCCGACACCGAGGAGTTGTTCGCCCGGGCCGAGGCGGAGATGGCGGCACCATGACCATCCGCGTCGGCACCTCCGGCTGGAGCCACGACCACCAGTCCGCCGGGGCGTGAGGTGCGGCGCGGACTCAGCCGAAGATCGCCTTGAAGACGAAGAAGAACACGATGGCGAGCCCTGCGCCGGCGGGCAGCGTGATGAGCCAGGAAGCCCCGATGGAACGGAGGACGCGGAAGTTCACCGAATGCCGGCCACGCGCCAGGCCCACCCCGAGGACCGCTCCCACGAGGGTGTGCGTCGTGGAGATGGGCAGTCCCGTTCCCGAGGCGACCACCACTGTGCTCGCGGCCGCGAGTGTGGCCGCGAAGCCCCGGCTCGCCGTGAGTTCGGTGATCCTGGTGCCCACGGTGGCGATCACCTTGTGACCGAAGGTGACGAGACCGACGACGATTCCGGCGCCGCCGAGGAAGAGGACCCAGCTGGCGACGGGCGCAGCGCTGTCGATGACACCGTGCGACTGGACCACGCTGATGATCGCGGCGAGGGGACCGACCGCGTTGGCGACGTCGTTGGAGCCGTGGGCGAACGCCATCGCACAGGCGGTGAAGAGCATGAGGACACCGAAGACGCGCTCCACGTTGCCGGTGCTCTCGTGGATCACCGTCCCGTTGCGGAGCAGCGTTCCCACTCCCCCACCGGAACCGCCCGCCTCGGGCGCGTGACCCACTCGTGCGGTGGTCGCCGCTCGTGCACCGGTGACGCCGGGGGACCCGCCACCGTTCCTCCCGCGGCCACGGACCGCGTCGTTGACCCGGGCGAACACCGGATAGTAGACCGCGCGCTGCTCGATCACGAAGCCGATGCCCACGAGCGCCAGGCCGATCGCCACGGACCAGAGCATGCTGGCCCCGAAGCTGAGATCGAGGCCGACGTACTTCAGGCCCTTGGTCAGGGTGACCATCGCGACGATGAACCCCACGAGGAACACGTACATGGGGACGTACTTCTTCGCCGCGGCGAAGGAGTCCTCGGCGTGGAAGATGAGGTGCTGGATGGACTTGTAGAGGGCAAAGGAGATCCCTCCGGCCAGGAGCGGTGAGACCACCCAACTCGAGGCGATGACACCCACCTGACCCCAGTCGACGGCGTTCACCCCGAGGCCCACCGCCCCGAAGCCCACGATGGCACCGACGATCGAGTGGGTGGTCGACACCGGCCAGCCGCGCCAGGACGCGATCAGCAGCCAGATCCCGGCCGCGAGCAGCGAGGCCAGCATGCCGTAGACGAGGTACTGGGGATCGGCGTCGAGCAGGTCCGGATCGACGATCCCCCCGCGGATCGTGGCCGTGACCTCGCCGCCGGCCAGCCACGCGCCGAGGAACTCGAAGACCACGGCGATGCCGATCGCCTGCTTGATGGTGACGGCCCGGGAGCCGACCGACGTTCCCATGGCGTTCGCCACGTCGTTCGCTCCCACCCCCCATGCCATGAAGAACCCGAAGAGGACGGCGAGGGCGATGAAGACGGTCGCGTACTGGTCGATGATCAGCATCGGGAGCCACCTCCCGCGTGATCCTCGGGGGTTGCCTCATCCAACATGTCGGTCGTCGACGCGCGCGGCATGCGATCAGGATACGTGCCGCCCGTCCGTGCCCGTCAGGGACTCCGGGCCCACATTCGCGTGAATCGCACCACCTGTCGGGCAATCACCTCCTCGCCTCGATTCCCCCTTGACGGGCACAACCGCGAGCAGTTGGGGACACTGGAACGGTGACACAGTCACCCGGAGACGCACCGAGGCGTCCCCGGAACCGTTCAGAGAGGAATGGCATGAAGTCCTGGCGCTTCTACAACACCCACGAACCGCTCCGCTACGAGGAGGTCCCGGAACCCGAGCTCCAGCCCGGCAAGGTGCTGATCGACGTCAAGGCCGGTGGCCTGTGCCACTCCGACGTCGGCCTCCTCGAGGACGAGAAGTGGCTCGCCTCCGTGCCGGTGCGGCCGATGACCCCCGGTCACGAGATCGCGGGCGTGATCACCGCGGTGGCCGACGACGTGACGGAGTTCGCGGTCGGCGACCGGGTCGCCATCTGCCCCATGATCGAGTTCCACGGCTACGCCGTCGACGGCGGCTACGGTCCCAAGGTCATCGCCTCGCCCGCCGCCCTGGTCCCGATCCCCGACGGCGTGAGCTACGCCCAGGCGTCGGCCGCCACCGACGCGGGCATGACCTCGCACGGCGCGGTCATGGGGACGGGCCAGGTGAAGGCCGGCATGAAGGTGGGCATCATCGGCGTCGGCGGCCTGGGCCAGATCGGCGCCCGGGTGGCGCACCTGAATGGCGCGGAGGTGTACGTGGCCGAGATCAACGAGTCCCTCTGGGACTTCGCGAAGGAGCTCGGCGCGGTCAAGGTCGGGAAGGCGATCGGCGAGTTCAAGGACGACCAGCTCGACGTCATCGTGGACTTCGCCGGCTTCGACACCACCCGGCAGGCCATGGAGGCCGTGAAGTTCGGCGGCACCGTGGTCCAGGTGGGCATGGGCAAGCTCGAGGCCTCCTTCGACATCTACAACCTCATCCTCAACAAGGTGACGCTGAAGGGCTCCATGGGCGGCACCAAGGAGGACATCGCGGCCGTCATGGACTGGATGGCGAAGGGCGAGCTCAACCCCTCCATCACCACCATCACGCCCGAGGAGATCGCCGAGGGCCTCGAGCGCCTGCACCGTGGCGAGGTGAAGGGCCGGCTCGCCGCCATCTACGGCGACTGACCCTCTCCGGCGGCTCACGATGCATCCCGGCGGCGACCTTCCCCGTCTCCACCGCGCGAACGCGCACTTCGTCACCCCGCAGCTCGCGGTCGGGGGGGACCTCGATCCCTCCCTGCTCGTCGCGCTCCGGCAACTGGACGAACTGGTCGCCGCCGGGGTCACCCACATCGTCGACGTCCGTGTCGAGGCCTCGGACGCGGACCTCGTCGCCCGCCGCTGGCCGCACGTGCGCTACCTCCACCACGGCATCGACGACATGGGGCAGCGCGTCCCCGCGGAGTGGTTCGAGGAGACGGCCGGCTTCGCCCTCGACGCGATCGCCGAGGGCGGCGGTGAGAGCCGATCCGCGCCACGCCCTCGGCGAGGCGCTACCCTGACGCGATGGACCACTACCTGGCCATCAACCGCGCGAACTGGGATGCCCGTGCCGCCATCCACGCGGAAGGGTACATGGTGGAGGACCTGCTCGCGGACCCGGCCGCGATCTCCGAGGTGGTGGCCTTCGATCGGCCGCGGCTCGGCGACATCGCGGGGCTGGACGCCGTCCACCTCCAGTGCCACATCGGGACCGACACGCTGAGCCTCGCCCGGCTCGGTGCCCGCATGACGGGGGTGGACCTGTCCCCCGCGTCGCTGGCCGTGGCCCGCGAACTGGCCGCCCGCGCCGGCGCCGAGATCGAGTACGTGGAGGCCGAGGTGTACCGCGCCCCGGAGGCGCTCGGTGCGCGGGACTTCGACCTCGTCTACACCGGCATCGGCGCACTGTGCTGGCTGCCGAGCATCGCACGCTGGGCGCAGACCGTGGCGGCGCTCCTGCGCCCCGGCGGGCGCCTGTTCGTGCGGGACGGCCACCCGGTGCTGAACTCGCTCCTCGGGATGGTGGTGGGCGAGGTCCACCCTGACAGCGCCCAGCAGGTCGCCATGTCCGGACCCGGCGACGCCACGCCCGCCCTCGAGTTCCCCTACTACGAGCAGGCCGAGCCGATCGTGTGGCGGGAGGAGACCACCTACGGCGGGGAGGGTCGCGTGACGTCCCCGGAGTCGGTGGAGTGGAACCACTCGCTGGCCGAGATCGTGACCGCGGTGCTGGACGCGGGCCTGGAGCTCACCTCGCTCACGGAGCACGATTCCGTCCCCTGGGATGCCCTGCCCGGGCTCATGGTCCTGGACCCTGCCACCGGCGAGTTCCGCCTCCGCCACCGTCCGGAGCGGCTGCCGGCCACGTTCACGCTCACGGCCCGGAGGCCGGGGTAGGGGNNCCCGCACCCACCGGCGGAGTACCGCCACCACCGCGGGTGACAGCGGCCGGACCAGCGGCCGAACCCACCGCAGCCGCTCCTCCATCTCGGCGCGGTAGTCCCCGAAGGTGCGGTGCTGGAAGCCGAGGATCTCCTGTGCCTCGACGGTGTCCATCCAGTGGGTGTAGAAGGGCTCGCTGCCGAGCAGGTCACGCGGCACCCGCAGGCCGGCGGAGCCGAGGGCAACCTGGAGGAACTCGTGCTGGGTGATGCGGCAGGACTCGCCGCCGCCGATCAGCAGCACCTTCCCGACGGCGTCGGGAGCGTCCACGCACGCCGCGATGGCGGTGGCGACATCGGTGGGGTGCACGTACTCCATGGGGTTGTCCGGGTGGGTGCGCAGCATTTGCCGGATGGTGCCCAGGTCGGTGCTGAGGGTGCGCGCGTCCACCGAGACCCCCACCCGCAGGATGGTGAACCGCGCGGTGCCGGACTGCAGCCGCTCCTCGACCGTGACCTTGTGCCGGGTGTAGTGGTCGGACGGGCGCACCGGGTCCGCCACCGTGCGAAGGACCGGCTCCGAGGGCAGTCCGAACACTGTCACCGAGGACGTGAACACGAACAGGGGCCGGTGCTCAGCCTGCTCCACGGCCTCGATCAGGCGCACCGTCCCACCCACGTTGATGGACTCGGCGAGGTCGGGCGCCTTCTCCGTGTGCGGCGGCAGCAGGCCCGCCAGGTGCACGACGGCGTCCGCCCGCCCGACCAGCGCGTCCAGGTCCGCGCTGCGGACGTCCCCCCAGGCGACGTCGTCGACGAGCGCGCCCAGGCGGCGCGCGGTACGGCGGTTCCGTGGCTTGTCACGCGCCAGGACGGTGACGTGGTGGCCGCGATCCTTGAGCTCGGCCAGCACGGTCTGTCCGAGGTTGCCGAAGGCCCCGGTGACGAGGACGCGCTCGCTCACCGGAAGAACGCCGGCCAGAGGAGGGCGTCGAGGATCAGGGTGTGTGCCGTGAACACGACGCTCCCGGCGAGCGCGAGCCGGTGCGCGAGCGCCGGGACCTTCGGCTCGACACGCAGGAGGGCTGCCACGAGCGCGAGGGACGCGAACCCCACCACGAACAGGGAGGCCCGGATCGCCCACCACACCGGCTCACTCGGCTCCGCCACGTACAGGGCAACCAGCGGCATCCACAGCGCCGAGGGGACGAGGATGGCGGCCAGGATCCATGGGAACACCTCGTAGCCGAACCTCTCCCCGATGCGGACCTCCGGGGGGTCGAGCTTCAGCAGCACGAACCAGAGGATCGCGAAGAAGCTCACCGCCCCCAGCAGCATGCTCACGGTGTAGAGCGGGATGAGCCCCTCCGGGGTGGCCCCCCAGAACTCGCCCACGTTCGGGATGGAGGCCACGCCCCAGACGTAGCTGCCGAGCACGGCGGTGCCGCCGAGCAGGACGATGAGGCCCAGGGCCCATTTCAGCGGGTGCATGAGCCGATCCTAGGGGAGCGCTCTCACAGCACGGCGAGCCCTTCCACCGGGGAGAGCCTCGCGGCGCGCCGGGACGGCCCCACCGAGGCCAGCAGCCCGGCGACGACGGCCACCGCCACCACGCCCGCGAGCTCGAGCCAGGGAACGGTGGGCACGAGGCGGGCCTCGGTGCTGCCCAGGATCATGTCTCCGAGCAGGGACTCCGCGCCCATCCAGCCGTAGAACACCCCGAGGGCACTGCCGAGGAGTGCGGCGATACCCGCGATCAGCACCGCCTCAGTGGCGAGCATGGTGCGCAGGCCCTTGCGGGTCAGACCGAGCGCCCGCATGAGCGAGTTCTCCCGCGTGCGCTCGATCGTGGAGAGGGACAGGGTGTTCGCCACCCCGATGAGGGCGATCAGCACGGACACGGCGAGCAGACCTGTCACCACGAGCAGCATCACGTCGATGATCTGCTGGTACATGAGGCGCTCCGGCAGGGACCCGGACACCTGCCAGCCCTCCACGCCCGCAGCCTCCGCGACGGCGTCGACGAGGTCCGTGACGTCGCCCAGGGAGGTGGCGGCGTCGGCGCGCACCCAGAGCAGGGGGCGGGCGGAGTCGGCCGCGGGGTCACCGAGGGCGGCGGCGTCGCCGAGCGCGATCACGGGCGGGAACGACGAGGACCCGGTCCGGACCGCCTCCAGCTCCACCGAGCCCGTGGCACCGGTGATCGTCAGCGTGGCGTCCTCCACCCAGCCGGGCACCAGGACCTGGCCCTCGGCCAGCGCCGGCGAGCCCTGCTGCAGCACGGCGTTGACCGCCACCGGGGAGGTGGCGAACACGGGAGTGCCGTTCTCAGTGAGCCCCACCGGGGTGAGGACGGCGGCGGTGTCCACGCCGTCGAGGGCGGCGACGGCGGCCGCCGCCTCCACCGCGGCTGCCGGTCCCAGCGGGCCGTCCTCCGTCTCCAGCACCACCTCCAGGTCCACCGGGTTGGCGCTGCCGAGCATCTCGAGGCCCGACTGCTGCAGGGTCCGCCCGCCGGTGAGCATGAGGGCCACGAGGGTGGTGCCGATGAGGAGCGCGGCAGCGGTGGCCGCGGTCCGGCCCGGGTTCCGTACCGCGTTCACGCGGGCCATCCGGGCGGGCACGCCGGTAGGGGCGGCCAGCGCACCAGCCCCGCTCACCACGCCGGGCACGAACAGGGCGGCGAGCAGCAGCACCCCCACGAAGGAGGCGGCACCCCCGGCGATGGCCAGCGCCAGCTCCTGCTGGAAGGCAGCCCACACCATGAGGGCGGTCCCGGCAGCGGACAGGATCCCCCCGATCGCGAGCCGCACCCTGCCCGGGCGCGTGCCCAGCGAGGCCTCCGGGACGGGACGCATCGCCTCCAGCGGGGACACCCGGGTGGCCCGCAGCGCCGGGGCGGCGGAGGCCACGAGGGTGAGCAGGAGGCCCACGCCGAGGCTGATCGCCACCGTGGACCAGTCCATGCCGAACGTGGCGAAGCGGTAGGCCGGCTGGCTCGCGATCACCGCGACTCCGCCCGCCACGAGGGCGACCGCGGCCACCAGCCCCGCCACCGAGCCGATCATCCCGACGACGGCGGCCTCCGCGAACACCGCGCCCCGCACCTGCCGCCGGGTCGCCCCGACGACGCGCTGCAGCGCCAGTTCCCGGGAGCGCTGGGCCACCAGCACGGTGAAGGTGTTGGCGATGACCAGGCCCGTGACCAGCAGCGCGATCGCCGCGAACGCCCCGAGTGCGAGGGCGAGCGGCAGCCCGGTCGCGCCCTCGAGGCGCTCGTGGGCGGCGTCGTCGGGGGTGAGGACGGACGTGCCGGGGGCGAGGGACGCGTCGAGGGTGGCCTGGACGCCGGTCAGGGAGGCACTGGGGTCGAGGGCGAGGAGGAGGAAGTCCGGGCCGGGGGCGGCGCCGTCGAAGCCCGCGGCCGCCTCGAGGACCAGGGCCTCGGCGCCGCGCAGCTGGACCGTCATGGCCTGGCCGGGGTCCGCGGACGCCTGGACGATGCCGGTGATCGTGACCTCGCGCGGGACCTCGCCACCGCTGGCCTGCGGGAGGAGCAGCGTGAGGGTGTCCCCGGGGGCGAGGCCGTACTCCGCGGCGGTGCGGTCGTCGAGGGTCACCTCGGCCGGGCCGGTGGGGAGCGCGCCGGCGAGGATCTCGTTGGGAACGAGACCAGGGTCCGCCGGCAGGTTCGCCAACAGCGCGAAGTCGGCGCTCGGGGACCACGTCCCCTGGCCCTCCGTGCCGGCAGGACGCTGCACCCCGAGCGCGGTGGTGCGGTGGGCGTAGGCCTCGGCGACGCCGTCGACGGCGGCCGCGTCCTCGGCGGCGGCGGCCAGCGTGGCGGGGTCGTCCGCGAGGACCACGAGGTCCGCGGAGGAGAAGTCCGCCGCCAGCGAGTTGCGGAGGGTGGCGGTGGTGGAGGACCCCACAAGGAGGGAGGCGGCGAGGAACATGACCCCGACCGCGATCGCCAGCAGCACCGCGAGGTAGCGGCGCGGCTGGTCACGGACCTGGGAGAGGGCGAGTCGCAGCATCAGCGCACCAGCCCGGTCAGCGCGGCGGAGACGGACTCCGGGGTGGGGCGGAGGACCTCGCCGGCGATCCGGCCGTCGGCCAGCAGGACGGCGCGGTCCGCGTAGGAGGCGGCGATGGGGTCGTGGGTGACCATGATGACGGTCTGGCCGAGTTCGCGGACCGAGGTGCGCAGCAAGGAGAGGACCTCGGCGCCGGTGGTGGAGTCGAGGTTGCCGGTGGGCTCGTCCCCGAACACCACGTCCGGGCGGGTGAGGAGCGCCCGCGCCACCGCGACGCGCTGCTGCTGCCCGCCGGAGAGCTGGTGGGGCTTGTGGGTGAGGCGGTCGGTGAGGGCCAGCGAGGTGGTGATCTCCTCGAACCAGGTGCGGTCCACGGCGCGGCCCGCCAGGTCCAGCGGGAGGAGGATGTTCTGCTCCGCCGTGAGGGTGGGGACGAGGTTGTAGGCCTGGAAGACGAAGCCGATGCGGTCGCGGCGGAGGTGGGTGAGCGCGGTGTCGTCGAGGGTGGTGATCTCGGTGCCGGCGATGGTGATGGAGCCGGAGTCTGCGGTGTCCAGCCCGGCGAGGCAGTGCATGAGGGTGGACTTGCCCGAGCCGGAGGGGCCCATGATCGCGGTGAAGCGGGCACGCTCGAAGTCGACGTCCACGCCGTCAAGGGCGTGCACCGTGGCCTCGCCCGTGCCATAGGTCTTCACCAGGGCGCGGGCGGCCACGGCGGGGAGCGTCCCCGTCCCAGAGGTGGTGGGGAGGGAGGTTGCGGTTGTGGATTCCATGCTCGCCAGCCTCCCGCGCGGGAGGGGTCCGGCGGATCGGCCGGTGGGATGGTTGTGGCGCGGGCCGTGTACGACTGGGGGATGACACCGCGCCCGAACGCCAGCCCACCGCGCCCGATCACCACCGCACCGTCTTCGTGCCGCCATCCGCCCCTCGGGCTCCAGCGCTCAGACTCTAACCAACGCTCATTCAACCTAACCAACGCCTGTTTGGCGAGGATTTGAACTCGTGGTGAGGTGTGGGACCCTAACCGCGGGCTCGTACCCTCGCCAAACAGGCGTTGGTTAGGGTTCGGACCGGAGGCAGGAAACCCGGGCAGGTCGCGAGGCACCGGGCACCCCGTGACCGGATCAGGGCACGCGAACCGCGAGCGCCCGCCACTCCTGCACGGTCATCCGGCCCCGCCGCACGTCCCGGACCGCGATGCCCAGGTCCAGGAGTTCACGCCGGAGGAATTCGGCGTCCCGCGTCGCGCGGCGATCGACCACAGCCGCCCGGGCTGCGAGGTACCGCTGGACCACGTCCGGCAGCGGCCCCGACTCCACCCATGTCGCGAACTCGGTGGCGTGGGGGTCCGTGGTCGTCACGCGAACGCCGGCCTCCGCGAGCGCGCCCCGGAGGCGGCGTGCATCCAACGCGGCGCGGACCCGCACCAGCTCCACTCCGCCTGCCGCGAGGAGCACGAGGTCCTCTCCCACGACCGCCACGTCGATGAGGCTCCGGGGCACGACGGCGTCCGCCCCCTCCCAGCGCACCTCCACCGTGCGGGGGGTGATGCGGACCTGGAGGCACTCCCCCAGCCATGCTGCACCGGCAGCGGCGCCGAACAGGCTCCCGGCCACGGCGCCGAGCGCTGCGGCCCATGCGACGCCCGCGTCGGCGAACCACAGCTCGATCACCCACGTGCCTCCAGCCACGTGGACAAGGGCGAGGACGGCGGCTCCGAGCGCGGCGCCGAGCAGCGTCATCCCGGCGACGGCACCGGCACGCGCACACCAGCGGGAGCGAATGATCACCATGGAGGCCATGCAACCAAGCGTCGCCCGGCGCCGGGGTCCGGCGGATCGGCCGGTGGGATGGTCCTCACACCCCGGGCGTACGACCGGGGTATGACGCCGTCCCCGGTGGGACGATGGGCGGGTGGCGATTCTCGACGACAGGCCGGTGTCCAGGGTGGAGGCGAACCCCCGCCCGGGCGTGGACACGGCAGCGTGGCCGTACACCATCCCGGCTGTGCGGCAACTCCGGGAGGAGGGCCTCGATCTCGCCCCGGCGACGGTTCTGGTGGGCCCCAACGGCTCGGGGAAATCCACGATCGTGGAGGCGATCGCGATGGCGTTCGGGCTCTCCGGCGAGGGCGGGTCCGTCCACGCGCGCCACGCCACCCGGTCGAGCGAGTCACCCCTCTGGCAGGACCTGGTGCTCGCCCGGCGCGGCGGATCCCGGTGGGGGTACTTCCTGCGGGCGGAGTCCATGCACGGCCTGTTCACCTACCTCGAGCGGGACGCGGGCGGGACCGGGGAGCTGCACGCCCGCAGCCACGGCGAGTCGTTCATCGACGTCGTGCTGTCCCGCTTCGACTCCCCCGGCCTCTACCTGCTCGACGAGCCGGAGTCCGCCCTGTCCTTCGATTCCAGCCTCGCCCTGCTCGCCCACCTGCTCGACCTGCTGCGCCCGGGGGGCCGGCAGGTGATCATGGCCACGCACTCCCCGGTACTCGCCGCCCTGCCCGGCGCCGAGATCCTCGAGCTCGGCACGGAGGGCTTCCACCGCACCGCCTGGGAGGACCTGCCGATGGTGGACCACTACCGCCGCTTCCTCGCCGGTCCGGAACGGTACCTGCGCCACCTCGCGTGACCGAGACGTGGCACGGCCTCAGCGGCGGGGCGTCTGCGCCTCGTCCCTGACCTCGCCGATCAGCCGTTCGACGACGTCCTCGAGCATCGCCGCCCCGATGGTCTCGCCGCCGTCGACGACGAGCGCGAAGTGGGTGCCGCCGGCCTGCATGGCCGTGAGCGCGGCCTCCAGGGTGGCGTCCTTCTCGATGGTGGCCAGCGGCCGGATCACGTGCTCGTCGATGGGCCGGGTGCGGACGTCCTCGGACAGTTCCAGGAAGTCCTTGAGGTGGACGTACCCGAAGAGGTGGCCCTCGGCGGAGGCCACGGGGAAGCGGGAGAAACCGGTGCGCACGAACTCGGCCTCGGCCTGCTCGGGCGTCACGTCGTGCGGCAGGGTGACCAGGTCGGCGAGCGGGACCACCACCTGCTCGACCGTCTCCTCGCCGATCGTCAGTGATCCCGCGAGCAACCGGTGCTCGCGGTCCTCCAGGAGACCCTCCTCGCGGGACTCCGCGATGAAGGCGGCCACCTCGTCCGCGGTGAAGGCGGAGGCCACCTCGTCCTTCGGCTCCACCCGGAGCATCCGGAGGACCACGTTGGCCACCCAGTTCAGGAACACGATGAGGGGGCGCAGCACGAGTACGACCACGTAGAGGATCGGGCCGAGGATGAGCGCGGACCGCTCGGGTCCGGCGATCGCGATGTTCTTCGGGACCATCTCTCCGAGCACCATGTGGAGGAATACCACGATGGCGAGCGCGATGGCGAACGCGATCGAGTGCAGCGCCGCACCGGTGACCCCGATCGCCGCGAGCGGGATCTCGAGCGCGTGGGCGACGGCGGGCTCGCCGATGGCGCCCAGGCCGAGCGAGCACATCGTGATGCCGAGCTGGGCGCCCGCCATCATGAGGGAGACCCGCTCCATCGCGCGCAGGGTGAGGCGCGCGGGCCGGGACCCGGCAGTCGCGCGCGGCTCGATCTGGGTGCGGCGCGCAGCGATGAGCGCGAACTCCGCCCCCACGAAGAAGGCGTTGCCGATGAGCAGGGCAACGGCGATGAGCATCGCTCCGGCGTCGATCACTTCTCCGCCTCCTCGGCGGGGCCCTCCGCGATCAGCAGGAGTCGGTCCACCCTCCAGCCGTCGAGGCGGGTGACCCGCAGGCGCACGGAGACGGGGCCGGGCAGGCCGTCGGCGTCGAGCCGGTTCTCGTCGCGAGCCCGCAGTACCACCTCGTCACCCACCCGGGGGAAGCGTTCCAGGCGTTCGGTCATCAGGCCACCGAGCGTGTCGGACTCCCTCCCCTCGGGCAGGTCCAGGCCCGTGATCTCATCCACCTCGTCCGGCCGCAGCAGCCCGGAGAGGGACCACCGGTCGTCCGCGAGCCTGCGGTGCGCGCGGGTGGGCTGGTCCTGCTCGTCGTCGATCTCGCCGACGATCTCCTCCACCACGTCCTCGAGGGTGAGGATGCCGTCCGTCCCGCCGTACTCGTCGACGACCACCGCCATCTGCACGCCCCGTCGCAGGGTCTCCAGCACGGTCTTCAGCGGCATGGTCGAGGGGACGGCGCGGATCGGACGGACCAGGGTCGCGACGTCGGTGCTCGCCCGTTCGGGCGCCGCGACCGCGAGGGCGTCCTTGAAGTGGACGGCCCCGACGACGTCGTCCACGTCCTCGCCGAGAACCGGGAAGCGGGCATGACCGGTGGCGGCGGCCAGCGCGAGCACGTCGGCCGCGCCCTGGCCGGCCTCGAGGAACCTGACCCGGGGGCGTGGCGTCATGGCGTCCGACGCCGTGCGGTCGCCGAGCCCGACCGAGCGCTCCAGCCGCCGGGCAAGCTCCTCGTCGAGCAGGCCCCGCTGGGCGGAGCGCGCGGCGAGGGACCCGAGTTCCTGGGCGGACCGGGCGGAGGCGAGTTCCTCCTGCGGCTCCATGCCCAGCGCCCGGACGATGGCGTTCGCCGTGCCGTTGAGGAACCAGAGGAGCGGCTTGGTCACCCAGGTGAACGCCCGCTGCGCGCCGACGACGGCGCTGCCCACCTTCAGCGGCTCTGCGATCGCCCAGTTCTTCGGGACCAGCTCGCCGAAGACCATCTGGGTGGCGGTGGCGATGAGGAACGCCGCGGTGAACGCCACGGCCAGCGACGTCTCCTCGGGGAGGCCGGCCGCCTCGATCGGTACCCGGAGCAGCGCCGCGATGGAGGGCTCCGCGATGAAGCCGACCACCAGGCTCGTGATCGTGATGCCGAGCTGGGCGCCGGAGAGTTGCGTGGACAGCGTCCGGAGACCCGCGGACAGCGAGATCGCCCGCTTGTCCCCCTCGCCGGCGAGCCGGGCCACGGTGGGCCGGTCGACCGTCACGAGGGCGAACTCGGCGGCCACGAAGATCGCGTTGAAGGCGATCAGGACCACCACGAGGAGGAGCAGGAGCCATTCAGTCGTCATGGGCTGGTCCACTTCGTCGAGGTGCCGTCGTCCACCCGTCGAGTGTAGCCGTCAGGGTTGGGCGAGCCCGGTGCGGTAGGCGGTCACCACGGCCTGGACCCGGTCGCGTGCGCCGAGCTTGGCGAGGATCCTCCCCACATGGGTCTTCACCGTGGCCTCCGAGAGGAACAGCCCAGCCGCGATCTCCTGGTTGGAGTCCCCGCGTGCGATCAGCGCCAGCACCTCACGCTCCCGTGGCGTCAGCGACTCCACCGCCGCCACCTCCCGCGCATCCGCGTGGTTCCGCTGCCGCAGCGTGGGTGCGAGGTGATCGAGGAGCCGGCGGGTGGTGGACGGCGCGATGACGGCGTCGCCGCGGTGCACGGTGCGGATCGCGGCGAGCAGCTCCTCCGGCGGGGCGTCCTTGAGGAGGAACCCGGAGGCACCGGCCTCGATGGCGTGCAGCGCGTACTCGTCGAGGTCGAAGGTGGTCAGCACGACGACGCGTGGACCCTCCCCCTCGCGGCCCGCCAGCAGGCGGCGGGTGGCCTCGATCCCATCCATCTGTGGCATCCGCACGTCCATCAGCACCACGTCGGCCCCGCACACCGCGGGCGAGGCAACCGCCTCCGTCCCGCTGCCCGCCTCGGCCACCACGGTCAGGTCGGATTGCGAGTTGATGAGCATGGCCAGGCCGGAGCGCACCAGGTGCTGGTCGTCCACGACCGCGACGGTGATCATCAGGTCTCCACGTAGGGCAGGGTGGCGCGGACCCGGAAGCCGCCGCCCACCACGGGGCCGGCCTCCACGGTGCCGCCGAACAGGTCAACGCGCTCCCGTAGGCCCCGCAGGCCCTGACCGGAGCCGCGAGTGGCGGGCGAGGCGGCGGCGCCGCGGCCGTCGTCGCGCACCTCGATCGCCAGGCCGGACGGGGACCACGTGAGCTCCACGCGTGCGCGGACGTCCGGGCCGCCGTGCCGGGCGGCGTTGGTGAGGGCCTCCTGGGCCACGCGGTAGGCGGCGANNCCCGCCGGCAGCGGACGGCGGGGCGTGCCGGTGACCGCCGCGTCGACGTCGAGTCCGGTCAGGCGCATGGTGTCGAGGAGGTCGGGGAGGTCCATCAATCCCGGTTGGGGGCGGAACTCGGCCGCCTCCGGGCCGCGCAGCACCCCCAGCAGCCGGCGCATCTCGGCCAGTGCCCCGCGGCCGGTGTCCGCGATGGTCCCCAGCGCGTCGACGGCGGCGGCCGGGTTCGCGGCGGCGGCGTACCGGCCGCCGTCGGCCTGGGTGATGATCACCTGGAGGGAGTGGGCGACGATGTCGTGCATCTCGCGGGCGATGCGGTTCCGCTCGTCCGCGGCGGCGAGCTCCCGCTCCTGGACGGCCTCGACCTCGAGTTGGCGGGCGCGGTCCGTGAGCGCCCGCAGGGCGAGAGCGCGCGAGCGCACGACGTCCCCGAACGCCCACGCCGCGACCACCACCCCCGCGGACACGGCCGCCATGATGACGCCCACCGCGATGTTGGGGGACGCCTGGCCCAGCGCCGCGGCCCCCATGTACGCGACCTTCACGCCGTTGGCGAGCGCGCCGGCGACGGCGACGCCCAGGCCCCCGAGCGACGCCCACCGGGGGGCGCGCGCGGCCAGCGTGTAGACCGTGACCGGGACGGCGATGAAACCGAACGAGATCTCAGGCCCCACGAGGAGGTGGAGGAGGGCCGCACCGACCACGAGTCCCGCCGAGAGCAGCGTCCGCCACCGTCGGAGCGCCAGCGGGGCGAGCAGCAGGAGGTTGAGGGTCACCTCGGTGGGCGGCACCGCCACGCCGAGGGTGACGACGGCGAAGAGCGTGAGCAGCGCCGTCGTGACGACGTCGGTGAGCACGGGGTGGGCCCGGAAGAACGCGTCGACGTGCCACAGCGGGTTGAGGGACGTCATGCCAACCCCACCACCGCGAGCACGCTGATGAGCACGATCGAGACGAGCGTCGAGAGCGTGAGCACGCTGGAGACGAACGCGGGGTTGCCCCGGTGGTAGACGGGGATCACGAACGGTGCGGGGAGGAGGAACAGCACGATCGCGGCCCGCGCGTACCACTCGTCGAAGCCGAGGGCCGGGACCACCAGGAACGCGAACACCAGGCCGAGGGCGAGCCCCACCACGGTGCGCAGCGCCACCACCTTCACGATCGCCCCGTCCCGCGGGATCCCGGCCGCGAGGGATGCCCCGATGACGAGGCACACCAGCGGGGTGGTCAGCCCGCCCACCGTGTCGAAGACGGCGGCCGCGAACCCCTCGGGTCCGGCGAGTGCCGCCGCGAACCCCGGGGCCACGAGGGAGATCGCCAACCCGCCGAAGATCGCCCACAGCACCTTCGAGGACGCGACGTCCCGCCACGGGAACGTGATGGATGCACGCACGCGGTGCTGCTCGAGGACGCTCATCTGGACGAGGAGGGCGGTGAACACGTAGACGACCTGGCCGAGGTCGAGGGCGGCGAAGGCCGGGAGTCGCTCGGCGCCGTGCAGTGCCACGAACAGCGCGTAGCCGAGCATCCCGGCCTCGAACCCCTGGAACAGGAGCCGGGTCTCGGGCGTGGGGAGGCGAAGCGCACGAGTCAGCAGCGCCCCGATCCCACCCATGACCGCGACCGCGGCGAACACGGCGAGCGCGAGGACGGCGTTGCGCGCGTCCGGCTCGAGCTGGAGGAACGCCCGGAACAGCAGCAGCGGCAGGGTGACGTTCGTGATGAGGACCTTGAGCCCCTGGACGGCCGCCTCGCCGAGCCAGCCCCGGCGCGCCATGACGACGCCGGCCACCACGAGCACCGCGATGGCGGCCAGCGACCCTGCTGCGTCGAGCACCGAGCCCTCCTCCTCAGCGCCTCCGCGGGCGCAACGTCACGTTGGGCAGGTCTGGCGCCGGCAGGGGCGGCCCGTCGTAGCCGGTCACGCGGCCGAACCGCTCCACCCCTTCCGGATCGCCGGCGATCGCCGCCTGCCACTGCTCCCGCGCCTCCACCACCTCGTCGTGGGTGCGGCCGATGATGTTCCACCACATGATGATCTGCTCCTCGAACGGCTCCCCGCCGAAGAGCACGGCACGGACGGGCTCCGCGCCGGCCTCGAGCACGAACTCCTCACTCCCCGGCGCGAGGTAGGCCAGCCACGCCGGCTCCATCTCCGTCCCTGCCACCCGCAGCGCGCCGGAGTCCAGGAGCACGCCGTGCTCGAACGCCGGGTCCACCGGGAGCCGCACGGTCGCGCCGGCGGGCAGGTCCAGCTGCGCGGCCACGAGCGGCGTGTCGGCCCGCGCTGGGGAGGTGACGCCACCGAGCGTCCCCATGAACACCTGCACGTGGGCGCCGTCCAGGTCGAACGCCGGCACATCGGCCACGTGCTCGAACGCCCGCTCGCCGTTCCGGGTCGCATCGGGCAGGGCGGTCCAGAGTTGGACGCCGTGGAGGTGCCGCTGGTCCGGGAAACGGGCGAGCGTGCCCTCCTCGGAGTGGCAGATGCCGCGGCCGGCTGTCATGAGGTTGAGCTGGCCGGGGCGGATGGCCTGCTCGGAGCCGAGGGCGTCGAGGTGCAGCACCTCCCCCTCGAACAGCCAGGTCACGGTCTGGAGCCCCGTGTGCGGATGGGGCGGCACGTCCATCCCGCCGGTCGCGGAGATGTCGTCCGGGCCGTAGTGGTCCGCGAAGCAGAAGGCCCCGATGAATGTCCGCTGCCGCGACGGCAGGGTCCGGCGCACCGTCATGGCCCGCGGCCCTCCCAGGGGAACGTCGCGCGGCGGGATGAGTTCCACGCGGGCTTCGAGGTTGGTCACGGCTCCAGCCTAAGGTGCCGTCCCACGCGCCTCGCACGCCCGTCGTGCAGTTCCACCACCCTGTCGGCCTGCCGCATCAGCAGCGGGTCGTGGGTGGAGACCACCGCGGCCAGTCCCCGCTCGTGCACCAGTTCGTGGAGGAGGTCCATGATGGTGCCCGCCGTCTGGGAGTCCAGCTGCCCGGTGGGTTCATCGGCCAGCAGGATCGTGGGCTCGGTCACGAGGGCCCGCGCGATGCCCACCCGCTGCTGCTCGCCCCCGGAGAGCTCGTGGGGGCGCTGGTTCGCATGATCCGCCAGGCCCACCCGTTCCAGTGCGGCGGCCACACGGTCATCCCGCTCGCCCGGGTCGGTCCGCAGCAGCCGCAGCGGCACCTCCACGTTCTCTGCCGCGGACAGCACCGGAATCAGCCCGAACGACTGGAAGATGAACGCCAGTTCCTGCCGCCGCACCGCGAGCGCCTCGTCCTCGGTCATCGCCGTGAGCTCCCGCTCCCCGAGCCACACCGAGCCCGACGTCGGCCGGTCCAGCCCGCCCAACAGGTTCAGCAGCGTCGTCTTACCGGCACCGGACCGCCCCCGCACCACCAACAGCTCCCCGGTGCGCACCTCGACGTCCACGTCGACGACGGCGTGCACCTCTCCCGACGGCGTCGGGAACACGCGTGTCAGGCCGCGCCCGGCCAGGGCCGCGCTCACGCGTCCTCCTTCCTGTCGGGCCAGACGCCGGCGTGGTCGGGTTCGAGCGTGAGGCGGACCCGGTCCTTGAGCTCCAGGGCCTTCACGAAGTCCTGTGGCAGCTGCATGCGCCCCACCCTGTCGAGGACGGCGAACTCCTCGGCGATGTGGCGTTCCTCCCCGTGCTCGTCCGTCTCGCGGCGGCGCAGCACCTCGGTGGCGGTGCGCCCGTCCCGGATCTGGACGGTGCGGCGCACGTGCTCGGACACCGCCGGGTCGTGCGTGACGATCAGCACCGTCACCCCGAGTTCCCGGTTCACCGCCCGCAGCGTCTCGAGCACCTCGGCGCTGGTGGCCTCGTCCAGCTCGCCGGTGGGCTCGTCCGCGAGCAGCACCCGTGGTGCGTTCGCGACGGCGACGGCGATCGCCACCCTCTGCTGCTCGCCGCCCGACATGGTGGCCGGGAGCCGGTCGCGGCAGTGCGCCACCTGGAGCAGCTCCAGCAGCTCGTCCACCCGCGCCCCGGGATCCGTGCCGGCCAGCACCATCGGCAGTGCCACGTTCTCCGCGGCGGTGAGGTAGGGCAGGAGGTTGCGGGACGTCTGCTGCCACACGAACCCGACCGTGTGGCGCTGGTAGTCCACTCGCCGCTTTCCCCGCAGGGTCAGCAGGTCGGTGCCCGCCACGGACACGCGCCCCGCGGACGGGGTGTCCAGCCCGGAGAGAATCGTGAGCAGGGTCGACTTCCCCGAGCCCGAGGCCCCCACCACGGCCACCAGGTCCCCGGCCTCGACGTGCAGGGTAAGCCCCTGGAGGGCCTGCACCTCCACGCCCTCTGCGGAGAAGATACGCACGAGGTCCTCGCACGCGATCTCCCCGCCGCGGGGGCTCGTCACAGCGGTCATACGGCATCATCTCCCATGCGCAGGACGTCTCGGGACAGTCGGCGGGCGATCGTGCCCGCCACCAGCACGGCCACGGCGATGACGGCGGCGGACCCCACCGCCACCGCCGCCAGCAGCAGCCAGTCGTGGGCGATCGCCGGCTGGTCGGCACCGCCCGTGAAGGGCCGCAGGTCCACCGTGGCCCGCAGGAGGCGGGGCAGCGCGAGCCCGAGCGCAGCCCCCACCGGGGCGGCGAGCAGCACCAGCGGCACCGTCTCCCACGAGACCAGGCGGCGGGCCTCCCTCGCCCCGAGCCCGAGGGTGCGCAGCACAGCCAGCAGCCGCGCGCGGGCGGGAGCTCCGAGAACGAGGGCGAGCACCACGGCGAGCACCACCTCCACGGCGGCGACGGCGAGCGCGGCCAGGAAGCCGGCCTGGAGGGCCGCAGCACTCGGCGAGGAGAGGAAGTCGGCCTCGCCGCCCGCGGGGGACGTGATCGTGCCCCGGCCACCGACCGCCTCGGTGAGGGCCGCGAGCGCGGCCGCCCGGTCGGCGTCGTCGGCGAGACCGACCAGCACGAGGCGGGAGGGGAGACGCTGCCCGGATTGCTCCCGGAGGAGTCCGAGGTCCGCCACGGCCCAGGAGGAGCCGCCCGCGAGGCCGGGGGCGGCGGGGGCCCGCCCCGCCACGAACGCCGGCACGCGGTCCTCGACGAGCAGGGCGAGCCGCACGCCGTCGGTGACCTGCTGCCGGGCGGCCAGGACCAGCGGCACCTCGCCGGCCACGAGCCGGTCCATCCCGTCCGGCAGCTCGAGCGCGCCCGTGATCCCCCGCTGGGTCTCCTCAAGGGTGGCGGTGTCCACCCCGAGGAGCGTGATCCGGCGGGACTGCTGGTCCACGCTCGACCCCGTGCCCGCGATCTCGATCAGGGGCGTGGCGGGCATCTCCACCACCTCGGTGGCGGAGGTGACGCCGTCGACGGCACGGATCGCCGCAAGCTCCTCGGCGGTGTAGTAGGGGCCGGTGAGGCGCACGTCGGCGCCGACGGCATCCCGGGCGGCCGCGCTGACGCCCCCGCCCACGGTGGTCAGCATCGTGGTGGAGAACACCGCGAT
>DBPQ01000140.1:0-2027 GCA_002304945.1 Actinomycetales bacterium UBA1416 | reverse complement strand
GCGGAGCCGAGGAAGGGGGCGAGGTCGGCGCGGCGCCTCATCGCGGCGTGCACGGCGCCGAGCAGCACGGGGAAGGCGCGGGCGGCGAGGATCGCGGCAGCGAGCGCGAGGAGGAGCGGGGCCCCCGCCGTGAGGGGGTCCACCCCGGCGGTGGCGGCGTCGGCGGCCACGCCCCGGTCGAGGAGGAGGTACACCGCTCCCGCCGCGAGCGCGAGGACCGCGACCTCCGCCACCCACCGCCACGGGCTGGCGGACCTGCCGGCGAGGTCGGGCCGGGAGGGGCGCAGGCTGGGCAGGGGGGTGGCGGCGAGGAACAGCGCCGGAGCGAGGGCGGTGATGCCGGCGAGCAGGTACTGGGCCGGCAGGATCGTCCCGGGGACCGCGAGGGTGGCGGCGCCGGCGCCGAGCGTGGCCGCAGGAACGCCCAGCAGCAGGCCCTCGCCGGCCAGGGCGGCCCGCAGCTGCCACGGGGACCCCCCGCGGGCGGACGCCAGGGCGAGGGTGGCACGCCGTCGCGTGACGGCCAGTCGCACGGTGAGTGCGAGGAGGGCGAGGGAGACCCCGGCAGGACCGGCGATCACCATGGTCAGCACCGCGTCGGTGCCGTTCCACACGGCGAGCGCCCGTTCGAGGACGGCGGTGAGGCCGGTGCTGAAGTCGAGCCTCAGGGATTCGATGCCGAACGGGCCGTCGATGGCCACGGAGCGGGCCCCGAAGTCGCGGAGGTCGGCGAGCAGGGCCGCCGCGTCGGTGGCGCGCGGCTCCACGGGGAACCAGACGTGGGTGGTGCCCTGCAACTGGGCAAGTTCCTGCACCCACTGGAGGGTCTCCGGATTGGGGTAGGCGGTGGCGGTGGCGAGCAGTCCGGCGTTGGGGTCGTCCCGGACCAGGGGGACGAGCACGCTGACCTGGTGCTGCCAGTACGAATCCTCCGGGTCGGCGGCCTCGAACGTGCCCGCGAGACGCACCCGGTCGTTGCCCAACGACCCCGGCACCTCGACGACGTCCCCCACCGACAGCCCGAGCCGCTCGGCGCTGGCCGCGGAGAGCATCACCTCCGAGGGCGCGAACTCCCCCGCCTCGAGGCGTTCGACGAGGTCCCGGAACGCCGCGTCGGTGGGTTGGGAGGCGAGCAGCTCCTCCAGGATCCGATCGCGTTCCGACGGCGCCGGGAACGCGCCGTCGACGATCTCCACGCGGTCCGCGATCCGCGGATCGACCCGGAACTTCAGATCCCGGGTGGCGAGGTCGTCAGGCCCGTCGGGGCTGAGGACCGGAACCACGCCGGCGGCCTCCACGACCAGCACCGGCTCCCCGAGACTGTCCCGGAGCTCGGGGCCGGCCGCGGCGGCGAGTCCGTCCAGCTCGGTCCGGATCTCCTCCTCCCATCCGGGCGAGGTGTCCGGCCAGCCGAGCACCTGGGCGGTGAGGGCCCGCACCGTGGGGGCGGTGGCCTCGATGCGGTGGGTGACCTCGTCGAGCAGGACCTGGCCCAGGAGGCGGGGCCACGCGGTGAGGAGTCCGGCCGTGAGAGCCACCATGAGCACGATCGCCAGGCTCGTCCCGGGCGTGCTGCCGGCGAGGCGCCGCCACAGCCGCGCCCTCACCGGATCTCCTCCCGCCACGCGGTGTCGCGCGCCTGGGAGCGGACCCGGCGGCCGTACCAGGCAGCCACGCCCGCCACCCCCACGAGCAGGGCGAGGAGGAAGGCACCTCCCACCGCGAGGTCCCAGGAGACCCCGATCGGCACGGCCCGGGACACCTGGGGGGTGGTGGCCCGCACCAGGTCGACGATCACGAGGTGGGCGACGACGGCCCCGGCCACCACGCCCAGGGCCACGGCACCGAGGGCGAGCCCCAGCAGCTCGTTTCGGCGCGCACGCGCCTGCTGGCCGGCCCCCACCCCGACGGCCCGCAGGACCACGACCTCGCCGCGCCGCGCCGTCGCCTCGGCGAGGGCCACCGCCCCGGCGGCGGGCAGCACCAGGAGCAGCGCGCTGGCGACGGCCGCCCAGAAGGCGACGCGC
>DBPQ01000116.1 GCA_002304945.1 Actinomycetales bacterium UBA1416 | reverse complement strand
GGCGCGGGCGGGGCGAGCGTGAGTCGGTCCCGGACCAGCGTGCTGACACGCCGGTCCGGGACCGAGGGGGTGGGCATCAGATGGCCTCGACCCCGCGCTCCGCGGTGCGGACCCGCACCAGGGTGTCGACGGTGGTGACCCAGATCTTCCCGTCGCCGATCCGGCCCGAGTGGGCGGCGGCGGCGATGGTGTTGACGACGCCGTCGGCGAGGGGGTCGTCCACCACGATGTCGAGCCGGAGCTTGGGGACGGTGTCCACCCTGTACTCGGCGCCGCGGTAGACCTCGGTGTGGCCCTTCTGGCGCCCGAAGCCGGAGGCCTCGGAGATGGTCATCCCCGTGACGCCGGTGCCCTCGAGGGCCTCCTTGACGTCGTCGAGGCGGTGGGGCTGGATGATGGCGGTGATGAGCTTCATGTCGTGTCTCCTCTACCGGCTCGCGCCGATTGCTTCGTAGGCGGTCTCGCGGTGCTCCGCGGAGTCGATCCCGTTGATCTCGTCCGCCTCCGAGATGCGCCACCCCATGCCGACCTTCAGCCCGAGGGCGATGACGTAGGTGACGAGGGCGGAGAACACCATGGCCACGAGGGCGATGATCACCTGCACCGTCAGCTGGTTGAACCCGCCACCGTAGAGCAGGCCGGAGTCGGTGGCGAGGAATCCGATGAGGACGGTGCCGGTGAGTCCACCGACCAGGTGGACGCCGACCACGTCGAGCGAGTCGTCGTAGCCGAAGCGGTACTTCAGGCTGACGGCGAGCGCGGCGAGCCCGCCGGCGATGGCGCCCAGTGCGATCGAGCCCACGGGCGAGACCGAGCCGGCGGCCGGGGTGATGGCGACCAGGCCGGCGACGACGCCCGAGGCGGCGCCCAGCGAGGTGGCGTGGCCGTCGCGGAGCCGCTCGACGAGCAGCCAGCCGAGCATGGCGGCACCGGTGGCGACGGTGGTGTTGACCCACGCGAGGCCGGCGACGCCGTCGGCGGTGAAGGCGGACCCGGCGTTGAAGCCGAACCAGCCGAACCACAGCAGGGCCGCGCCGAGCATGACTAACGGCAGGTTGTGCGGCCGCATGACCTCGCTGCCGAAGCCCTTGCGCTTGCCGACCACGAGGGCCAGTACCAGGGCGGCGACGCCGGCGTTGATGTGCACCACCGTGCCGCCGGCGAAGTCGATCGGCGCGGCGATGGACGCGAACGGCCCGTCCCCGGAGAGCAGCCCGCCGCCCCAGACCATGTGGGCCATCGGGAAGTAGGCGAGGGTGACCCACAGGGCGACGAACACGAGCCAGGTCGAGAACTTCACGCGGTCGGCGATGGCGCCCGAGATGAGGGCGACCGTGATGATGGCGAACGTGACCTGGAAGGCGACGCCCACGATCACCGGGACGCCGTAGCCGTCGATCAGGAATTCGCCGTCCTCGCCGTAGATGGTGCCCTGCAGCCCGAACTGGTCGAACGGGTTGGCGAAGATGCCGGCGATGTCCCCTCCCCCGTAGGACATCGACCACCCCCACAGGACGTAGACGACGACCACGACGGCGATGGCCGAGAAGGACATCATCATCATGTTGAGGACCGACTTGGCCCGGGACATGCCTCCGTAGAAGAAGGCGAGTGCTGGTGTCATGAGCAGAACCAGCGACGCAGACATGAGCATCCAGGCGGTTGCTCCGGTGTCGAGTTCCATGTTTCCTCCTGTTCCAGCACGATCGGCTGGTTCGGGGACAACACTCCAGCAGCCAGGTTTCCGCCCGGGCACCCGCATGTTTCGCCGGGGTGACAAGGGCCCCGGCCGGATGACATTCGTGTTACCCGGCCGGGGCCCGCCTCTCAGGTGGCGCGTGAGCCGGCGCTCAGTTCAGGAGGGCGTCGACGAAGCCCTCCGCGTCGAAGGGGGCGAGGTCGTCGGGGCCCTCGCCGAGTCCGACGTACTTGACCGGCACGCCGAGTTCCCGCTGCACCGCGATGACGATGCCGCCCTTGGCGGTGCCGTCCAGCTTGGTCAGGATAATGCCGGTGAGGTGCGCGGCCTTGTTGAACTCCTCTGCCTGGTGTACGGCGTTCTGCCCGGTGGTTGCGTCCAGCACGAGCAGGGTCTCGCGCGATGCGTCCGGCAACTCGCGCGAGATGACGCGGTCGATCTTGGCCAGCTCGTTCATCAGGTTGGCCTTGTTGTGCAGGCGGCCCGCGGTGTCGACGATGATCACGTCGCTCCCGCGCGCCTTGGCCGCGGAGATCGAGTCGAACACGACCGCCGCAGGGTCCGCGCCCTCCTGATGCTTTATTATGGGCACATCCGCGCGCTGCGCCCATACCGTAAGCTGCTCGGCGGCGGCGGCTCTGAACGTATCGGCCGCGCAGATAAGCACCTTTCTGCCCACGAGCTTGAAGCGCGCGGAAAGCTTGCCTATGGTTGTGGTCTTGCCGACGCCGTTTACACCCACTATGATAAGCACCATCGGGCTGTCAAGCGGCATGGGATCAGCCTTCATAATATCGGCAAGGATATGCTTTAGTTCCTCTTTGGCCTTTTCGGGATTTCCGATTTTCTCGGCGACGCATTTTTTGCGCAGGGTGTCGACGGCCAGCTGCGTCGTCTCCATCCCGATATCCGCCATCACGAGTATGTCGGTGAGTTCTTCATAAAAATCATCGTCCAGCTCCGTGTAGCTTTCCACCAAATCGTCAATCCTGCCCGAAAACACATCGCGCGTCTTTTTCAAGCCCGCCTTTATCTTATCGAAAAGTCCCATAAATCAGCCTCCTAGACAGCTTCGTTCAAAGCCACAGATACCAGCTTTGAAACGCCCTTTTCCTCCATGACGACGCCGTAGAGGGCGTTGCAGCGCTCCATCGTGCCCTTGCGGTGCGTGATGACCACGAACTGCGTGTCGCGCGAGTAGTCGCGCAGGTAGTCCGCGAAGTTGTCGATGTTCGCGTCGTCGAGCGCCGCCTCGATCTCGNNCTTTGAAACGCCCTTTTCCTCCATAACCACGCCATAGAGCGCCTCGCAACGCTCCATTGTGCCCTTTCTATGCGTTATTACCACAAACTGCGTCTTTGCCGAATATGTCTTTAGATAATCGGCAAAGTTGTCTATGTTGGCGTCGTCAAGCGCCGCCTCTATTTCGTCGAGAATGCAAAACGGCGTGGGCTTTATCTCAAGCATGGCAAACAGTATCGCAATCGCGGTAAGCGCCCGCTCTCCGCCCGACAAAAGCGAAAGCGTTTGCAGCTTTTTGCCCGGCGG
>DBPQ01000081.1:1479-19111 GCA_002304945.1 Actinomycetales bacterium UBA1416 | reverse complement strand
GCGCGTCTGCCTCCAGCCATTCTGGCCCCCAGGTGACGTTGCGCAGGGCCAGCTCCTCGGCCAGGCGCTTCATGGCCGTATAGGTCTGCCCGCTGCCGATCAGGGTGAGGTGTATCGCCGGAGAGGCCCCCTGGAGCAGCGCCGCCGCCTGCAAGATGTACTCGACGCCGTGCAGCGGGATGAACGTGCCGACAAAGAGCACGTCGAACGGCTCAGAGGGGTGCGCCTTGGGCGGGTGGGCCACCGCCGGTGCCGGCTCCTCGGCGCCCACCCACACGCGGGCATAACGCCCCACGCCATACGTAGCGCGCAGGTATTGGCAGTCGGCCTCTGTATCGAGCAGAGTCAGGTCGGCCAGGCGATAGCCAAGGCGTTCGAGGCGCCACAGCGCCCGCGCCTTGGGCGTGCCGGGCGCGACCAGGGCGCGATCTACCACGGCGGTCTCATAGAGCGACAGAAAGGCGTCATACACCAGGGGGAGGCGCCGCAGCCAGCACAGCAGGCGGGCGATGAGCACATCCACCTGGCCGGGATAGCCGATGACCACGACATCGGGGCGGCGCATGGTCAACAGCCGCACACTCAAGCGCAGATAGGCGCCGACCCCGCGCAACAACAGGCGCAGACTGAGGCCCCGCCTGGCCGTTTCGGCCACGCGCTCCTGGCGGGCCCGCCACAGGTCGGCGTGGCACACACAGACCTCTGCCCCCGCCAGGCGCAGCCCGGCGATCATCACGCGGTTGCGCACGTAGGGGGCGTCAAAGGTGCCCCAGTAGCAAACCCTCATGAGGCGGCGTCGGTGGCGGTGCGCTGCGCCACCGGCTCGCGGCGCAGCACCAGCAGCGTGAAATCGTCATACTGCTCGTTGCCGCCGGTAAAAGCCTGTTGCGTCTGCGCAACCGAAAGGATGACCTGCTCAGACGGCTGCTCGGCGGCGGCGCGCATGGCCGCCTCCAGGTTCTCGACTCCAAACTCGACGCCCTGCGGCGAGATCGCCTCGGTGACGCCATCGGTATAGAGCAAGAGCATGTCGCCGGGGTAGAGCACCGTCGTGCGCTGCTCGATTTCGGGGTCGTCAATCACGCCCAGCACGATGCCCGGCGAATAGAGTTGCTCGATATCCAGGTCGCCGGCGCGCAACAGCAGCGGCGGGTTGTGCCCGGCGCGCGCATAGCGCAACAAGCCCGTGCGCAAGTCTAGAATGGCATAGAACATGGTGACGAACATGCCCGAACGCGATTCTTGCAGCAACAGCGCATTGGTGCGCTGCAACGTGCGCGCTGCCGGGTAGCCCTCTAACGCGGTGGAGCGCATCACCGTGCGCGAGAGGGCCATGTAGAGCGCCGCTGCCACGCCCTNNGATGCCGAGCCGGTTCTCATCCAGCCGAATAAAGTCGTAAAAGTCACCGCCCACGCCGCGGGCGGCCTTCCAATCCACCGCCACATCCCAGCCGGGCAGTGTCGGCAGGCTTTCGGGCATAAAGCTGACCTGGATGTCGCGCGCCAGGTGCATCTCTTGCTCAAACTGCTGCTGGCGCAGCATGCGGCGGTAGAGCAGGGCGCTCTCGATGGCCAACGATGTCTGCCGGGCGATGCCGGTCAGCAGGCTGGAGGTCTGGCCAGAGAGGGCCTCTGCCCGCTCTGCGCCCGCCAAAAGGTAGCCGGTGACGCTCTCGTGGGCGGTCAGCGGCACAACGACGAACGGCGTCTGCGCCGCCAGCACCGGGCAGATCGCCGCCAGATCGGCGGGGGCCACAGTTACCAGGTGGCGCTGGCCGCCCCAACGCGCCGTCACCTGCTCGCGGGTGCGGCGGCCAAGTTGCTGGGCCAGCTCGGTGGCCGTTTCGGCGCTGAACCCGGCGGCATGCAGCATGGGGATGCGGCCGTTATCCGGCCACACGGCCGCCAGGCACCAAGAGACCTCGACCAGGCGCGGCGTCAGGTCAACGACCGCGGCGATGCTCTCGGTCAGGCTGGTGGTGGCCCCGCCCAGCACATTGGCCACCTGCAACAGCGCCTCAGAGATGCGCGATTGCTGCCGCTGGAGCATATACAGATGGCTATCCTCGATGGCGACGGCGATCTGATCGGCCAGGATCTGTAGCACCGAGGCATCCTGCTCGGTAAAGGCCTGCGCGTGATCGCTCTGGAGGTCGAGCACGCCCAGGATGCGGTTCTCGACGCGCAACGGGATGGCGAGCTCGGCGCGGGTGCGGTCTAGCGAAGCCTCGTGCAGGTAGAGATCGTTGTGCAAGACGTCATTGGTCAGGTAGATCGTGCCCTCTTGGGCCGCATGGCCGATGAGCCCGACGCCAAAGGGGACGGTCAGCCCGCGGTGCTCGATCTCGGCGTCAGAGCTGGCCGCGAGGATGGCGCTCTGGCGGTCATCTGCGACGCGATAGATGCTGACGTGGTAATAATCGAACGTCTCTTGCACCAGGCGCACGGTATCGTGAAAGAGCGTTTGCAGGTCAAGGATGGCCGCCACCTTGCGCCCGATCTCGGCGATCAAGACCAACTGGGCGGCGCGCTGTTGCTGCTGGCGGAGCAGCGTGGCGGCCTGAATGCCCAAAGCCGCCTGCGAGGCGAGCGCCGTGACCTCTTGGAGCTGGGCGTGGGTAAAGGCGTCGGGGCGGTCGCTCTGCAGCGCGATCATGCCCAGCATCCGGTCATTGCTGTGGATGGGCGCATACAGCCCGCTCGCCGTTGCACCGGCGATGGGCAGCGGGGCGCAAGGGGCAGGCGCGCGGCTGTTGGCCAGCACAACGGCCTCGCCGGTGCGCTCTAACAGCGCATAGGGCGAAGCGTCGCAATCGAGCGCCGCGTCTGGCAGCTTGTGGCCGTTGGCGATGGCGAGGGGGCAATACAGCGCGCCAGAAGGCTCGCGCAACTGGAGCGCAAAGGCAGTGGCGGGCGCGAGCTGCTGGCAATATTCATAGATCAACTGGCACATCGCCTCGATGTCCAGCCGCGCTTCGAGCAGCTCGCGCCCAAAGGCATAGAGCTGCCGTAGATCGCGGGTGGCCTGGCGCTCGCGCGCGAGCTGCCGCAACGCCCGGAAGAGCGCCAGCAAAATGGCCGCCAGCCCCAGAGAGAGGAGGACGACCCCCAAAATGAGGGGCGGGTTCTCAAGCGTCATGCGCTGCACCAGAAAGGGGCGGGGCGCCCTCTATCGGGAATAGCCGATCAAAGCCCGCGATGCGCAGCACCCGCATGATCCGTTCGGGCACGTTGCGCAAAATAAAAGATCCTCCGGCGGTCTGTTGCCGCCGCACTGCCAGCAACAGCACGCGCAGGCCGCTACTGCTGACGTAGNNAAAGACGATGGTGCGCGCGCCAGAGGCGTGCAGCGCCTTGAGCTGCTCATCCAACTGGGGCGCCGTGAGCGCATCAATGCGCCCGCTGCCTGCCAGAATATGTGGCTCGCGGCCTGGTGAGAGGCTCACGCCGCCGCCCGCCGTTTGCGCAGCACGACCTGGTTGCCCTGGACGGGATCGAAACTGAACTCGATCCCATCCACCAGTGGCCGCATANNAGGCCGCCGATGCTGCGCTCTTCTAGCGGGGCCGTAATATCGGGCAGGGGCACGCGGTCGGGATCGAACTCGCGGCCAAAATCGGTCACGCGGACGATGAAATCGGCATTTTCGACATAACAGCAGACATAGATCTCGCCATCCGTCTGGCCCTCATAGGCATGCTCGATGGAATTGGTGCAGGCCTCGTCGGTAGCCATCTGGATTTCATAGATACGATGCTCGTCCAACCCGGCCAGCCTGGCCTGCTCTGCCACAAACTCTGAGATCTGGCCGAGGTTGGCGCGATTACTCGCGTAACAGACCTCCTGGCGGTTCATGGTCAGAAACTGCCCACGGCAAGGACGGTGTCATCGAACGTCTGGATGAGGGGCAGAATGCCGGCCATATCCAGCACCTGCTTGACGCGGTCATTGACATTGGCCAGGCGCACATCGCCACGGTTAAAGCGACGGCACTCTTTGTAGGCCATGATCAGNNGCCCGGATCGCCGCGCTACCAAAATAGCCGACCTGCGCGACATCCAACACGAGGTGATAGTTGCCGGCGTCCATGCTCTCGCGGAGCGCCTGTTCGAGCTGGGGCGCACTCTCGCTATCATAACGACCTTCCAGCGTGATGAGATCGCAGCGCTTGAGGCTGGTGCGTACGGTACTGGCCATTGGATGACTCCTTGGTGAGCTGATTGCGCCTATTATAACACGCTCTGCGTTGTGTCGAGTGTCGAATCGTCGCGCGGTGCGGGCGCAAAGTTTGTTGGTGAACCAAGGNNCGATCTTGGCATTTTGTTATTGGTTTATTGTGGTTTTTACGAGTTTTATCTTGTAGGGGCAGGGCCTGCCCTGCCCTCTTTCCGCGCGGGGCTACAATACCGACGGCAACGGCGTCCCCGCCGTTTGGCGCACAACGTTCGCTGCCGGGTTTATTCCTCAACCGTCATGAGCCCAGGGTGCTCTGCACCGGCGCGATGGCCGGCCGCCCGGCGGCCGTCACGGTGAGGTCGGTGAACAGATAACTCTCCTCCTCGGCGCCGGGGCCGACGGGCGCGCTGTGGTCATGGCGCGCCGTGCTGAGCCGCACAGTGGCGGCGCCTGCGGCCAGTGCCGAGGCCGAGGCGCGCTCGGCGCAATAGGCGGTGGCAAAGCCGATGGCCTCATCGGCGGTGGCAAACTCGCGGCGCTGCCCGGGGACAAAGGCGATATAACCGGCGCTATCTTCGGTGGGGGTGATCTGCGCCTTGAGCCGCACCACCACACTGCCCGCCACGGCCCCGACGGCGTTGGCGACGTGCGCATGTGCGGGCACCAGCAGCGGCGCCGAGAGCAACTCGGCGGCGCGCGGCCAATAGGTGGGGGCAGGCGCGCCAATCGCAGTGAGCGGGCGATCCACGCGCAAGGCGACCTGCAACAGGCTGCCGTTGGCCGCCCCCAGGGCGCGGTCGAGCAGGCTCTCATCCAGGCCGTGGCCGTTGGGCGCCAACCCTTCGCTCGCGAGGATGGCGCGCACGGCGTGATAGGCGCCAAGCTGCACCGTCTTGGCCAGAACGCGCCGACAGAGCTCTTCGCGCTCCAGGCCCAGGCGCCGGGCCAGCAGCGTGGCGCCCAGGCGCGCGGCAGTGGCATCCCACTCAGTATACCAACCCAGCACGTGGGCGCAGTCGGTGGGGGTGAGCCCGGCGCGCACCACCAATCCCTCGCGCAACAGCCTGTTCAGGTAGCGGTCGTACAGGCCCGGGTGAACGACGATCTCGCGCAGGCGTTCGGCAGAAACCGGCCCGCGTTGCAGGGCGGCCTGCAAGGCGCGCTCGAACGGGGGCGATTGGGGCGTTGTGGGCCACAGGCCGCGCTGCAACACCAGAAACTCGCCATCGCCCGCCTGGCGCTCGCGCTGGGCCTGGCGGTGCAGCTCTGCCCCGATCTCTGGATAGGTGCGGGCGAGGATGGCGAGCGGCACCGCGCGGGTCGGGCCGATCTGCAAGCTGCCCTGTTCGTTGCGCGTCACCTGGCTATCGCCGCCCAGCCCACAGGTATAGACCTCGATGGCTTCAACCATCGTGCGCCAGCCCCCCACCGTCGCGCCTTCGGCGCTCAACACCGGGCGGCCCTCGCGGATGACAGCGATATCGGTGGTCGTGCCGCCCATATCAATCACAACGGTATCGTCCTGGCCGCCCAGGGCCATCGCGCCGACGACGCTGGCCGCCGGGCCCGACAGGATCGTCTCGACCGGCCGCTCGCGGGCCAGGTCGGCGCTGATCAGCGAGCCATCGCCCTTGACGACCATCAGCGGCGCGGTGATGCCGCGCACCGCCAGCGCCGCGGCCATCGCGTCGAGCAGGTTGCACACGAGGGGGATGAGGCTGGCATTGAGCGCGACCGTCGTCGCGCGCCGCATAGCATCCAACCGGGTGCTCAGCTCGTGCCCACAGGTGACGGGTTTGTCGGTCAACCGGCGGACGATGTCGCGCACGGCGAGCTCGTGTTCGGGGTTGCGGGCGCCGAAATAGCCCGAAATGGCAAAGGCGGCCACCTGCGGATTGTGCTGCAAGATGGCCTGTTCGGCGGCGGCGCGGTCGAGCGGCGCCAGCTCGCGCCCGCTACTGTCGTGGCCGCCAGCGATGAGGGCCACATAGGGCGTATTGAGGGTGGCAGCCAGGTTGGCCTGCGGGGCAGTGTGCCCCTCGTAACCGATGAGGATGGCGCCTACGGGCGCGCCCTGCCCTTCGACCAGGGCGTTGGTGGCCAGCGTGGTGGATAGAGAAACCAGCCCGATCTCGTTGGGGTCGAGTCTGACGGCATCCATCGCGTGGGCAATGCCCAGCGACAGATCGTGTTTGGTCGTCAGCGCCTTGGCAGCGGCGATGACGCGGCCGGTTTCGTATTCGACGACCACGGCGTCGGTATAGGTGCCGCCGGTATCAATGCCTAGAGCGAGTGACAAGGGACCTCCTGATCGGCCTGATGAGGGTGAGAGGCGCGCCGTTAGTTGGCGGCCGGCGTTGGGGTGGCTGTGTCTGGCGTCGGCGATGCGGCGCTGGTGGGCGTGGGCGTCGGCGTCGGCGTCGGCGCGGGCGTCGTGGTGGTGGGGCTCGGCGTCGGCGACGGCGTGGGCCGTGCCGTCGTCGCGGACGGGCTCGGCGCTGGCGTGGGTGCGGGCGTCGTGGGCCGTGCCGTCGTCGGCGACGGCGTCGGCGAGACGGTGGGCCGTGCCGTCGTCGGGGACGGGCTCGGCGCCGGCGACGGCACCGTTTCCTCCCGCTCGTTGTCGCGGGAGACGGAGGTGTCCCGCTCGGGCTCCACGACCGGTTCGGCTGCCACCGGGACCGGCTCGGTGGCGGCCACGGGGGCTGCGGCGAGGGAGTCGACGGCGGCCACAGTCTGGGCCTCGCGGATCGCGGCGAGGTTCTCCCGCTCGATGCGCTCGGCCTCGAGGGTGTCCTGGCGGGCCCGCTCCAACTCGACGGTCGTGGCCCGCTGCTCGGCGAGGCTGGCGATGAGCGCATCGCGTTGCTCGGCGGAGTAGGCGAGCTGGAACTCCGCGGCCTCGGCCTCCTGCTGGGCCACCTCGGCGGCAACGGCCAACTCGTCGACCGCGGCCTGTTCGGCTGCGTCGGCCCGCTCGGCGCGCTCCATCAGGATGGCCGCGACGGTCTGGAGGGCCTCGAAGCGTTGGAGCTCGTCCTCGGTCCGGGTGGCGAGCTGCTCCATGTACATGGCGGAGTCGAGCGCGACCTCGAAGTTCTCCGTGGTCAGGAACGGCATCAGGGTGGCGAGGGAGGCGGAGCCTCCCTGGTAGAGGAGCTGTGCGATCGCACCGAGTGACTCGCGGGCCGCCTCGACGTCGTCTGCCGCCGCCTGGGCCGCGCGCCGGGCCTCCCGGGTCTCGATCCGAGCCTCCTCGAGGTGCACCGAGGCCTCCAGGTAGGCCTCGTTCGCCTGGCCGGCTCGGATGGCTGCCTCCTCGCGGGCGGCAGTGAGCTGGGCGAGCTCCCGCTCGAGCTCCGCGATGCGGGTGGCCGTGGTGGCCTCCGCCGCCCGGGACTGCTCGATCTCGTCGGTCGGATCCGCGAGCGCGGTGGCGGGAATTGCGAGGAGAGCCGCGGCGAGGACCGCGATGAGGCGGACGCCACGGGACATTGTTCCTCCGGATGGTCATGGGACACGGCGTGTCGGGTTGACGTGCCCCATCGAGCAGCTCGTCCGAGCGTACTCTGGTTCGTCCCAGTTGTGAACTCCTTCCTCACTATTCACATTTATATGATCAATAGGGCGCGGAGGCGCACTGCGGAACCCCCGGTCTCACCATCCGGGACGCCTGTGGTTCGGGAGTCGGTCACGCCGCTACGCTGCCCGCATGTTCCTCCGCCGTCGAATGCGCCGCTGACGCGTACGTTCGGCCTGCCCTGAGGCAGCGATCCGCCGGCAACGGTGCCCGGATCGTCGAGATGACCGGCGTGCGCGTCCTCCCGGAGCACGAGTGCGGACCGGGAGACCCGTGAGCCCACCTCCCCCCCCCAGTCCTTCAGGAGCATCCCATGAGCACCACCTGGTCCTTCGACACGCTGCAGATCCACGCCGGCCAGACGCCGGACGCCGAGACGGGCGCCCGCGCCCTCCCCATCTACCAGACGACGTCGTTCGTCTTCCGCGACACCGATCAGGCGGCCGCGCGGTTCGGCCTGACCGAGCTCGGCCCCATCTACACCCGGCTCAACAACCCGACCAACGAGGTGGTGGAGAACCGTCTCGCGGCCCTGGAGGGTGGCATCGGCGCCCTGCTCGTCGCCTCCGGGCAGGCGGCGGAGACTCTCACGATCCTCACCCTCGGCGGGGCGGGTAGCCACATCGTCGCCTCGCCGTCGCTCTACGGCGGCACCTACAACCTGTTCCACCACACCCTTCCGAAGCTCGGCATCGAGACCACGTTCGTGGCGAACCCGGACGACCCCGAGCAGTGGCGCGCCGCGGCCCGGCCGAACACGATCGCCTTCTTCGGGGAGGCCATCTCCAACCCCAAGCAGGACGTCCTGGACATCGAGCCGATCGCCGCGGTGGCCCACGAGGTGGGTGTGCCGCTCGTCATCGACAACACGATCGCCACGCCCTACCTGATCCGCCCGCTCGAGTGGGGTGCGGACATCGTGATCCACTCGGCCACCAAGTTCCTCGGCGGGCACGGCTCGGCCATCGGCGGCGCCATCGTCGACGCCGGTCGCTTCGACTTCGGGGCGCACCCGGACCGCTTCCCGCAGTTCAACGAGCCCGACGAGTCCTACCACGGGCTCGTGTACTCCCGGGACCTCGGCGCCGACGGGGTGTTCGGCGTGAATCTCTCCTTCATCCTGAAGGCGCGGTTGCAGGGCCTGCGTGACCTGGGCGCCGCGATCGCCCCGTTCAACGCCTTCCTCCTCGCCCAGGGCATCGAGACCCTCTCGCTGCGCGTCCAGCGCCACAGCGACAACGCCCTGGCGGTGGCCCGCTGGCTCGAGGCCCAGGACGGCGTGACCGCCGTGGCCTACTCCGGACTCGAGTCCTCCCCCTGGTACGACCGGGCACGCAAGTACTCCCCGAAGGGCTCCGGCGGCGTCCTCGCCTTCACCCTCGCCGGGGGCCTGCGCGCCGGCAAGGCATTCGTGGACGCCCTCGAGCTGCACTCGCTGGTCGCCAACATCGGGGACGTCCGCTCGCTCGTCATCCACCCCGCCTCCACCACGCACTCCCAGCTCACCGCGGCGGAGCAGCTGAGCACCGGCGTCAACCCGGGCCTCGTGCGGCTCTCGGTGGGCATCGAGGACGTCGCGGACATCGTCGCCGACCTGGAGAAGGGCTTCGAGGCGGTGCGGTCCCTGCCCGCCGTTCCCTCCGCCCCCAGCGCCGCCACCCCCGCCTCCACGGACGAAAGCGCGGCATGAGCCGGCAGACGGTCGATCCGGCCACCCTTCCCGCCACCGGTGCGTGGCGGGAGGGGGACCCGGTGGGTGGGCGCCGGTTCGTGGACATCGGCGAGATCCTGCTGGACACCGGGCGGCAGCTCCCCGTGACCGTCGCCTACGAGACCTGGGGCGAACTCAACGAGGCCGGCGACAACGCGGTGCTCGTGCTGCACGCCCTGACCGGGGACTCCCACGTCGTCGGCCCCGCCGGGGACGGCCACCCGACGGCCGGGTGGTGGGAGGCCGTCGTCGGCCCCGGCAAGGCCATCGACACCTCCCGCTACTACGTGGTGGCCCCCAACATCCTCGGCGGTTGCCAGGGGACCACGGGCCCGGCGTCGACGGCGCCTGACGGCGCCCCCTGGGGCTCGCGTTTCCCCCAGGTCACGGCCCGGGACCAGGTGGCGGCCGAGGCGCTCCTCGCCGACCACCTCGGCGTGCGTCGGTGGGCGCTCGTGGTGGGCGCCTCCATGGGCGGCCAGCGGGCGGTCGAGTGGGCGATCCAGTTCCCGGAGCGGGTGGGCCGGCTCGCCGTCATCGCCTCGAACGCCGCCACGTCCGCCGAGCAGCTCGCCCTCGCCCACACCCAGATCCTGGCCATCCAGGGGGACCCGAACTTCCGCGGCGGGGACTACTACGACGCCCCCGTGGGCCACGGACCGGCCGCCGGACTCGCTCTCGCCCGCCAGATCGCGCACGTCTCCTACCGCTCGGCCGCCGAGCTGCAGGACCGCTTCTACCGGTTGCAGCAGCACGCGGAGGAACCGCTCGAGGGTGGCCGCTACGCCGTGGAGTCCTACCTGGACCACGCGGGCTGGAAGCTGGCGCGCCGCTTCGACGCCAACTCCTACCTCGCGATCACGCGCGCCATGATGACGCACGACGTGGGCCGGGACCGCGGCGGGGTGGACATCGCCCTGTCGCAGATCCAGGCCCGCGTGCTGGTGATCGGGGTGGACACCGACCGGCTCTTCCTCCCCCACGAGCTGGAGCAGGTGGTGCGGCACGCCCCGCACGCCGAGCCCCTGCAGTGGATCCGCTCGGACTGCGGCCACGACGGCTTCCTCGTGGAGCACGACCAGGTCTCGGCGCTCCTCGGCCGCTTCCTCCGCTCCGCCGAGCGGACCTGGCTCCACCGCTGACGCGCTGACCTGCGGCGGGGCCGCCGGAGCGCGACAATGGAGACATGAGTTGGCAACCCGACGTGCTCGGGGCGGGCTTCGAGGCCCGCACCCTCCCCCTCCTCGACGACGACGAGGGCGAGGTGGTCGCCACCCTCGTCCGGCACCGGCCCGCAGACGACCCCGGGGCACTCCCCGGAACCCCGGCGGCGCCGTCGTTCGCCCTGCTGTACCTGCACGGCTGGAACGACTACTTCCACCAGCGGGAGCTCGCCCGCGAGGTGGCCGCCGGGGGCGGGGCCTTCTACGCCCTGGACCTGCGCAAGTACGGGCGGTCGCTCCGGGAGCACCAGCTGCCCGGCTACATGGCCAGCCTGTCGACCTATGACGAGGACCTGCACGCGGCCCTCGACGTGGTGCGCCAGGAGCAGGGCGTGGGCACCGACCTGGTGCTGATGGGGCACTCGACGGGCGGCCTCACCGCGGCCCTGTGGGCCCACCGCCACCCCGGGGCGCTGCGGGCCCTTGTCCTGAACGCCCCGTGGCTGGAGCTGCAGGGCTCCCAGCTGCTCCGCTCGGCCGGGCCGCTGCTGGTGGACACCCTCGCCCGCCGGATCCCCACCTCCGTCCTGCCCCTGGGCGACCCCGGCTTCTACTACCGGGTGCTCCACGGCTGGGACGAGGAGGTGGACGGGCCCCGCCCGGAGGGCACGGAGGGTGACCCGTTCTACGACGGCTGGGACACGAACGACGCGTGGCGCACCTTCCCGTCCATGCCGGTACGTCCCGGCTGGCTGAGCGCCATCCTCGCGGGCCACGCGCAGGTGGCCGAGGGGCTGACGGTGACCTGTCCGGTCCTCGTGCTGTCCTCCACCCGCACGCTGATCACCACCCGCTGGTCGCAGGAGCTGCGGGGCGTGGACACCGTCCTCGACGTCACACAGATCGCGCGCCGCTCCACCCAACTCGGACAGCTCGTCACGCTCGCCCGCTTCGACGGCGCGATCCACGACGTGCTGCTGTCCGCCGCCCCCGTCCGGGCGCGCGCCTACGCGGAGCTGCGCCGCTGGATGGGGGCCTACGTCCGGCGGTGACTCAGTGACGGGGCTCGTGGTGCGGCCGCGGCGCGGCGACCTCGGCGCGCGCCTCCGCGAGGGTGGGGCCGCCGTCGGTCACCCGCCACACGGCCCAGCCGTCGACGCCGGTGCGCCCGGATGCCACGCCGGCCGCCCGTGACGGGTCGGTGAACTCCCGGCCGTCCGGCAGCACGATCGTCCCGTCGGTGCGGAGCACGGCGTCGTGACGCAGGCCCTTGCGGAGCTGGTGCCACACCAGCGGCGTGTCCTCCCCGCAGGCCTCGCCGACAGCGAGCAGGAGGGGATCGACCTCCCCGGCGTCCTCCTCGAACGGGCGCACGGCACCGGGGGTCTCGACGATGTCGGCGTCGATGTTCTGCCCGTCCGGGGCCACGGACAGCAGCCGCCGGATGTCCTCGTCGTGGTCGAGCACCAGGCCGGGACGGCGTCCGGCAGCGAGCGCCGCCCAGGCGTTCAGGGTGGGAACGGTGACGCGGAAGGGCTCGGTGACCTCGATGAAGCGGCGCCCGTTCGCCAGCTCGCGCTGGGAGACCTCGAACACCTCCACGCCCGAGTCGGCGAGCAGTTCGAGGGCCGGCCGCACGTCGTCGGCCACCCGCCCGGTGACCACGTACAGCCGGGGGCCGGGGATCGGCCGTGGCGGCAGGGACTCGCGGAACACGTTCCAGTCACGGCGGAACACGGCCGCACCACGCGGGTAGAGGTCGGCGAGGTCGAGCCACCCGAGCGCGGCCGTGCGGCCGGAGCGCGCGAGGGCGTCGACGAGGCCCACCGAGTCCAACGCGGCCACCACCTCGACGCTCACCACCTGCCCGGAGGCGTCCATCGCGACCAGACGGTTGGGCTCGCGGCGTGCCGCGTGGGAGCCCTCGGCCCCGGTCCATTGAATCGGGAAGAGCGGCCGTCCGATGAGCTGGAGCACCTGGTCACGCACGGCCGCCATCACCTCGGGATCGATGTCCTCGGGAGAACGCCACCCGAACTGGGTGGGGAAGAGTTGCCCCTGGTCGAACTCGAACAGCAACATTCAGCTACCTGACGGAAAGTGGTGGGATCGGGAGGATCTCATTCTTGCATGGACGTTCAGGGGCGGCCACGCAGCAACAGTTCAGCCAGGTGGACGCCGTGCCGGTCCGCGAGCTGCGCGGCCTGGGTCCGGCAGGAGAAGCCGTCGGCGAGGTACACCGCCCCAGGCTTGTCCCGCAGGGCCGGCAGGAGCGAGTTCTCCGCCACGGCCACGGACACCTCGTAGTGGCCCGCCTCCATGCCGAAGTTCCCGGCGAGCCCGCAGCAGCCGGTCAGGGTGGTGAGCTGGGCGCCGGCGTCGCGGAGGAGCTGGGCGTCCGCATCCCACCCCATCACGGAGTAGTGGTGGCAGTGCGGCTGGGCCACGACCTCGAGCCCGGTGAGATCCGGGGGCGACCACCTGTCCCCCGGGCCGAACTCGGGATGGGTGAGGAGCTCCGCGAGCGTGAAGGTGGCGCGGGAGACGGCCACCGCGCGCGGGTCGTCCGGCAGGAGGTCGACCATGTCGTCCCGCAGGACCGCCGTGCAGCTCGGCTCGACCCCGACGATCGGGATGCCGTTGACGGCGAGCGGCCCGAGGAGGTCGAGGAGGTGGCGCTGCTTCCGCTTCGCGACGTCCAGCTGACCGGTGGTGATCCAGGTGAGCCCGCAGCACGCGTCGGCCGGCGCGAGCATGACGTCGTACCCCGCGTTCTCCAGCAGCTCGACGAGCGCCTTCGCGGGCCCGGAGTCGAGGGTGTGGGAGAAGGAGTCCGCCCACACGAGCACCGGCCGGCCCATGCCCGCCGAACTGGCCTCGCCGGCGACGGCGGCCTCCGCCCGTTCGCGCGCGCGGCGCTCCCACCAGGGCGCGAGCGGGGCGGTCTCGAACGCCACCATGCTCCGGCGCGTGTCCATGCCACCGACCTTCAGTACCGCCGTCGTGAGCGGGCGGAAGCGGAAGGCGAGGTTGGCGAGGGAGGCGAGGCCCGGGACGCCGGTGACCAGGTGGCCCCAGAGGGGCAGCTTGCCGAGCAGGTAGTGGGTGATGGGCCGGATCCGGCCCTTCCACGAGCGGTACAGGACCTCGGAGCGGTACTTCGCCATGTCCACGCCGGCGGGGCAGTCCGAGGAGCAGGCCTTGCAGGCGAGGCACAGGTCAAGGGACTCGCGCACCTCCTCGGAGTTCCAGCGGTACAGCAGGGAGCCGTTCGTGACCTCCTGGAGCACCCGGGCGCGGCCGCGGGTGGCGTCCTTCTCGTCCCTCGTCGCCTGGTAGCTGGGGCACATGAAGCCACCCGCACCCGAGTTGTCCGCCCGGCACTTGCCCACGCCGGTGCACCGGTGCACGGCGGTCGTGAAGTCGTGGTCGTCGTGGGAGAAGGAGAAGCCGCGCGACCCGGTTCGCCGGGCGGCCGGGCGGCGCAGGTTCACGTCGAGCGGCTCCGGATCGGTGATGATCCCGGGGTTCAGCCGCCCGTCGGGGTCGAAGAGACCCTTCACCTGCCCGAACAGGGCGAGGGCCTCCGGGGCGTACATCTTCGGCAGCAGTTCGCTGCGCGCCCGCCCGTCCCCGTGCTCCCCGGACAGGGAGCCGCCGTGGGCGACGGCGAGGTCCGCGGCCTCGTGCAGGAATCGCTTCGTGGCGGGGATGCCGGAGGCGTCCCGGATGGGGAAGTCGACGCGCACGTGCACGCACCCGTCCCCGAAGTGGCCGTAGAGGAGCCCGTCGAGGCCGTGGGCGTCGAGGAGCGCCTCGAACCCGCGCAGGTACCCGCCCAGCTGCTCCGGCGGGACGGCGGCGTCCTCCCACCCCGGCCACGCGGGTTCGCCGGCGGGAGTGCGGCCCCCCAGGCCCGCGCCATCGGCGCGGATCCGCCACAGGGCGGTCGCCTCGGGGCCGGCGGGGTGGATGGTGACGGCGGACGTGCCGCCGTCGGCGGCGAGCGCGCGGGCAGCGTCCATGGCGCTCGCGGGATCGGGGCCGCCCACCTCGATGAGGAGCCACCCGGCCCCCTCGGGCAGCGGGGGGACGGCGTCCTCGCCGCGCCGGCGGCGCACCACGTCGATGAGGCGGGCATCGATGCCCTCGATGGCGAGCGGCTGGTGGGCGAGCAGGGCGGGGACGGCGTCGGCGGCGGCGGGCATGTCCGGGTAGCCGAGCACCACGAGCACGGGCTGGGACGGGATCGGGACGAGGTCCACGGTGGCGGCGGTGATCACGCCCAGCGTGCCCTCGCTGCCCGAGAGCATCCGGGCCAGGTGGGTGCCGTTCTCGGGGAGCAGGTGCTCGAGGGAGTACCCGGAGACCTGCCGCTTGAACCGCCCGAACTGCGTGCGGATGGTGGCGAGGTTCGCGTCCACCAGGTCACCCAGCCCCGGGACCACCGCGAGGTCACGGGCCGCGTGGATCGCCCGGCCCGTGCCGTCGAGGATGTCGAGGGCGACGACGTTGTCGGCCGTCCGCCCGTAGGCGACGGCCCGTGGCCCGCAGGCGTTGTTGCCGATCATCCCGCCGAGCGTGGCCCGAGTCCACGTCGAGGGGTCCGGGCCGAACCGGAGGCCGTGCGGTGCCGCCGCGTCCTGGAGCGCCGCCATCACCACGCCGGGCTCGACGACGGCGGTGCGCGCCTCCGGGTCGAGGGCGTGGATGCGGTTCATGTGGCGGCTGAAGTCGAGCACCAGGCCGGTCCCGACGGCGTTGCCCGCCACCGAGGTGCCCGCCCCGCGGGAGGTGAGGGGCACGCCGTGCTGCCGGGCCACCTCGAGGCAGGCGGCGACGTCGGCCGCGTCCCACGGGTAGGCGACCACCTGGGGGACCACCCGGTAGTTCGAGGCGTCGGTCGAGTACTCGGCACGGCGCCGGTCCGAGTCGTCCACCTCGCCCCGCAGGGCGGCACGGAGGTCGGGAACGAAGCCAGTCAACGTCGTCGTCACGCCTCGCAGTCTCGCACCCCGGCGGCTGTCGAGGGGCCGGCGTCCCGCTATCCGGCCCGTCGCGGCTCGGCGAACGGGCAGCCCGCGCAGCCCAGCGGGCGCCGGGCGGTGGTGCCGCAGTCGGTGCACGCGGCGGCCCGGGGCAGCTCGATGAGGCCGGCCCGCTGGTAGTGGTCCACCATGATCGCGGCCATCTCGCGGTCGAGGCCCGCGCCGGAGGCCGCGGCGTCGATGGTGGCACCGCGGCGGAGCAGGTCGAGCAGGTTCACAGGATCACCCGCATCGCCTGGAAGACGGCGGTGGCGAGGAGCCACGCGACCGCGAGCTGCGCCGCCATGGCGGCGCCGGTGATCCGCCACCCCAGGATGCGCTTCTGTTCCGCCAGGGTGGCGACGCACGGGGTGTAGGCGAGCACGAACACCATGAACGCGAGGGCCGCTGCCGCGCCGTGGCCGCCGGAGCTCTCGTCGAACGTCTCCCGCAGGCGGCTCCCGAGGTCCGTGGGACTTCCCGGATCCGCCGGCTCGGCCACCGCGAAGGACTGGGCGAAGGAGCCCACCACCACCTCCTTGGCCACGAACCCCGTGATGAGCGCCGCACTCGCCTCCCAGCTGTCGAAGCCGGCCGGGGCGAACACCGGGGCAACTGCCTCGGCGGCCGCACCGTAGAGCGAGTCCTGCACGGGCACGTCCGCGATGCGGTGCTCCCCGCTCACCGGGATCGCCATGAGGACCCACATGGCCGTCAGGACGAGGACGATGATGCGCCCCGCCCCGGTCACGAATCCCCGCGTGCGTTGCCACGTGAGGGAGAGGAGGGCGCCGGCGCGTGGGAACTGGTAGGCGGGCAGCACCATGAGCAACGGCGCGCTCATGCTGCTGGAGCGCCGCAGGGCGAGCCCCGCGAGGATGACGAGCACCATGGACAGGACGTACATCAGGAAGATCACGGTTCCGGCATGGCGCGGGAAGAAGGCCGCGCCGAGCATCACGTACACGGTCAGCCGGGCGGCACACGAGGTGTAGGGCACCAGGATCGCCGTGACGGTGCGCTGCCGGGCGTCGGGAAGAGTGCGCACGGCGGCGAGCGCCGGCACATTGCACCCGAACCCGACGATGAGAGGCAGGATGGCCCGGCCGTCCAGGCCGATGGCCCGCATCGCCCGGTCAGCGACGAAGGCCGCGCGGGCGAGGTAGCCGGAGTCGTCGAGGACGGCGATCGCGAGGAACATCATCGCCATGAGCGGCGCGAACGACACCACGGTCCCGACCCCGGCGATCACGCCGTCCACCACGAGCCCCTCGACGGCGGTGCCGGCGAGACCCACCCAGCCGAGCGCGGTGGTCGCCGCGGCGGCGACGGGTCCGGTGACGAGCCCGCCCGCCCACGCCATCACGGGCGCGGCCACGGTCGTGGCCAGCTGGAACAGGGCCCACATCACCACGGCGAAGACGGGTACCCCGATCCAGGGGTGCAGGAGGACGTCGTCGATCCGGTCGGAGCGGGTGCGGGCGGGGTGCTCGGAGGGCAGGCCGAGCGCGGCGCGCGCTTCCTCCACCCAGGCGAACAGCGCCTCGGAGCGGGCGAGCTGCGCGGTGACCGGCGGGACGGCGGGGTCGCGGTGCGCGGTGGGGTGGCCCGGGGCCTCGGGGTCCGCGCTGATCCCCCGGACGTGGGTGGGGTGCGCGAGGGCAGCGGTCACCGTCTCCGCGAGGGCGCCCGTGCCGTCGCGCGGATCGAGGGCGAGGACCGGCACGCCGAGCACCTCGGTGAAGCGGCGGGGGTCAGCGGGCGCGAGGTCGGTCCGGGTGAGCACGCCGACCACCGGGGTGCCGGTCTGCGCGACCTGCCCGAGCAGGTAGAGCGAGCGCGGCACGGCGGTGGCGTCCAGCAGGACGACCGCCAGGTCGACGCCGTCGCCGAGCCGCCCGGCGAGGGTGTCCGTTGTGACCTGCTCATCCGGGGAGCGGGCGAGCAGCGAGTACGTCCCGGGCAGGTCGAGGAG
>DBPQ01000081.1:0-1438 GCA_002304945.1 Actinomycetales bacterium UBA1416 | reverse complement strand
GCGTTGAACAGGCAGGACTTCCCCACGTTCGGGTTCCCGACGAGGGCGACGGTGGCGGGGCGGGTGGCAGACATGGCCGGTGCGCGGACGGCGCAGTGGGGGCAGCTCACGCCGGCTCGACGCCGACCGCCCGGGCCGTCCCGCCGTCGACGGCGACCCGTGCGCCGCCCACCGCCACGACCACGCTGCCGAAGGCGCCGCGGTGGGTCACGCGGACCACCGTGCCGTGCCGCAGTCCCATCTCGGTCAGCCGCAGCGCATCGTCCCCGGCGATGCCGAGGCTGAGGATGCGGACCCGCTGGCGGGAGCGGCACTCGGAGAGACTCACGGTTTAACGATAGGGGGGTGTTGCGTAATTCGGCAGGGGACTTAGGTCCGCCTTACTTAGGTTCGCATGTGGCGTTCCTCACACCCAGTGGGAGAAGGAACGGGGCCCGCGCCGATGTGGCGCGGGCCCCGTCCGGGAGTGGGTCAGGCGGTGGCGTACCCGCTGGTCTCCAGCGACGCCCGGCCGGCCTCGAGCCGGGCCACNNGGCACGCGGAACGGCGAGCAGGACACGTAGTCCACGCCCACCTCGTTGAAGAAGTGGATGGACTCGGGGTCGCCGCCGTGCTCGCCGCACACGCCCAGGTGGATCTCCGGCTTGGTGGAGCGGGAGCCGTTCACGCCGGCCCGCACCAGCTCGCCGACGCCCTTGACGTCGATCGTCTCGAACGGCGAGACCGCGAAGATGCCGGCTTCCAGGTACTCCGAGAAGAAGGCGCCCTCCACGTCGTCGCGGGAGAAGCCCCACGTCGTCTGGGTGAGATCGTTCGTGCCGAAGGAGAAGAAGTCGGACTCCTCCGCGATGCGCGCCGAGGTGATGGCCGCACGCGGCAGCTCGATCATCGCGCCGATCGGGATCTCCAGCTCGACGCCCTCCGCCGCGGCCACCTCCGTGAGGATGGCGGTGGCGCGCTCGCGGATGATGGCGAGCTCCTTGACATCGCCGACGAGCGGGACCATGATCTCCGCCTTCGGCGTTCCCCCGGCCTTGACTCGCTCGGCCTGGGCCTCGGCGATGGCGCGGATCTGCAGGTCGAACAGGCCCGGGATCACGAGGCCGAGGCGCACGCCGCGCAGGCCCAGCATCGGGTTCGCCTCGTGCATGCGGTGGACCGCGGTGAAGAGCAGGTCGATCTCCGCGTCAGTGGTGCCCTTGTCCTCGGCGAGCGCCTTGCGCACCGCGAGCGTGGTGAGGTCCGGGAGGAACTCGTGCAGCGGCGGGTCGATGAGCCGGATGGTGACGGTCAGCCCATCCATCGCCTCGAGGATCTCGACGAAGTCGGCCTTCTGGAGCGGGCGGAGCGCGTCGAAGGCGGCCTGGCGCTCGGCGTCGTCCTTGGCAAGGATGACGTTCTCCACGAGCTGGCGCCGGTCGCCGAGGAACATGTGCTC